>NZ_CP010515.1:0-307809 GCF_003431325.1 Acidilobus sp. 7A | reverse complement strand
AAAGGAAGCCCGGCAGGATCAAGCCAGGGCACCTGCGACGAGTGCCACGAGGCCCCCGAGCTCTATTGACGTCCCAATGACGTCGCCGTTCACAAACCCAAGCCTTGAGTTCGCGTCAAGTGTGACGAGGAGGCCAGCAGCCAAGGAGAGGGCCGTCACCAGGCTCACAGGGTCAAACAGGGCCAGCGCCGCCATGAGTGCCACGTAAACGATAATGTTAAGCCTCAGCTGCTCGGCCAACTTAGCTGACCTCGTGAAGGGACGCGCCATGCCCTCATAAGGCTCCTCCACGCCAAGCCGCGCAACTATAAATGAGGCCTCAAGCGACGAGATGTACGATGCCATAATTATGACTGGCGACGCCGCCAGGTAGTAGAGGGCTGAGAACCTTACAAGGAGAGCAACTACCACGGCTACGACAGCGAACGACCCCCTCCTTGGGTCCTTGAGCACCTTTAAGGCCCCCTCGCCCCTCAGCCCTGAGCCGAGCACGTCGCTGTAGTCAGCGAGCCCATCAATGTGCATGCCTCCCGTCACAGCTAGGTGAGCCGCAATCATGAGGGCCGCCGCCAGCAGCTGTAGCCTGAGATAACTGATGGCCACCCCGACTAAGGAGACTATTGCACCCTCGACGAGGCCGACCAGGGGGACCAGGTAAAAGCTTGAGGCAGCGCCCTCGACGCTCCCCGACCCCACGGGCAGCCTCGTGAAGAGCGCCAGGAGGTCCCTAACGCTCAAGGCCCTATCGACCTCGCGGCGCTTAGAAGGACGTCGTTGTCCCTGGGCGACCTTATTGATATTCTCGAGTAGTGCCTGTCGAGCGAGTAGAAGCTCGAGGCGTCCCTTATGTAGATGCCGTGTTCAAGGAGGGCATCCTTCAGGTCAGGGTTGGGCCTCCTGTGCTTTACCAACACGAAGGGGGCGGCCGACCTGAAGGTTTTGAAGCCTGCCGACCTGAGGCCCTCGCTGACCCTCGGGAGCTCCCTGGCGACTAGGTCCTTCCCGCGCCTCACGTGGTCCCTGACGGACCTGTCGCTTAATAGCGACGAGAGGGAGCACGCGGTTATTGAGTCCACGGGCCACGCCTGCATTGAGCCTGAGACGGCTCTGAGCGCAGCCCTGTTTGAGGTTACCATGGCCCCAAGCCTTAGGCCCGGCGCTGCTAGGTCCTTTGTGAAGGACCTAAGCGTTATCAGGTCCTCGCGGTCCCCAAGGCTCGTGCCAAGGGAGCTAAGGCCTATGAAGGCCTCGTCAACGACGAGGGTCACGTCCCTGGGCAACCTTGAGGATATATCGTCAATTAGCCTTTCATCAGCGAGGTAGCCCGTCGGGTTGTTTGGCCTTGACATAATCAGCACCGCCGGGGACCTGGCGGCCCTCGCGACCCTTATTATGTCATCGGTGGTCACCTGGAAGGAGTCGTCTACAGCAGGCATGAGGACCCTTAGGAGGTCGACGCCCACGGATCTGGCTAGAAGCTCGTGGTCACCGAAGTTAGGCTCAACAACCACAAGGCTTCTGGCCTTTAGGGCCAGGGGGATCAGCGAGAGCAGCTCGGCTGACCCATTGGAGAGCACTATGTGGTCCTCATCAACGTCCAGGTACTCCGAGGCGGCCGACGCGAGCCTTGACTGGAGGCCTGGCGAAGGGTAACTCAGGTAGACGCGCGAGGACGCGCAGCTCATGATAAGCTCTGCCAGCCCTGGCGGCGGCCCCAGTGGGTTGGCCGGGGCGCTGAAGTCTATAGCCCCGGGCGGGCTGTTACCCCCGTGACGCCTCCATGCACATGCTCCTGGCCCTGTCAAGTGCATCACCGTCATTTACATTAACTACGTTGGCGCTTATGTTGACGTCTGTCCAAGGCTCAAACTGGTAGCCCTTGAAGACGGAGATGCCGCTGTAGCTGCCGTTGACCTTAACTGACACCACGGGCTCCCCAGCCTCAGTGCTCAGCCTATAGACATGGCTAAGGACCTCGGGCGTGAGGCCGTACACGTCGGCTGGGAGCACGAGAAGGGGCCTGGCCCTCATCATGCTTACCAGCCTGCCCAAGTCGCTTGGATATCCATCGCCGTCAAGGACCACCTCCGAGGCCCTGGGGTCCTCCGCTAACCCCCTCAGGTACCTTGATGATAATGGTGAGGTTACTACAATGACAAGCCTGGAGACTTGAAGGGCCGCGTCAAGCACGTGACTTATAAGGGGCCTGCCGCAGACCCTTACTGCAGGCTTCCAGGGCCCGCCTATCCTTGACCCAGCCCCGCCGGCCATTATGGCTGAGACCTCAAACACTGCCAACACCTAGCAGCCTGTCGTAAACCCTTGAGAGGGCAGAGGCCACAAGGGCTGCAGCTATGTCGTCCTCAAACATGGGCAGGGCCGACAGCTTAAGGCCGAGCCTCCCCTTCAGCGTGTCAGCCCAGTACGTTGCGGTGAGCGCCCTGAAGCCATTAATGTAAACGCTGAGGGCCGTGGCGAGGAGCTCGTCAGCTATTATTCTCTTGCTGTCAGCCTCAAACTCATCCCTGCTGAGCCCGGGTATGAGGCCCGACTGGCCGCGCAGGTCGCTCTCCCTGGCGGCTATTATGAATGGCCAGACGTTTGGGTCCCGGAGGATTTTCTCCAGCTCCCTCCTGATGATCTCCCTCGCCTCTAAGGAGTTTAAACCTGGGACCGGCGCCGCCTGGTACAGCTTAATGGCGTCGTCCAACAGCTCCTCAAGGCTGACCCCAAGTCCCCAGCGGAGCTCATCATCAACGGAGGGGCTCTCAGCAGTGAGGGCCCTGTAGGTCAGCGCCGCCACCTTGGAGCCCACCGTGGTCGCCTGCCCGGCCCAGAGGTAGCCGTTGTTGCTGGGGACCGCAGCTACCGCTATGGCGTCGCTCACCGTTCCCGTCGCCCTGCCGCCGTCGCACCTTAACATTAGGTCAGCCACTGCAGCCGCCTTTGTCTCAGCGACGACCCTAAATAGGTCTAGGATGGCCGATACTGTAAGCCTGTCAGGGACCCAGGCTACTATGTTGATAGTTGATGCAGTGAGGGGCCTGTAGGTCGCCTCCATGCCGTGACAGGCGGCGTTTGCAAGGCCTACGGTTGCCAGGACCCCGTAGTCCCCCTCGACGGCCTCCCTGTACCTGTTTACGTCAACGGCCGTTAACATCACTGGATCGTCTTCGCTGAGGTCCAGCTTGCCTCTGACGGAGGCCTTAAAGTCATCAGGCCTCGAGAGGTCCGCGTCCTTGTCGACGTGAACTATGGCCACCTTTGAGGCGGTGACAAGCCCTTTAGGGTGAGCAGTGGTGGCTATAAGCCTTGGTGAGCCCAGGTCAACTACCAGGTAGCCGCTCTCAAGCTTAAGCCTTACCAAGGTCCTTTAACCTCTTGTACTCAGAGTATATCGCTGACTTTATCTCAGAATTAGAGAAGCCCATTTTAGACGCCAGAACCATGGTGCCGCCAGCGCCGACGCCCTCCTTAACGAAGCCGGCCTCGAACATCCTGAGGCCCTCATACGGGGCGTCGGAGAAGCTGATCTCCGAGACCTCAAGGTCGCGGACGTCAAAGGCCTTAGCTATAGCCTGTATGTTGGAGCTTCCGTCATCCGCTATCCACCTTGTTGTCCACACTGATAGCCTGCTGGTGTCAAAGCCAAGGCCCCTAAGTATAGCAAGGACAGCCCCCATCTGAGTGCCGCCGGCCAGCACTACAGAAGCCCCGGCCTCAGAGGCGCCGATCGCTATGCCAGCCATGGTCACGTGTACTGGGTCCCCCACCTCGTCCACTATCGAGAGGACGTCCAGGCCACCGCGGAGCCTGCTGAGGGCCTTTGAGACCACCTGCCTCTTCAGGTCCTTCGGGTTGTCCGGCGACGCGCTGCTGACGTAGCCGACGCCGTCCATGCCGCTTGCGCTCATTATAGCGGCTGCCACGGTGGTACCTCCCGGTATGCTCTCTCCTATCAGTACAACGTCGTGACTCCTTGACACTGTCAGGCCGAGAGCCCTGCCCTCCTGGAGCAGGAGGGATGCAGTGCCATGCTGCAGCGCGGGGCCTTCAGCTACGTTACCCCCATGCTTGGCGCTTGGGAGCTTCACGTGAGGGGCCCTTATACCATAGTATGTCCCGGCGTCAACTACTAGGTAGGGAACCTTGATCAGCTCGAGGACTGCTCTAGTTATAACGGCCGGGGTTGGCAACCCATCCGGTGTCATGGGCACGACATTTAGGGTCTTTGGCATTCCAAGGACTAAGTACTCAAGGTCAAGGGAGGGCGTGTACAGCGTCCCTTCCGGCGAGGGGCCGGCTATGCTGAGGCCAGGTACCGTTGACGTCAAAGTTGAGCCACCGACGTATATGGCCAGGGGCCTCAAAGCTAACCCTGCCTGGATACCCTAGCCATGCATTTAAAAGTGCGTTGCTTATGTGCGCAGGGTCTAATAAAATAGGGTCCGGTGGGCTTTGAGCGTGGTCTAGCCGTGCCGGCACAGGAGCTGGCCGTAAGATGATCAAAAAGGGCGTTTTTAAATTAATTATTCTTAGCTTAAATTACTAACCTGCCTCTCTACTCTATTATCATTATGTTCTCCTCAGGGAAGCCCATCTTGACGAGGATCTCCTTCACCTTCCTCCTGTGGTCTCCCTGTATCTCTATCCTGCCGTCCTTGTACGTGCCGCCTGCTGCTAGCTCACTCTTAAGCTTTGAGGCTATCTCCTTAAGGTTGAACTGCTTGCTGTCTATGCCCTCGATAACGGTGACCTGCTTGTTGAACCTCCTGACCTCAAGCCTTATCTTAATAACCTGCTGCTCAGCGTTAAGCTGCTCGCAGATCTCAGGAGGAAGTCCTCCGCAGTCCAGGCTCTCAGACATGGGCTTTTACAGCCACCTCTCGCTCACCTTAAGGTACAGCTAACAGGGATATATACGTTTGCAGGAGCGGTGAGCTGGGGTCAGGCGTTGTCTGAGGAGCAGGCTGGGGCGCCTGAGGCCCAGGGGACTGAGGCGCCGGAGGAGCTCTATGGGATAAAGCCAAGGGAAGTTTACTACATGTGCCTGAGGTGCGGCTACAAGGTAAGTAAGAGCGAGCTGAGTCAGTACTACAGCATGGTTTGTCCGCGCTGCGGCTACAGGATATTTGTGAAGGTCAGGGCCCCATCTACTATAGTGGCGCCTAGGAGGGTCTACGCTGTTTAGAGTCCTTGGAGGAGACGTAGTGCTTTATCATGGCCTCTATCAGTACCTTGGCTGCCAGGGCAGCCGTGCCGCCCCCTGGGTCGTAGTGGGGCGAGACCTCAACGACATCAACGCCTAGGAGCCTTTCATCCACTATGCGGGAGACCATGTAGAGGCCATCGTATGGCGTGAGGCCCAGGGGCTCAGGGTTTCCGACGCCCGGGGCGTAGGCCGGGTCGAAGGCGTCCATGTCAACGGTGAGGTAGAAGCCCTCGCAGTCCTTGAGGTGCGATGATATGCTTGAGGCAACGTTCACGGGCCCCAAGGCCATTATGTCGGTTGGGCTGAACACAGCTATGTTGCTCCTAGTCCTCACGAACTCCAGCTCCTCCCTCGAGAGGGCCCTGGCCCCGACGTAGATCAGCTTCGGCACCCTGACCTGCTCAAGGGCCCTCCTCATGAAGGTCGCATGCCCCACCTTAAGGCCAAGGTACTCGTTTCTCAGGTCAAGGTGCGCGTCAAACATGACTACGCAGGGGTTCCTCTCGGCGAACGCCCTGAGGGCGCCAAGGGTCACCGTGTGCTCCCCTCCAATCATGACTGGCAGCCCCGAGGAGCTGAGCTCCCTTATGACAGTCTCAACCCTTGAGATGGTCTCATTGGTGTCCCCTATCGATACAGCAACGTCGCCCTCGTCGTAGGGGGACAGGTCCTCGAGGAACACGTCCTTTATGAATGCGCTGTTGCTCTCAAGGCCAGCCGCGGCAAGCCTCACGGCGTCAGGGCCGAACCTTGTGCCTGGCCTGAAGCTTGTGGTAGAATCATATGGGACCCCTATCACCCTGTAGGCAGACTTAGGGCTCCCCTCAATGCCCGCGAAGACCCTGTTGGCTGACGTTATGTAAAGCCTTCCCAGGCCCAAGGTCCTTTCCCAGCTATTGCCACTACAATAGATTAAAACCTCATACACAGGGTGTAGCCGAGGTAGCGGCCAAGATGGTGGAGCAGGACATTTACGACAAGATGGTGGAGCTGGCTAAGAGGAGGGGCTTCTTCTGGCCAAGCTTCGAGATATACGGAGGACTCGCGGGCTTCTACGACATAGGCCCCTACGGGGTCGCGGTGAAGCGCAAGATAATAGACGCGTGGAGGAGGCTCTTCGTATTTAGTCACCAGGACTACGTCGTTGAGATAGAGACGCCCCTCATAGGGCCCTCGATAGTTTACGAGGCCAGCGGCCACGTCGAGAGCTTCACGGATCCCGTGGTCAGGTGCACGAAGTGCGGCAGGATATTCAGGGCAGACCACCTTGTTGAGGACGCCCTCAAGGTAAGCGCTGAAGGCCTGAGCCCTGAGGAGCTGACGAGGAAGATAAGGGAGAACAACATAAGGTGCCCCATCTGCGGCGGCGAGCTCTCGGAGGTCACGACATTCAACCTCCTCTTCAAGACACAGATAGGGCCCTATGAGGGTAGCGTTGGCTATGTGAGGCCAGAGCTTGCCCAGGGCATGTTCCTGGGCTTCAAGAGGGTCCTAGAGACTATGAGGGGCAGGATGCCACTGGGCATAGCCCAGGTAGGCAGGGTAGGGAGGAACGAGATAAGCCCAAGGCAGGGCATGATCAGGCTCAGGGACTTCACCATAATGGAGATGGAGTTCTTCTTCGACCCCCAGTCAAAGGAGTGCCCAAACCTTGACAAGGTGATGGACCGCAGGCTGAGGGTCAGGCAGTACAAGGTGCGCCTTGAGGGCGGCGAGCCCCAGGAGTTCACAGTGAGGGAGCTCATAGAGAAGGGCATAGTGGCCCACCCCTGCATGGCCTACTGGATGGCGGTTGGCCTCGACCTTGTCAAGTACATTGGGGTCCCCGAGGACGAGACCTTCTTCGAGGAGAAGGGGCCGAAGGAGAAGGCCCACTACGCGACCCAGGTCTTCGACCAGATGGTAAAGACGTCGAGGTGGGGCTGGGTCGAGGTCGCAGGGTACGCCTACAGGGGGGACTACGACCTGAGCCGCCACATAAAGTACAGCGGACAGGACCTCAGCGTCTTTGAGCCGTACAAGGAGCCTCGCGTGGAGAAAGTGAAGAAGGTCATAGTTGACCTGGCGTACGCGGGCCGCACATTTAGGTCAAAGGCTTCTGAGGCCGTCAGGCTTGCTGAGTCGGTGCCGCCCGAGGAGGCTGAGAGGCAGCTCAAGGAGAGGGGGAAGCTTGTCGTGGGCGAGTTTGAGTTCCCAGCCTCGGCGGTAAAGATAGTTGAGGTTGAGCAGAAGGTCAGCGGCAGGACCTACGTGCCTCACGTGTTTGAGCCCTCGTTTGGGACTGACAGGCTGCTCTACGTGGCTCTTGAGAGGGCCTACAGGGAGAGGGAGGGCAGGGTGGTCCTCTCGCTGCCCAGGTACCTGGCCCCCGTGGACGCCGTAGTGCTGCCCCTGATAGAAGGAGATGAGAGGCTCAGGCAGAAGGCGCTTGAGTTGAGGGACAGGCTGGCGTCCGCCGGCTTCGCGGTCATTTACGATGAGAGCGGCAGCATAGGCAAGAGGTACGCCAGGGCTGACGAGATAGGGGTCCCAGCGGCCTTCACCGTGGACTACCAGTCGCTTGAGGATGACACAGTAACTATGAGGGACAGGGACACGTGGAGGCAGGTAAGGCTTAAGCTGGAGGAGGCCCCAGGGGCCTTGAAGAAATTTATTTATAACTTGGCTGACATAGAGAGCCTCGGGACCCCGGTAAGGTCTGAAGGGTAGAGATCATGAGTTCGAGCGACCAGGAGAAGGTTGACGTAAATAAGATGCTCTCATTTATACCTTCAGCCTCGACCATATACTCAAAGAAGTCTAAGATCAGCGAGAAGAGGGTGAAGCTCGTACATGACCAGGGCGTGGAGCAGGGCACCATAAAGCTCTCAAAGAATCTTGCCTCAGAGCTTGGCATAGTGGACGAGGTCGAGCTTGCCGTTGGCGGCAAGCTCAGGCTGAGGTTCAAGGTTGCCATAGACGACTCTATCGGGGACGACACTACCGTCTGGGCTAACCCTGACGAGATGAAGGAGCGCGGTGTGGCTGACGGGAGCACCGTCACGGTGAGGGCGCCGCGCTGATGAGCTGCGAGGTAAAGTGCAGCAACGTCGAGGGCCTGCTTCAGTTCAGCGTCACTAGGGTAGCCCAGGCCCTCCAGGAGCACGCTGACCTGGTGGAGAGGTTAAGGGAGCAGCTTAACCTCTACATGGCGCTCCGCGAGGGGGACAGGGAGGAGGCCCTGGGACAGCTCAGCGAGTACCTGGTATCGCTCAGGAACGTAAGGGATAGCATTGAGAAGGCGGTGGACGAGTACAGCATGATTGCCAGCTGCTGCCTCGCCAGGAGCCAGGACTTTGAGGCGCTGCTAGGTTACTATATCATGGCCGGCTCGAGGAGGGAGAGGGAGACGCTGGAGCAGGCCAGCAGGTTCGTTGACGTCAGGGGTGACTTTGAGAGACTTGAGAGGCTCGTGAGGGCTCTTCAGGACGCCCTAATAACAGTCTCCTCAAGCGCTGGGAACTTCAGAGATTAAGTCTCTCGCTGGCGTTCTGAATTACGATGCTTATCAGCTCATCATCGCTCACGTTGACTATAGTTCCGTCGTCAAGCATAAAGCTTTCCTCGGCCTCACCCTCGCCGAAGCCTATGTAAAGGGTGTCGCTCTGCTTGTCATACTCTATCCACAGGCCGTTTATGTCCTTAATTGTAAGGCGCCTGCGGCCCTCCTCACCAGCGCTCAAAGTTAACCCCCACGTCTGATGCTTCGTCAAGCTTAAATCTCTCCTTAAGCTCTAGGCCCTTCAGTCAAATCTTGCCTGGACGTGGTAATTTTTAGCAAAACGCTGTAGTGCTTTATCAAGTATATATATTACAAACTAAAAGCAAATATACTGTTAGCTTAGAATGGCATAATATAGGGTGGTGGGCTTATTATGGGTGGTAAGCTTACCACGCGTGAGAAGGTCGCTATAGCTGTACTTCTGCTCATACCGCTCGTGTACTACATGACCTACCCAGCTTACAACATGGTGAGCCCATCGCTTGGCGGCGTCTCCTTCTTCTACTGGTCCCAGACCCTCTGGCTGGCAATATCTGCAGTTCTCTACATAGCGGCCGCCATAATATGGGAGCGCGGCTTAAGCCGTAGTGGGGAGAGGTGAGACGCTTTGCTGGGCCTGGCGGGCTGGATTACCTTCTGGACGGTCTTCGCGCTCTTCGTCTTCCTCGGCTTCTATGGGGCCAGATGGAGGAGGGGTAACCTAGCCCAGCTTCACGAGTGGGCTCTGGCTGGGAGGAGGCTCGGGGTATTCCTGGCCTGGTTCCTCATAGGCGCTGACCTATACACAGCTTACACGTTCGTTGCCGTTCCGTCCCTCGAATACGCTAAGGGGGCCCTAGCTTTCTTCGCGGTGCCCTACGTCTCACTAACGTTCGCCTTGGCGATGCTCTTCATGGGAATGCTCTGGGACAAGTCAAGGGAGAGGGGCTACATAACTGCAGCTGACTTCGTTCAGGACCAGTTTAACTCCGTGACCCTTGCTATACTGGTTGCCCTGACTGGCATAGTGGCGGAGCTGCCCTACATAGCCCTCCAGATAGATGGCATGAGGGTCGTGCTTGAGGTCATGATGGCGGGCGTCTCAAGCGCAAGGGTTGTTTCTGAGGTAGCTTTGCTAATAGCCTTCGCAATACTTGCCGCGTTCACTTACACCAGCGGGCTCAGGGGCTCAGCCCTCGGGGCCGTGCTTAAGGACGCCCTAGTCTGGCTCGGCGTGATATCGCTAATAGTGATCGTGCCGCTCTCCATAAAGGGGGGCTTCTCGACGGCATTCAGCGCAGCGGCCCAGCACAAGCTTGCAAGTGGCGTGGAGACGCTTAAGGCGGCATTCACGCCAGCGTATGAGAGCCTCTTCATAGGGAGCGCGCTGGCGCTCTACCTCTACCCGCACAGTATCAACGGCTCGCTGAGCGCCGAGTCGAGGAAATCCCTCAGGTACAGCACTGCCTTGCTTCCAGTCTATGGTATAGGTTTGGCCATACTGGCCCTCCTCGGGATACTGGTCTACGGCTCGCCCGCCACAATGAAGTTCCTGACCCAGTTCCCGGCAGCGGAGAGGGGCCTGCTGGTGGTGCCTGCGCTTTCCGCTACGTTGCTCCCGTCATGGTTCGCAGGCCTGGTGCTTCTAGGTATATTTGTGGGAGGCATGGTACCTGCTGCAATAATGGCAATAGCTCAGGCCAACCTCCTGGTAAGAAACGTGATAGAGCCATTTCACAGGCTGAGCGAGAAGGGCGAGACAAAGGCAGCCCAGTGGGCGGCGGTGGTCTTCAAGTTCCTGGCCCTGGGCTTCGTCTTCGCCACTCCACTGACCTACGCGATACAGCTCCAGCTCACGGGAGGCATCATAATACTGCAGACGTTGCCCCCTGTTTTCCTTGGGCTTCTCACCAGGAAGATTGAAAGGTACTCCCTGATAGCAGGTTGGGCTGCAGGGATGCTTTCAGGAATCATGCTGCTCCTCTATGCAAACCACTTCGGCCCGCTAGTCAGCTCGACATACCCGATATTTGGCTACCAAGTCTACATAGGCATGACGTCGCTTGCCATTAACCTTGCCGTGGTGGGTCTCGGCACGGCTGTAGCTTACGCCGTGGGGTGGAGGCCCCGCTGAACCCTGAGAGCCTTAGCCTTTAGGTCTCACGTAACGGTATTTCCAGGCGCTTTTTCACATAAATGATACTCCTGGCTTCCGGGAGGAAAACTATAATTTAGCTGGCTACCACTGTGCTGCTGAGTAGTAGAGGTGAGCTAGGTTGGCGGCTGAGGAGAGCTCAAAGCCCGTGACGTACAGGCTAGTGCTCAGGAAGACTGCCAGGGGCCTAGTGATTCAGTTCAGGGGCCCCGGATCCCAGGGCAGGGAGGCCACTCTCGTCAGGATAGGCGGCAGGAAGGCCCAGCAGCTCTTTGACATGATATCGTCTGCCCTCAGGCAGGGCAACTACATAGAGGAGGAGTCCAGCACGGGGAACTACACTTCATACAGACTGAAGCCTGAGGTCGGCGCCGCTGTCGGCGGCTTCCTAGTAATAACTAGGAGGAGCAGGGACCCGACGGCCTGGGCGCCCTACTTCGCTGGCCTCATAGGTGGCGCCAAGTACCCAGGCTCCCGCGAGGTCCTCTCCTCGGTGCTTAGCCTGGGCCTCCAGCTCAGCAAGATATCGCCGCCGCCCGCCAGGACAAGGATGCAGCTCAACCCCAAGATACTTGACGCCATAAGCGCTGGCCTCAAGGTCACGGCCAGGAAGCTGTGGGGTATAAGGAGCCCCAAGTAAAGACAGCACAGCTTTTTCAATTAATATCATTTATTTTTGATATATTATAGGAAGGACTTTTAGGCGATCGTTGCCAACAAAGGCAAGGCGGATGAGGAGCGACTTCGGCCTGACTTCAGGGATGAGGAGCCGTGTGAGGCCTGACGCTCATATCAGCTTCTTGACGCCAGCCATCTCGTCCCACCTGACCCCAAAGGCCAGGAGGAACTGCTCAAAGGCGGATCTGACGTACTCCAGGTACTTGGAGGTGTCAACGTCCGAGAGCCTCGCCAGCCTCACTGGCTTGACCCCGACCTTGTCTTTTGTCTTCACGAACGATATTATGTCTCCCTTGTTTATGGGCACGCCCTCGTTCATAAGCAGGAGCGCGGCCTTAACGTGCTGCGGGGTGTTCTTCTTATACTCCATCGGGTCCTTGCTGAGCATCACTGATATGGTAAGCTGGTCGAGCGTGTACTCCCTCCTCCTAAGCTTAGTGTATATCTCCTGGACCTTCCCCCTCAGCAGGTCAAGGGTCTTCTCCAGGTCCTCGGGGCCCTGCATGGAACTCAGTATCTTCATGATGTCGCTCGTCTCGGACTTTATGAACTCAGGGGTGTTGCTCTTCTTTGCTACCATGCCCTTTATAACGTAGCCGCTGTTATCAAAGCCAACGTAGTTCTTCTTGAGGCCGCTGAAGAGCACTATTCTGAAGGTCTTGTCTATCTCAAGGTCCATGCCTAGCTTCTCCTGCGCGTACTTTATGACATTGTTGAGGGCGTCCTTGGGTGGGTCCCAGACGAAGAGGCTGTCAGTGTCGCCGTAGAGTATGTGGAGGTTCAGCTCGCTGGCCTTGCGCAGGGTCTCAAGCAACGTCGCCCTGCCTATTGCAGTGACGCTCTCAGCCACGGGGAGGCTGTAGAGTGCGAAGGACTCGTTGCCAAAGACGCCGTAGCTGGCGTTTATGTAGACCTTCATAGCGGCCTGCACGGTGTCGTACCAGAGCTTCTCGGCATCGCTCAGGTTCTTGTCCTTGGCCCTCCTCTTGTAGACCTTGACCCTGAAGTCCCTCAGAAGGCCCACCAGCTGACTTGATATGCCCTTCCTGTCCATGCATATCCGGTGCCCAACCTCTGGCGCCTCAACGTACTTCTGGCAGTAGGGGTTGTCAACGGTCTCATAGCTGAGGTTCCAGTTCCTTATGACGGAGGGGTACAGGCTGGCGAAGTCTAGCACGACTATGTTAAAGAAGACCCCCTGTGGGGGCTGGAGCACTATGGCGCCCCTGTACTTCTTGTCCTTTATTATAGCCGCGCTCCTCGGCGCCTGCTTCCCTATCATGACATCTATGTCTTCCCTGCTTGGTATCAGGAGGCCCCTCTTCCTGTGCTCCCAGTAGAGGGTGCTCCTTACCCAGGCCGAGACCTGGGAGCGGGAGACCTCCTCGAGGCCTGACTTGCTTATTCTCATCAGGAGCACGAGAAGGTTCCAGGCGAGCTCATTGTTAAAGGTGACGAGGCCCATGGTAAGCACGGAGTCCTGCAGGTTGTAGGCAGCGAGCTCGTCAAGGTCAACGTAGTTGAGGAAAGTGCTAAGCTCCTTCTTGGTCTGCCCTAGGAGGGCCTCAGACACAGCCTCAAGGCTCTTCTCCCTGTACTTGTTGCCAAACGCATAGGTCTGCAGAGCCTTTATGTCAAAGAACCTGTGCAGGTCAACGTGAGGCCTTCCCTTGAAGGTCACGTAGTCCTGAAGGAAGGTTATAGGTATGTCGTCCGGGCTCACGCCCAGGTTTATCAGCCTGTTGTAGACGTAGGGTAGGTCGAAGTTGTCACCGTTGAACGTGAAGATTACGGCGTAGCGGCTGAGCCTCCTCAGGAGCTCAAGGAGCATTGCCCTCTCGCTGTCAAACAGCTCGACCTCACCATCAACGTTAACCTTTCCGCTGAACTTGCTGCCAGGCCTCGCTAGCAGTAGCACGGACCTCCTGCCCGCGTCGTCAACTATGGAGACGCTCATCACAGGCATGTCAGCAGCCTTAGGGTCTGGGAAGTGGCCCTCGCCGGGGGCTATGACCTCCACGTCAAAGGCAACCTTAGGCACCTTTGGCGAAGGCTCCTCGAATATGTACTGCCACTCAAGCGCTATTTCCTTGAGGTCCTCCGTGAATGAGCCCTCTATCAGCTTCTCCAGCTCCTCGCTGTGCCTCCACGACCTAGGCCTCCAGGAGTCAGCGACGTCGTATGGCATGCCGGGTATCAGCTGGTTGTCGTAGATGTAGTTGAGGAAGTACTTTATGTCGGCCTCCCAGACCCTGTAGCCCTTCTGAGCTAGCACGGACCTTAGGGTCTTGACGGCGAGGGGGTCGTTCGTCACTATCTTGAGCAGCTTGACGTCCCTGTTGGTTATGGGGTCCCTCTTCGTTACGACCGCCAGGTTGCTGAAGGACTTGTACTTAGTTAAGTCAATGGGAGCCTTGCCCTCATCAGTGAGTGACATGTTGGTGAGGAAGTACGGCTTGTGGCCAGTCCTGTCGGCCCACTTGACCACCTGCCCCCTCTCAGGGTCGTAGAGGAAGGCCACGGCCCTGCCCAGGTCCCCCTCGTACCTCACCTCAATCAGGTAGCCTGACGCCTGGGAGGAGTAGATCTCGTGCTGGTAGAGCCACCAGGGGACGGCTCCTGAGCCCTTGGGGGCCTCAACTGCGAAGTCGCTCGACTCCTCGTACCACCTGTACCTCTCCGCCTCGGCGGACCACCGCGGCTCCTCAGCCTGAGGGGCCTGCACCCTCTGCTGGGCGCCCTGCAGGCTCTCAACGGCGCTCTGAGGCTGCTCAGCCTTCTTTGCGCCTCCTCGCTCTTTGCCTTCTCCTCCGTCCTCTGCGCCGTTGTGCCCTCCTCCATGAAGTCAAGGATGTTCCTGTGCCTCTTGCTGGGCGCCTCGCCTGGCTTAGCGCTCCGCGTAGGCTCCTCCTGGCGCTTGGCCTGCTCGCCCCTGTCGCTGCCCGGCTCCTCCCTCCTGGCGCCCTCCTGGTTTATCGCCCTCTCAAGTTCCTTCAGGAAGTCATCTAGGTTCGGCTTCCTTTTTCCCTTGCTGTCTCCCTCAGGCGTCAGGTTCAGCCCCTTAGATGTACCTTTAGGGCTGCGGCCTATTAAGGGCCCTATCCCTCAGGAACCCACGCTGCAATTAGGAATGGCCAGCGTTAAGAATGCCTAAAAAGGTCGCGAAGTCCCTTTAGAACTCTTAAAGTCAGGCCTCTAGAGGGTTCACCGTGTACTTTATGTTGTCTATGAACCTCAGCCTCTTTGGTATCGGCGGGTGAGTGGCGAAGATCTCCTGCACGGGGTCCGTCTTCTCGTTCTTTATCCTCTCTATCAGCTGATCGACGTCGTAGTTCCTGTACCTGCTCAGGTCAGGCTCCATCCTCCTTCTCCAGGGCCACGCGTCCTCGTCTGGCTCGTAGAGGAAGCCGCCGTTTATCTCGACGAAGGGCGCCACTATGAACAGGGCCTTAAGGGTTGAGCCTGTGCTCGAGTTGACCTGGTGCTTGAAGTAGGAGTTGCCTTCAACAGCTATGTGCAGGCGCGCGAGGGCCCTCTGTATCCTCCTCGGCGAGGTAACCATGGCGCTGTTTGCGTCAGCGTAGTACTCCCTCAGCCTGTTGAAGTTGCCTACAAGGAACCTGAAGACGACGCCGGCCATAACAAGTACTATGCCTACGAGCGCCAGCAACAGGGCTCCCCCGCCGCCTCCTCCGTTTCTGCCCCTACCCTCACCTCCTCCGCCCATGCCGCCGAAGAACCCGCTCCAGATAAGCATCTGCCCCAGGTAGTAGACCGCCAGAGGTATGACGCTCAGGGCCAGTATCCAGGAGACGTCCCTGTGCCTCAGGTGGCCGACCTCGTGGCCCAGCACGGCCTCAACCTCCTCGTCAGGCATCAGGTTGAGGAGCCCCCTTGTAACGGCCACGTAGCTCCCGGAGACAGGGCTCCCGTAGGAGAAGGCGTTAGGTATGTTGGTCTCGGCTATCCTCAGCTTCGGGGCCTTTATGTGGCTGCGCTTAGCCACCTCATCAAGCATGGCCTGGTACCTCTTCTCCTCCGGCGTCTTCGGCGGATGGGCCCTGTACGCCAAGTTTATGAAGAAGGGCGAGAGGAGCCACTGGATCAGTATTATGAAGAAGGTGAATATGACCGCTGACGTTACGAGGTACACGCCCGCGGAGGCGCCGAAGGAGAAGCCGAAGATATAAGCGAACAGCCAGGCTACCCCTATGAAGACGCCGATGCCGGCGAGGACTATCGCTAGGGCGGTTATAGCCATTGAAGCCCTAAGGCTTGAGAGGCTCTTAGGCTCGCCCTTTATAGCCTTAGGGGCTATGGCTGCCATTGCGGCCACAGCCCCTCCGGCCGCTATTGATGTCAGTATGAGGAGCCACCAGTATGCCATCATGAAGGCGAAGAGCCCCATGAAAGGGCTATAGATTATCATGGTGCGGTCCCTTCTAGATAACCCCTTGATTGAGCGCTTAAAAACCTTGTTATGTCCCGGGGCTGTGTCCTAGAGCTGGGAGGTGTTTCAGAACCTCGCATCAGCAGGGGGTTCAGCTCTCATACAGGTTCATGTTACCTTACGGTCATCGCCTCATCCCTGTTCCCCCGCACCCCGCTCGGGATTTCATCGGGCTTGGGGGCGTTCAGGGCCACCCCAGGGGCCCCACACCTTGAGTGCTCGGTTACGTACCTCCTGTATATGCTGATTGCGTGACAACTATACTATATGAAAGTTGAAACAGCTACGTAGGGCGTCGCCCTGGACGACCTCAGGCTTGCACTAAGTGCATATCCCACCGCAGCCCTAGAGCCTTATGGTAGGCCTGATTTAAGGCCGCGAGGGCTCTCAGAAAAGCTTTTATATGAGCTTTAGGCCTATAGCAAATCAGCCCAAATGTCTAGGCTAGAGGTGTCCCAAATGGTCTGTGAGGGCGCACCTGAGGTAAGGATAGGGAAGAAGCCTGTAATGAACTATGTTTTGGCAGTCCTGACCACCCTGATGGAGCAGAACGTTAACCAGGTCGTGATAAAGGCCAGAGGAAGGAACATCACCAAGGCCGTTGACACAGTTGAGATAGTAAGGAGCAGGTTCGCCAAGAACGTCGCCATAAAGGGCATTGACATAGGGAGCCACGACATAACTGTCACAGACCCACAGACGAACCAGCAGAAGACCAGGAGAGTCAGCAGCATAGAGATCTGCATAGGCAAGAGCTGAGGGCTGCCAAGCTGACAGGTCAAATGGAAAGAACGTTTTTAACAAAGGTCAATATGACCTGGTACGTCCCCTCGATGTCTATCCTCGTGGTGTCTATAACTAGGTCATAGCTTGACAGGTCCCTGACGTCTATACCATAGTACCTAGCAAACCTCTCCCAGTGGCTTATCTCCCTCTGCGAGGCCTCCGCCAAGGCCTCAGAGTCCGCCTTAGAGTCCCTTGAGGCTATCCTCCTAGCCCTCTCGGGCAGCGAAGCCTTGATGTATATGGTCACGTCCGCGACGTCCCTCAACAGCCAGCCGGCCAGGTGGCTGTCTATAACGACGCAGCCCCTCCTGGCCTCGGCCAGGGAGTCCATGTCTATGGACAGGTCAATCGAGGGGTCCTTCTCAGCCATCCTGTTAAGCTCCATGAGGCTGACGCCCAGCTTCTCAGCTAGCTTCCTGAAGGCATGGCCTGTCGTGTAGTACCTGAGCCCCAGGTCAGCGGCGAGCCTCCTCGCGTACGTTGACTTGCCGGAGCCCGGCTGGCCTGAGATAACTATTACGGGTCTGCGCCCCTCGCTGCAGGCTGAGGCCAAGCTGCACACTCTCCTTAATCATTAGCTCGGCTGGTATATCAGCTTAATAGTTCTTAAGCCGCGGGGTGCAAAGGGAAGGGTGCTTGACTCAGGAGGCCAGGAGGTCAAGGTACTTAATTATTATAGCGGTCGCCCTGGTAGTCATACTGGTCGCCACTAACATAGCGTGGTACGCCAGCTACCTCTCACTGCAGTCAAAGTACAACGAGGAGGAGCGCAGGCTCACTAACATGACATCCTATGCCATAGCAAGCGCGAAGCTCCTGAACTCAACCGTGAAGCTGCTGAAGGCCTACCAGAACCTCACGAGCTACCTGAACGCCACGCTCCACGCAGCAATGGCAGAGAGGTCGCTGCAGGCCGTCAACTCCTCGCTTGAGCTCAACCTGATAGCTGTGAAGACCTTCGACGTTGCTGTAAACTTAACGGTTGAGGCGAACGTGAGCCCGTTTGCGCGCTACGAGCTCTCAAGGGCAGCCTCGCAGGCTGCCAACATGACGGTTGAGGCCGTCAAGGCCATAGGTTTCATAGGGGCTGAGATGGGGGCCAACTCCACGTTCCAGGGATACGTCTCACAGGCGGAGGGTGCCGCTGAGAACCTCTCAGCCATAGCGGAATCCCTGCAGAACGGGCCTGACCCAGGCCTACAGGGTCAGCTGACCCAGCTGACCACGACCTTCCTGGAGTCACTGCTCAGGGCCGAGCAGTACATCATAGCTCTTGCTCGGAGTCAGAGTACTTCTTGAAGAGGGAGCGGCAGAGCAGCGTCTCCTCTATGTTGCTCACGATCTTAGCCACGTCAAGGATCTTGGCGAGCAGGTAGGCGTAGGCTGCGCTTGAGGCGCTAACTATATCGCTGAGCTCACCCTCTATGTCAAGGAGCATCCTGAGCTTTGAGTATGCCTCCTCCTCCTTCTTTATGCTCGGGGGCTCAACTCCCATTGATGCTGCCACCAAGGAGACCTCAAGGACCTGGAAGAGGAACTTCACCCTCTCCCTCTCGCTCTGCGACAGCTGTCCCTCAAGGGCCACTAGATCCTTGGCGAGCTTATAGAAGGCATCATTAACAAGTATCATGAGGCCGACGCCAGCCATGAGGAGCCTGTTAAGGTGCTCCTGGGAGACACCGTAGTCGACGCCGCTCGCCCCGGACCTCAGCATCCTGAAGGCCTGCCCCTTAAGTTCCCTATATATGCTCTCAAGCTCCTGTTCCGTCATCCTGCTCCCCTCCAGGTGCTGCGAGAGCCTTTCAAAGGCGGCTGCCAGGCTCCTGCCGTAGTTGGCCAGCGAGCTCGCCACGTCGCCCTTATAGTCCTCTATGGAGGCGTTGACCTCATAGACGCTGTTGAGATAGACCTTTATGCTATCATTGCTGAGGGCCTGGGAGACCTTGCTTATCTTCTCCACGATGTCAGCCCTTATGGGCCTATTCGAGTAGAACGTGAGTCCGTCGAGGCCGGAGAGGTACGCGCAGAAGACAACGCGGCCGAGGTGCTTGCACACGTTCACGTGCTTTAAGGAGAACGACGCGGTCAGCAGTCTCCCCTTAACGGAGGGCATTACCACAAGCTTGTCGCCGTCCTCAACAACTGTCACCATGCTGCCCGCCTTAAGCCCGTGCGACCTGGCCCAGTTGCGGGGAAGCGTAATTATGAGCGATGAAGTGCCGAGCCTCTGGACCTTGCGCGGGAGTACGCGGCCGTCAGAGGGGGCCTCCTCAGAGGACACGGACCTCAAGCAGCTCCCTTGTAAGTATACAGGGAGTGGGTCAGATAAATGTACAGCGGTTTAAAAACTTCCAAGGTGACATAATAAATACGTATGCATACACTTAATGAGATGGTAACCAGTGGGATTTGTACAAAGATCTTTTTACCTGAGAATGCTAACTAAAATTTTTAACCTAGTGTGCAAAGAGTTACCTTGCCTGTGAGGCCAGAATGGGCGAGGCCGAGGCGTCAGGTGAGCCTGAGTTCCTTGAGGTTCAATACATAGATATCCCAGGCATTCTCAGGTCCGTCGTAATACCATACCAGAGCTATAAGAAGAAGGTGGACGGCTTCATAGCGGCCTTTGATGGAAGCAGCGTTGATGGATTTGAACCCATTAACAGAAGCGACCTGCTGCTGATGGCTGACGCCTCAACGTTCGCGAGGATACCATGGAGGCTCGAGAGGGCGAGGGTGCTTGGTAAGATATACTCTCCTGACGGCGCCAGGTACCAGAAGGACCCAAGGTACGTGGCCGAGGCCGCTATGAGCTACCTGGCGGACAAGGGCTACAGGCTGCTTGCGGGCGCGGAGGTGGAGTTCTTCCTGTTCAGGTCCCTCAAGGTTGACGTCATAAACCCGCTGAGGGGGACGGGCTACTCAGTGGTGAGCCAGGAGCAGCCGTGGGACACGGAGTCGCCCCACGCCGTCACTAAGAGGGCCTACCACCTGCCTGAGCCCATGGACTCCCTTGAGGCTGTCAGGGAGAGAATGCTGAGGTACTTCAGGGCCTTCGGCTATGACTTCAACGCCACCCACCACGAGGTCGCGGTCTCCCAGTCGGAGGTGAGCGTCAAGGCTGGCGATCCCCTGTTCGTGGCCGACGAGATAGTCACGTTTAAGCTGGTCGCCAGGCAGGCCGCCAGGGAGAGCGGCATGGTTGCCGTCTTCCTGCCGAAGCCGCTCTTCGGTGACAACGGGAGCGGTCTTCACTTCCACCTGAGCCTGTGGGACGCTAAGGGCAGCAACCTCTTCGTCGGCGAGGACGGCAGCCTCTCGCAGCTGGCAAGGTACTTCATAGGCGGCATACTGGAGCACGGCAGGAGCCTTGCGGCCATCGTGGCGCCAACCGTTAACAGCTACAGGAGGCTGGTGCCTGGCTACGAGGCCCCAGTTTACCTGACCTGGGGGTACTCCAACAGGAGCACCGCTATAAGGGTGCCAGCCACGGGCGGCTCCAAGGACCTCACCAGGGTTGAGTTCAGGAGCCCTGACCCGCTCTGCAACCCCTACCTTGCGCTCTCAGCCACCTTCCTGGCTGGCTACGACGGTATAGTTAAGAAGATAGAGCCAGGCGACCCGGTCAGCGAGAACGTCTATGAGTTCAAGGATGAGGGCAAACTGAGGACGCTGCCCAGGAGCCTTGACGAGGCCCTTGACGAGCTTGAGAGCGACCATGAGTACCTTCTCCCGGTGATGGGCAAGGAGCTCATAGACTCCTACCTTGAGGTCAAGAGGAGGGAGGCCGCTACCTTAAGGATGCACCCATCGCCGATGGAGCTCTACATGTACATGAGCTATTGACCTTAGTTATAAAGGAAAACGTTATTTAAAACTTGTTATATTAGTCGGTTTCTCTGCTGCCTGCTAGCCTTAAGCAGGCTCCACGTGTATTATGCTGGTCGGGCAGCTCTGCGCCGCGGCGTCGGCACAGTCCTTCATGTCATCCGGGATCTGGCCGTGGTTTATGTCGTTGGGGTCCGTCCTCCACTTGGCTATTATCTGGCTCTTCCCGTCAACGTCGCTCATCTCAAAAACGTCGCCGCACAGGCTGACGCAGACCATGTCGGCTATGCAGTTATCCCTTGGGTCTATGCTTACCTTGAGCATGCGCACGCACCCTCCGTGCATTCTGATTGAACCAGTAGAAAAGCCTTGCTTATCAAGAGTCCTCCTTTAATAACACCTGTCCATCATCTTTGGTAAGGCTTCCTGTGCGCTACCTGAAGTGAACATAATATACATGCATGGTAGCGTGGCGCCGCCTGCGCCTAAGGGATGGACCTAAAGGCGTGCATTAATTAAGTACCACACAAGGGGCCGCTCAGTGACCTTGAAGGGCCTGTTAAGATTAAGTGGCGCGCGTATGCATCTATAATAGTCCCTGCAGATAAAGCCAGACGCGGTGCTGACCGTGCCCCTAGCAGCATATGAGGAGGAGATACTCGGCTACAACTTCATAGAGTACGGGGAGCTGGGTAGGCCGAAGTACCTGGTACTTGGCATACCTGACGCTGGCTTGGTGGGCCCCATAGCGTCAAGCCACATGGTGAACAGACTTAACATGAACGACGTTGTCGGCATAGAGAGCTACGGCTACCTGCCCCCAGCAGCCGTCGTGGTCAACGGCTCCGTTAAGTACCCCCTCAGGATATACGTTAGCAACGACATGGCGGTCCTCGTGACCGAGATCATGCCAGTGGCCAGCGGCATAGTGCCCCTCTCAATAGCCATAGTGGAGTTTGCTAGGAAGAGGGGCATTGAGTACATAGTTGGCATGTCGGGCCTTGGCAACCCTGACAGGGCTGAGGTGCAGCCCTCGCTCTACTGGCTCTCCACGACGCCCCAGGCCGAGTCGCTGGCGTCGTCCCTTAAGGATGTGGGTAAGCCCTTCCCTGGTGGCCTCATAGTAGGCCCCTACGCAACTATACTGAAAGAGTCCGTCAAGAGGGGGGTTAACACGCTGCTCCTCATGGCTGAGTCCTTCATTGACATACCTGACCCCGAGGCGGCCGCGGTGGCCCTCCAGGGGCTCTCAAAGGTCACGGGCGTTAGCGTCGACGTCAGCCAGCTCCTTCAGGAGGCCGAGACCCTGAGGCTCAGGTTACAGGGCATGGCTAAGGAGGCTAAGGACGCCCTGGCCAAGGTAGGTAAGGGGTATGAGTACAGGGCGCCGCTAATATACAGCTAAGGGGATCAGTCGTGTCCTATGACGACATATTTGAGCGCATGCGGAAGAGGGCGCTGAGGATAGTGCGTGACATGATGTCAGACCTTGACGAGATGGAGGCGTGGATGAGGTCGATGATAGATGACATGGAGGAGCAGGTGAGGCCCGAGGACCTGTTCAACAGCAGGCTGTCAGAGCTCAGCAGGGGGGCCCTCACGCCGCTCGTGAGCTTCCACGACAAGGGGGATCGCCTCGTCATAGTTGTTGACCTCTCGGGCTCAGATCCCCGCACTGTTGACGTGAGGCTCGGCAGGCAGAGCATCTCCGTGAGGGCACAGATAAGGAGTGAGGTTGTCAGGAGGGCCTTCGGCCAGGCCTCGTGGGCGAGGAAGGTGAGCTACTACAGCGGCGAGTACACCCTGCCGGAGCTCGTGGACCCCAGCACGGCTAAGTCAGAGCTGAAGGGGGGCCTGCTTATAATAACTGTCAGGAAAGCGCCCTCATGAGCTTCCGTTGCTCTGGCCTCCGCCGCTCTGCCCCTTGTCTAGAGACTCCTTAAGAATTTCTGCTATGTCCTTAACCTCGAAGTTGAACTTGTTGGCCTCGGCCCTGAACATGGTGTTGCAGAACGGGCAGGCCACAGCGACCACTCTCCTCTGCGCTCCCTCGCCGAGGGTCTTAGAGGCCTCATCAGCCCTCATGGCTGAGAGGCGCTCCCCCCTCTTCACCTCATAGAAGAGCTGGCCCCCTCCTCCGCCGCAGCAGAAGCTCCTTGACCTGTTCCTGGGCATCTCCTTTATCCTGAGCCCTGTTGACTCCACGACGCTCCTCGGCTCCTCGTATACCCCGTTCCACCTGCCGAGGTAGCACGGGTCATGGTAAGTCACGGCCATGTTAAGCTTCTTAGTGGGCTTTAGCCTGCCGTCCTTAACTAACTTTGCTAAGACAATGGAGTGGTGCTCCACCTGCAGGCTGTCAAGCACCTGCGCCAGCTTTGCCGTATCTGGGTTCTTGGCAAGGTAGCCCCTGTAAAGCTTGTAGTTGTTCTTGAAGTTGTTGAACCCGTGCGGGCAGCTGACCAGGAGCTTCTTGAACTTGTACTTGCTAAGCACCTCGAGGGCCTGCTTCATGAGCTCCACGTAGAGGGCCTCGTCACCTACAGACCTCGCTGGCTCGCCGCAGCAGCCCTGCTCGACCGGGACCGCCACCTTGAGCCCAGCGGTCCTCAGCAGCTCTATAACCGCCTCGGCGACAGGCCTTAACCTTGGGTCATAGGATGTTGTGCAGCCGATCCAGTATAGGTAGTCGTACTCCTCGCCCTCCTTTGCTATTATGTCGTCGCCAAGCCTCTGGGCCAGCTCGTTAAGCCACTGCTCCTTGTCATAGGGGTTGGCCCCGAGAGGGTTGCCTGTCTGCTGAAGCCTGTAGAGCGCGTCAAGGGCGTCCTTGGGCACGTCCTCTGAGCCTATGCTCACCATGCCCCTCCTCACGTCAATTATCGTGTCGACGTGGTGTATGGTCACGGGGCACTCGTACACGCAGGCGCCGCAGGTGACGCAGCTCCAGATGGCCTCAGGGTTGACCTGAAGCTTCCCGCTTCCCCAAGCCTGCTGGTCCCAGAGGCCCTCCCTCATAGCTTTGTCTAGGGTAACTATGACGTCCCTGGGGCTCAGGGGCTTCCCAGACGCGTAGGCCGGGCAGGCGTTAGTGCACCTCATGCACGAGGTGCAGGCGTCAAAGTCCAGGCGCTGCTTCCAGGTGGTGTCAGAGAGCTTTACAACGCCCAGGGGCCTGCCCTGCTCTATCCTCTGGTCAAGGTCCGTGACGGGCTTGACGCCCTGGGGGGCCTGGCCCTGCCTCTGGAAGGTGACGTTGAGCGCCGCGGCGTATATGTGCCACAGGTTTGTGAACGGTATTATCGCAAGGGTTGCCATAGCTATGCTCATGTGGAAGAGCCAGAGCCCCCTGTAGATCTCCTGCAGGGTCGGTATTGGGACCGTCCTGGCCCACATGAAGACCAGGTAGCCAATTGGGTCAAACCAGGGCCTCTCCCAGGTGTAGCGGTAGGCAACGCCAGCTATGCCGTCCACCAGGAAGCCCGTGACGACTATTATGAGCAGGAGCGCCTGCACAAGGTAATAGTAGGGGTCCTGGGGAAGGTTCGGCGTCAGCCTCAGGCTTCTCCTGACTATAGCTATCGATACCCCAACTATCACCATAGCCCCCGCTATGTTGTTGAGCAGCTTATAGCCGTAAAACACGTCGCCTGTCAGGAAGACAACAATATGCGCGTTTATGGCCCTGAGAAGCGTCGCTATGAAGAGCCAGCTTATGCCATAGAATATGAGCGCGTGCATGGTGCCTGGGAAGCGCTGCCTGAGGACCTTCCACTGGAGCAGCGCGAACTTGACGAAGTTCTTGAGGGCGGCGACCACGGAGTAGCCCGGCGGCCAGCACATGAGCTTCCATCTCGGTAGGCCATGGGTCCAGCGGCGGTACCCCTCATATGCGGCGTAGAGGAGCCATAGAAACACGACGAGGCCTACTGCATAGACTATGGCTTCATAGCCTCTTACCCACACAAAGTTTACAATGCCTATATACGTCAAGCTGAGCGCCGCGGCCTGAACCGTAACCTTGATATAAAAGTGTTGAATAGCGCTCGTACCTTAACTCTTGGCACTTCTGGGCTTAAGGCCTGCTACGGGCGCCCTGATAGCAGCGCTTTTATTTTCTATACAAAGGTCAGATATAGGGCTGGACGTGGAGCTGAGCCTCTTCGTCACGAGGGAGGTCCCGTTCCCAGCGTTTGACCAGCTCAAGGCCATGTTCCAGAGGGTTGATGTCTGGAAGGAGTACAGGCCGCCCACCAAGGAGGAGCTCATAGCTAATGCCAAGGGGCACCAGGCGCTTGTTACCATGCTTGAGGATAAGGTGACGTGCGACGTGATAGAGGCACTGAGCCCTGAGCTCAGGATAATAGCTCAGTACGCAGTTGGCTATGATAACATAGACCTTGAGTGCGCCACGAGGCATGGCGTCTACGTGACCAACACCCCAGAGGTGCTGACTGACGCCACTGCGGACCTCACGTGGGCCCTGATACTGGCCGTGACGAGGAGGGTTGTTGAGGCAGATAGGTTCGTGAGGGACGGTAGCTGGAAGCGCTCAGGGACCGCCTGGCACCCAACCATGATGCTGGGCTACGACCTCAAGGGCAAGGTCCTGGGCATACTCGGCGCCGGCAGGATAGGCAGTGCGGTGGCCAAGAGGGCCCTCGGCTTCGACATGAAGATAATATACTATAACAGACATAGGGTGCCAGAGGTGGAGGCCCTGGGAGCCAGGTACGTCGACCTTGAGACCCTGTTCAGGGAGAGCGACATACTTACGATACACACGCCCCTGACCCCTGAAACCCAGAACCTGGTTAACGAGTCCAGGCTGAGGCTTATGAAGAGGACGGCCTTCATTATAAACACCGCCAGGGGCAAGATAATTGACCTCGACGCCCTCTACAAGGCCCTGAAGGAGGGCTGGATAGCCGGGGCCGGGCTTGACGTGTACCCAAGCGAGCCCTTGGACCCCTCCCATCCCATTACAAAGCTTAGCAACGTGGTTCTTGCCCCTCACATAGGCAGCGCTACCATAGAGACCAGGGCCAGGATGGCAGAGATCGTCTATAGGAACCTGGAGGCATTCTACAGGCGGCAGAGGCCGCCGACCCTTGTTAACGAGGGTGTCCTGAGGGTCAGGCCACCAGGCTTCTGAGCAGTTCTAAGGGTCCCCTGCAGTTTAGGCTGACCTCCTCCCCGCCCTAAAGGGCGAGGGCTCCCTTAGGGCGGCTCACTGGTTTGCGGCTTACCGCCTTCACCTTCATCGTATCATGGCTGGCGGGCGCGGTAAGCGCCCACCCCGCTCCGCTCGTCCAGCGGTAGACCGCGGGCTGGGCCTTCAGCCCATTACCCCTATCCCTCACCGTGAGTTGCCCTCGGCTCACGGATCTTAGGGACTCGGGGATATGTGGGGCCCCTGTTGGGGCATCCCCTTGCGGGGACACCATCTGTTCCACGCAACTTTAAGTGCTCAGAGGCTTTATGCCTTACCCCGCCCCTGGAAGGGGCGAGGCTTGTCGTTCTTTTTGTCAAGCCTTCCCGTTATAGACATCAAGGGTTGCATAGGCTTTAAGTCTACTTAGAGTAACTGCTTAAGAGAGCCCAGGTGCAGTCAATGCCGCTGAGGATAACCGTACTCCACACCCGCATAAGACTTGGCGCTAGGAGGACCAACACAAAGCATATACTTGAGCTCGCGTCGAAGGCGCTGTCGGAGCGCCAGGTCGACGTCCTCGTGCTGCCGGCCTACCCCATAACCGGGCCTATAGTGGGCTACTACGCCGACCAGAAGGTCCCCTCCATACTCAAGGGGTTTGCCGAGAGGATCTCGGAGTCAGAGATGCAGCTGAGCCCGACGCTCTCCATAGTCTCAAAGGTCAGTGAGGAGTACGGCGTCTACGTTATAGCTGGCCCCCTGGTGGAGAGGGCGGGCCCAAGGCTTTACCTTACAACAATAGTGGTTGGGCCCAACGGGAGGCTCATAGGCAAGTACAGGAAGGTGGCCCTCACTAAGAAGGAAAGGGAGAGTGGCCTGACCCCCGGGAAGGATGTTCTAGTCTTCGACATCGCGCGCTCTAACCTGAGGGTTGGGGTCTACATAGACGAGGACATAAATTACCCAGAGGTCCTGAGGTCGCTCTCCTACAGGGGGGCGGACGTAGTCATAGGAACCATGCTGCCCTTCCAGTCAGGCTTCATAAGGATGAGGTCTGAGCAGGGCAACGGGATACTCACGCTTGACAACGAGCAGGTGGCGGAGCTCCTTGACGTCAGGACGCGCGAGAACAACTTCTCCGCCATACTGGTGGGCGGTGCAGTCGAGGGGTCCAACGGGCTTGGCTACGTGGCCTTCATGCCGACCATGATAGCTGAGCCCGAGAGCGGTGTCATAAAGGATAGGGTCAGGCTCTTTGATGACCTTGACATACCGGTCTACGTCGAGGTGGATAGGTCTGCGTCTAAGGAGAGCAGGGACTTCCTCCTCCCCCTTCTGAGGTCCCTCTGCAGGCCTAGTGGTGAGAAGGGGGGCGCGGGCGAGGAGGAAGAATTTTAGCTCAAGCTCTCTCCTCGTCCTAGGTGTAAGTCTTGGAGGAGCGCATGTCGTCGGCCTCGAGGCCCTTCGACTCGCAGGGCAGGGCCTACCACATAGGCCTTAGGAGAGGTGACGTCCCAAGGTACGTCCTCATGCCGGGGGATGTGGAGAGGGCCTCGCGCATAGCCTCCTCCTGGGACAGGAGCTGGCAGCTGGCGCAGAGGAGGGAGTACCTGAGCTACAGGGGCGTCTACAGGGGCGTTGACATGGCCGTGGTTTCAACAGGCATAGGGGGGCCGGCCACCGCAATAGCTGTTGAGGAGCTCCTGGAGCTTGGGGCGGACACTATGTTAAGGGTTGGCAGCACGGGCGCCATTCAGGAAGACATAAACGTTGGCGACATAATCATAACTACTGCAGCTGTCAGGATGGACGGCACCAGCTACCAGTACGCCCCAGCGGGCTACCCGGCGTCAGCGAGCTATGAGGTCGTGATGGCCCTTATAGAGGCGGCCGAGGAGCTTGGGGTAACATATCACGTCGGCGTCACGGCCTCGACCGACAGCTTCTACGTCGGCCAGGGCAGGCCAGGCCATGGGGGCTACATACCGAGCTGGGCCAAGAACTTAATGGCCGACCTGAGGCAGATGAGGGTCCTTAACTTTGAGATGGAGAGCGCCACGTTGCTCACTTTGGCCAACATCTACGGCTTCAGGGCCGGTGCTGTGCACGCCGTCTATGCCCAGAGGGTTAAGGACGAGTTCGTGGCCCACGCTGGCGAGGATGAGCTGATAAAGGTAGCTGACGAGGCCGTCAGAATCCTTCATGAGTGGGACGAGGTGAAGGGAAGGGCTGGGAAGAGGCTCTACTACCCATCCCTCGCGAGGGCATGAAGGCCTTAGGAGGTCTGCGACCTTCAGGCCTCTGCTCGGTTTAACTTTATGGGGGCTAAGGGGGCGAAAGTCCCCTCCGTGAGGTGGGGGGTGGATAGCCCCCATAGAAAAGTTCTTATACCAAAAAGAAAAAGACATGTGCAGACCTCTGGCTGTAAGGGCTGAGGCCGCGCCCTCTGGACTGGGGAACTTACGCCTGCGGAGGGCGGCCCTCCGTAACCCCTCCTCCGCGCGGGGCGCCACAGGGGCGGCTCCGCCCGATGGAGCCTCCGCTGTGGGTGAGGGGATCGAGGCCGCCCTGGGAGGCAGGAAGTCATCACCGCGAGGTGGGGTGCCCCGCCCGTGAGGGCGGGGCAGTTCACAGTGGCTCTCGGAGGCCTGAAGCTCAGGCGCTCTAGCCACCAGGATTTGCAGGCAGGTCGCTTCGCGCAGATTTATTGCTGCGACTGACCTTACAGCGAAGCTGGGCTGAGAGCTTGAGCTTTGTGACCTCAGAGGTGGGCAGGTTAAGGGAGGTCCTCATGCACGTGCCGGGGCAGGAGGTCACGTTGGTGAACGAGAGCAACTACCGCCGTTACCTCTTCCGCGCCCCCATGAGCTTGGAGGAGGCCAGGAGGGAGGTGGAGGAGCTCATAGATGTCTACAGGCGCGAGGGGGTAGTCGTCAGGACGGTCGATGGCCTTGAGGACAAGCCGAACGCCATGTACGCCCGTGACCCCTTCCTAATGACACCAGGGGGCGCAATAATATCAAGTTTCATGTATGACGTTAGGAGGGGTGAGGAACAGGCCTTCATGGAGGTCATGAAGGGGCTTGGGTACCCCATAGTCAAGGTTATGGGCAATGAGGAGGTCTTTGAGGGGGGCAACGCTATGTTGCTGTCGCCTAGCGTAGCCATGGCTGGCGTGGGCGAGAGGACCAGCAGGGCCGGGCTTGAGGCGTTCTCTAAGGTCGTGAAGTCAATGGGCGTCAGCGAGGTCATCGAGGTCCAGGTGCCTATGAACGTGATACACATAGATGAGTACGTGGCGCAGGTTGACGTTAAGACGATAGTTGCCGTGAGGCAGATGTTCCCCTGGGAGGCCATGGACAGGCTCCGCAGGCTCGGGTTTAACGTGGTGCCCGTTGAGTACTCCCAGCTGCCCGGAGGGGTCAGCGCCAGGCTCTGCCTGAACATGGTCGCCGTAAGGCCTGGCAGGGTTGTCATGGGCTCTGGGTGCAACGCCGTAAGGAAGCTCCTGGAGGGTGAGGGGATGGACGTTATAGAGGTTAACGTGGACGAGGTCCTCAAGGGGGGCGGCGGTGTCCACTGCCTTACAGGGGTCCTTCGCCGCGAGCCGGTAAAGGAGAACTAAAGCCTCAGCACTTACAGTTGCCGTGCATAACGCTAAAGCTCTTCAGAGTCTCTACGATGAACTTTCTGTCCTGCAGTAGAGGGTTAGCAGGCCCTTCGCCCTTCATTTCAATAATAGAACAGGTTAGGGAAGAGGTCAAACGATCGATTACCTTAGAATGCACACGCAGGCGCTTACCTTATGGTATAAGGCTGGGCGGCGGAAGCTAAAGCTAATAAAGAGGTCACCTCACAGTGTCGCCAGGAGGCCGGGGACCCGTAGCTCAGCCAGGACAGAGCGCCGGCCTCCTAAGCCGGTGGTCGGGGGTTCAAATCCCCCCGGGTCCGCCACGCTGAGGGGCTCCTTGGAATCGAGGTCCTTTAGCGCCAGGCTATAATTGAGCAGCTTACTCAGAGGTTCCGAAGACTAGGTTCAGGAAGGGGCGCGGGTCACCCGCCTTGAGGGAGCTTAAGGCACTCTCAAGCTCCATCACTGAGAAGTTTCCGAGGGACCTTAGCGCTATTCTTATAACGGACTTTGCCATACTTTCTGGCAGCACGTTGAGCGTCTTGACGTAAGTGCCAACCGGGTCCTCAAGGAGGGACTCAACGAAGGAGCGGCCGCCGTTCGAGTAAAAGTAGCTGTCAAGGTTAACTAGGGTGCCCAGGGCGAATCTCTTAAGTACGTCATTCATCAGCTTAGCCGCCTGCTCCTTTGACCTCAAGGCTATCAGCCAACTGGGGCCCGCCTTGCCCCTAACGCTAATATTAAGGGGTAACATGCAAATAAGGTATACCATGTAGCCCTTTCATAATACATTTTCTAGCAGTAGTCTGGAGGTATTACCATATCTGCACGAGCGCGACAACAGCCGGTGCGCAGCTCCACTCAAGCAACTGAGTGTTTACCCGTGGCGTTCCTTTTCCTTACTTTTAACCTAGTTCCGCCGCGGGCACCCCTCTTAAGGATCACACGCGGTCACCCTTAACTCGCTGGGGCTTGTCGAGGGAGACGCCGCTACCCTCCCATCTACTTTTATCACTCCCACCCTCGTTGAGCAGCGCCCGTCATCAGGTGGGGGGTCACCAATGAAAGCTGCCTCGGTAATGCTATATAAAAGTAACTTGTCAAAACAATATTTAGAGATAATTAAAAATAACTAGTAGTTATGTAGAAGCGTTCAGTCTCTCAGCTTTCCTTTTAGCGGGCATCGCATCAAACCGGGAAGGATTCAAAAAGCGCTTAAGTTTAAGGTTGATTTAATCTAAAAGCTCAGGGCACTTACTTCTTCTGCTCGCCCTGCTGCTCAGTCTTCTTCTTCTTTGCCAACTCAGGTCACCGGCCCTCTCAGGCCGTGGCACAGTTGTAACTTCCTGCACTCTTAAGAGTTTATGCTCTTGAGCGCAGGAACGCTAATTCCGAGCGTGCAGTTTGGCGTCATACTACATAGGAATACATTGATGCTGCAGGGTGGGCGGCGGCCTCACTTAAAGGCGTGAGAGACGTAGCGCGTAGTACAGTTGAGGTGACATCGCGAGTCCTAGGGCCAACACTAAGCTGTTTGCATTAGAGCATGACAAAATGAAAGGCAAGCCTCACCCCTCAGGGCGGGGAGGAGGTCAGAGCCGCTACGCAGTTACTAGAGCTCATGAACGTCCAGCGGCGCTGCCCGCGCTGGTGCCTCCTGCGTCTGCCCTAGCTATCTCAAGGGCCCTCCTCAGGGCCCCCTCCTCGTCGCCCTGCTCTATGAGCCGGTTAAACAGCTGGTCCTCGGCGACCTTGAAGTACAGCGGCACCCTGACCTTGGGGTCGCTCACGCTCTCCTTGAGCATAACCTTAAATTTAGCCATGACAGAGAGGAGCAAGGCCAGGTACCTGTCAGAGCCCAGGCACTCAGCTATCCTGTCCCTGGCCCTCCTTGCGGCTACCCCAGAGAGGCCCAGCGTCGTGACGGCAACCTTGAGGCCCTCTATGGGCTCCGCCGTGAACGGGTAGACCGCGTTGCCCTCCAACGCCTCGGTGGCGTTGTTTACAAGAACCCCGAGCTCCCTGGCCCTTGAGGCCAGGTACGAGTTGAGAGAGCTGTCGGAGGTCGCTATCACCACCAGGAATGAGCCCCTTATGAACCTGTCAACGTCGCTGCCCGGGCTTAGGCTCTCCCTAACGAGCTCCACATGGCCAGCCCTGGCCGCTGCCTCAAGCTCGTGGGAGAACTGGGAGGCCACCACAACGACCTTGGCTCCGGCTGAGGAGAACTCGAGGGCCCTCCTGGTGCCCACGGAGCCCCCGCCAAACACGGTTACCTTTAGCCCCCTGACGTCTATGAAGAGGGGTATGAATGTCAAGCCAGCCCCCACCTGGAGGCTACTTCTTTGGGGTTAATGAAGCAGAGCGGGTCGTCGCCCCAGAAGTCACCTGTGGCCGCCTCTGCCCTGCCCCTGCTCCCACCGCCGCATATGAGCTTGAAGGGGCATGAGCTGCACTTGGGCCCCCTCAGGTTCTCGTAGAGCCTTATGAACTTAACAAGCTCAGGGTTGTTGTAGCTCAGTATCTCCCTCAGGCTCTGCCCCCTCAGGTCCCCTATGACGTACTGGTCTATGAACTGGCACGGCCTGACAGTGCCGTCAGGGTATATGCTTATCGTCTTCCTCCCGCAGTCCCCCTGGGCGCTTATCATGTGCAGGTACTCCTGGAACTCCTCGCCGCTCTTCGAGAGAGCGTCAGCTATGTAGATGCCCGCGAAGTTTGACCTAACGAGCTCTATCTCGACCCTGCCGCTGTACTCCCTGGCTTTCCCAACAGCCCTGTCAACGAACTCCTTGACCTGTGACGGCGTCGGGAGCTCAGAGGTTATGTTCCTGGCCCTTCCTACAGAGTCCAGCAGGTAGTAGCTGACCCTGCTGGCCCCGAGGCTGGCCGCCAGGTCAACCATGTTAGGGGCCTCCAGGTAGTTCCACCTGGTAACCGTTGTCCTTATGCCGACGTCTACACCCTCGGCGACTGCGTTCCTGATGCCCTTCACTGTCATGTCAAAGGCCCCCTGGACCCCCCTGAACTTGTCGTGGGCCTCAGGCCTCAGGCTGTCGAGGGAGACGCCCACGTAGCTGAAGTTGAGCTCCTTGAGCTTCCTGGCCACGCTCCTAGTTATGAGGGTGCCGTTTGAGCTCAGGGCCATCTTAGGTCTCCCCCTCTCTGCAAGTAGCTTGGCGATATCCCAGAACTCCGGCTTGAGCAGCGGCTCCCCTCCGCTGAATATGACGAGGGGGAGCCCGAGCTCTGCCATCTCCTCCGCGACCTCCAGCAGCCTCCCCCTGCTGAGCTCGCCCTCCCTCGGCCCTGGGCCTGCGTCTATGTAGCAGTGCTCACACCTCAGGTTGCAGGCATACGTTACGTTCCAGAAGACAACTGGCCTCAGCTCCTCGCTGAACCTTGAGGGCGAGCCCTTGCTGTAGTGGCCCTTTATCTTTGTTGAGACCGTTCCCCTGCCTGTCACCATGACGCTGACCGGTATCATCTTGCTGCACCCGGCTTCAGGTCCCTCAGGCTGTAGATAACCCTGTACGTCTTAGCCCCGGCGTCCCTAGCTATAGTCTTAGCCACCTCCTCCACGAGGTCTCTGCTCCTGGCGTGCACCATGGAGTAGCACGGGTACCTCCAGGCCCCCTCAGGCATCGAGGACCTCAGCACCACGTGCGTTGAGTACTCGCTCCTGGCCGCGGCCTCACAGAGCTCCTCAGGGGCCCCTGAGGGCTCCATGACCACCATGCCGTTCTCCCTAAAGCCGACGAGCTCGCCGTCTATCGCCGCCCCTGGGTCCAGGAGGACGCCAACCTGAAGGAGCTTAGGTATCGCCTTAACGATCTCCTCAACTCCGAGGCCGCTGACCCTTGAGGCCGCGGAGTACGGCGAGGGCTCAAGCGGCAGCGACCTAAGGGCCTCCGGCAGGGTCCTCGGTATGCCAAGGGCCTCGGGCCTTGGGGCGCTCGGGGGAACGATGGCGTAGGGACCAGCCCTTGAGACGCCTTTGATAAGGTCGTACTTGACGCTGAGCTTGTAGGTCCTCACAGAGGTCAGGATCACGTACCTCCTGGCCCCACTCAGCCTTGACAGCTCCTCGGCTGCCTTGACTATCTCGTCAAGGCTGTCGCGCTTTATAACTATCCAGACGTTGTACTCCGGGTCATCCCTTAGGTATGAGTGAGTCACAAGGGGGTCAGCCCGCGTGGCCTTTGCTACGGACTCTACGTCATCAGTGCTTATAGCTACAAGGGCCGCGTCCTTGCCCTGCGACCTGAAGTTGAAGTAGAAGCCAACCCTCTTCAGGACGCCCGCGGACTTGAGCCGCCTCAGCTCAGCCAGGAGGTCCTCCTCGCTGATGCCCAGGGATGAGGCCGCGTGGGCGTAGGGGTCAATAGCAGTCACCGGGAAGTTGTACTGAAGCTCCATGAAGGCCCTTACCTGGAGGTCGCTCAGCCCATCCAAGAGGCCGTCACCTCCTTAACTGCGTCGCCAAGGCTTCCGGGCACGTAGGGGCAGGCCGGGTCCTCCCCAAGAGGGTCACCGCTGTAGGCGAAGGCCCTGGCCCTGCTGCCGCCGCATATGTCCTTAAACTCGCAGGCGCCGCACCTGCCCTTGAACTTTGCCTCCCTTACGTCTACGAGGAGCCTTGACCTTCTGTATATGTTGACCAGCCTGTCCCTCCTGACGCTGCCCACCGGCACCGGCAGGAAGCCGCTCGGGTAGACCATGCCGTCGTGTGATATGAATATGACGCCCTTCCCGTCCCTGGTGCCTGAGGTCTCAAACTTGGCCTCCCTGCCCGGCTCGCCCAGCAGGTCCTTCAGGTCGCCTACAAGCCTCGAGTAGAGGGCCCCTACCTTGACTAACTTGGAGGGCTCAAGGCCCTTGGCCATGGCGTAGCTGAGCAGCAGCGAGACCCTCCTGAACATGGGACCCTCGGAGGTCCTGACGGTTATGCCGTACCTGCTGGCCTCGAAGAGGAAGGCGCTGACGTCCTCCCACTCGGCCGGCGTCAGGTCCTCCTCGCTGCGGGCCCTTCCAACTGGCACAAGGTAGAAGACCTCCCAGACCCCAACCCCAAGGTCCTTTATGAGCCTCACCATGCCTGGGAGGCCGTCAACGGTTGACCTCATCACAGCCGTGTTGACCTGGACCTTGACGTTCCTTCTCAGCAGCTCCCTTATGGCCGTGACCCCGGCCTCCCAGGAGCCGCTGTACCTCCTCACCCTGTCGTGGACCTCAGGGCTCGGGTGGTCTATGCTTATTGAGACCGCTGAGACCTTGCCGCCCGCTATGTTATCAATGTTATCAAGCAGGACCTTCGAAGGGCTTGGAGCCATGGCTACGGGGACGCCGAGGGAGTGGGCCTCATCTATAAGCTCCCATATGTCCTCCCTTGACAGCGGGTCGCCGCCGCTTAGCACGAGCACGGGGTAGGGCCTACCGAACTCCGCTACCTGCCTCACAAGCTCAAGACCCTCGGCGTGGCTCAGCTCCCCTGGCATTGGCCTTGTAATGGCCTCGGCCCTACAGTGTATGCAGGCCAGGGGACAGGCCTTCGTTGTCTCCCAGAACACCAGCAGCGGCTTCTCCTCAAACGGCCACCTGGGCAAGTTTCACCCCAGCTGCCATTGTAGCTGCTTTTGATAACCTTTGTATATGCTCGCACTGACACCTTTCAGCTGCGCTGCCTGAAGGATTTTATCGCTGAGGCTATAGCCCTCAGGGTCTCTTGCCTCCCCATCCTCTTGTCAACTATAACACGGCCCTTAACCTCGTACCAGAGCCTAGGGTAGCTGGCGCCCTGGTCAATGGACGGGTTGAGGCCCAGCCCTGCGGCAGCCCTCTCTATTTCCTGCAGGCTGGGCGACTTAACGCAGACGTCCAGGGGGACCCTCCTCCCCATAGACCTCGGCCTGTCGCAGTCTATAAAAGTTGGCCACACAACCATTTTGCCCTCAAGCTCATCCTTTGGCATAGGAGGCACCTTAGCTTGCGCTCTGGGCCCTCTGCAACTTGAGCTTAGCGCTCTCCTTCCTCAGCCAGGCCTCAAGGAGGGGGCACGTGGATGGGTCATAGAAGCCGCCGGCTCCACACTCGTTGATGCGCGGGCAGGCCGCGCACGGGATGTCAAGGATACTGCTGGCGTCAACGCTTATGGAGAACTTCGGGGTGCCGACCTCGACGGCGTAGAGCTTGTAGGTCCTCCTGCCGTTTACTGTGACCTCCTCCCTCTTAATCATGCCTCTGCGCATGAGCCTGAGGACGAGCCTTGAGCCCTCCCTACTTGATATACCAAGAGTCTTCCACAGCTCGCTCTGCAGCATGCCGTCCTTATACTGGCGAAGTACGCTCAGGGCCCTCTCGTCGATGTCATTGCTGTTCTCCGACATTTCATTCACCTCTGCATTAATTGTTCGTTTTGGCGTTCTAACTTTAAGTAAGTTTGTGAGGGCTTAATAATTTTGTTGATAGAAAACTCAAACGCGTTCACTGCCTTGAGTACCTCCCCATCAGTAGGGAATAGCCCAGCACCTTGCCCTTCATGGAGTTAAGGAGCGCTGAGGCCGTCGCAGGCGACCTGAGGGAGAGCTGGGACGAGAGCGCGTGAAGAGCGAAGTAGTATTTGTGAGGCCCGTGGCCCCTGGGAGGGCACGGGCCACCGTAGCCGACGTCGCCGAAGTCGTTAACACCCTGGGTGCCAACGCCCGGTATCTCCCTGGCGCCGCTTGATCCGACGCCCTCCTCAAGCTGTGAGAGCGTCGGTGGTATGTTGTAGATAACCCAATGTATGAAGGTGCCGGCCGGCGCGTCGGGGTCATACATTATCAGGGCCAGGCTCCTGGTGCCCTGGGGCAGGCCGCTCCAGCTCAGCTGAGGGCTTACGTCCTCGCCGTCGCACGTGAACTTAACAGGTATTATGTCGCCGTCGCTGAAGGCGTCACTTGCGAGCTGGAACTGGGCTCCCTCACGTATCACATATTCCTTCGCCAAGACTCTTTACCTAGTTTTATTTATGCAAGAGGAAGGCTTTAACTTTAGCACCAGGCGCCTGAAGGCGGCATGGATAACCACTATAGCCCCCCCGTCTGTCAGCTGAGACAGGTTGCATCATCGCGCAGCTCAGCCCCGTGGCCTCCTCATCCAATCCCTCTAGTTTTGTTGATCCTAATTAGCGTTGCGCGCTGCCAAGAGTGTGCGGAGCACTTATTAGCCCACAGCACTTCTTCCTCTGTCACGGAGAAGGCCCTTGTGCGGCATAATTGGAGCCACCTCCAGCTGCTCTGATGTTGTGCCGCTCCTGATAAGGGGGCTGCAGCGGCTTGAGTACAGGGGCTATGACAGTGTTGGCGTCGCCGTTGTCAGCGGCGGCCTTGTCACTGTTAGGAAGGGGGCCGGCGAGCTTGAGGTTGTCAGGAGAAGGCTCGCCATAGATGGGATGAGCGGGACCACGGGCATAGGGCACACTAGGTGGGCCACCCACGGGCCGCCCAACGACGTCAACGCGCACCCCCACACCGACTGCACGGGCACAGTGGCAATAGTTCACAACGGTGTCATAAGGAACTACGCCTCCCTCAGGGAGGAGCTTATAGCCAAGGGGCACAGAATAAGGAGTGAGACCGACACGGAGCTGGTCGCTCACCTCATTGAGGAGGGCCTAGGCGAGGGCAGGGACTTTGTAGAGGCCCTGGCCAGGGCCCTGATGAGAGTTGAGGGGACCTACGCCTTTGCCATACTTAACTCAAGGGAGCCTGACAGGGTCTACTTCGCAAAGAACAGGAGCCCCCTGCTGGTGGGGGTCGGCGACAAGGTTAAGGTGGTGGCCAGCGACCTGCCGGCTATGCTTGAAGCGGCCAAGGACGTTATATTCCTCGAGGACGGGGAGTTCGGCTACGTGACGCCAACTGAGGTGGCCATATACAGGCTCACCAAGGACGGCTATGCAAAGCTCTCAGACGCGGAGGTAGCCTCAAGGGTCAGGAGGGTCAACCTCACCCCCGAGGCCGCTAGCAAGGGCGGCTACCCGCACTTCATGGTTAAGGAGATATACGAGCAGCCCCAGGCTGTCAGGGACACCTACGAGGGCAATATTGATGATCCTGCCCTGGCCAAGGTTAGCTCGGCCCTGGCAGGGGCCAGCAAGGTTATAGTTGTGGCGGCCGGCACGAGCTACCATGCCGGGCTCGTGTTCTCGTACCTGCTGGCCAGGAGGGCTGGCCTGCTGCCCCACGCCATAATATCATCGGAGGCGCCTTACCTCATGAACGCCGTGGAGGAGGGCGACCTGGTGGTCGCTGTAAGCCAGAGCGGCGAGACTTACGACACCCTTGAGGCCGTCAGGATGGCGAAGGACCTCGGGGCGATCGTAGTTGGCGTCACCAACGTGCTTGGCAGCGCCCTTGACAGGATCTCAGACCTTAAACTTTACACGAGGGCAGGCCCAGAGATAGGCGTGGCCGCGACGAAGACGTTCCTCTCCCAGGTGATGCTTCTCGAACTGCTCTCCATAAGGGCCGGGGTGGACTCCGGGAGGCTTAAGCCGTCAGAGGCCAAGGAGCTCCTCGACGCCCTCAGGGAGGTACCGCAGCTCCTAACTTACACCCTCGAGGCCTCGGACCCGGTCGCCACGGCGCTCTCAAAGAGCGTAGCCGGGGGCAGCATGTACGTGCTCGGGAGGGGGCTGGGCTCGGCTATAGCTAGGGAGGGGGCGCTCAAGGTCAAGGAGATAGCGTATCTGCACGCGGAGGCCTACCCGGCTGGGGAGAGCAAGCACGGCCCCATAGCCCTAGTTGAGAGGGGCTTCCCGGTCTTCATAGCTGCGACCTCCGACGCCAGGGAGGTGGCTGGCAACGCCGTTGAGATGGCCGCCAGGGGAGCGAGGGTCTACGTAGTCAAGCCGGCGGACCTAAGCCTCGACCTTGAGGCCAAGGAAACTATAACCAGGATAGACATGCCGCCGTCCTCAGGCACCCTGGAGCTGGAGCCGTTCATACTGACGCCTGTCTTCCAGCTCTTCGCCTACAGGTTCGCCGTGGGCAAGGGCTACAACCCTGACAAGCCCAGGAACCTCGCCAAGACCGTGACGGTGGAGTGACAATGATAGGCTTCGTCCTTGCCGGCGGCTACGGGAAGAGGCTGCTCCCCATAACACAGGGCACGCCCAAGCCGTTCCTCCAGCTTATGGGGAGGCAGCTGCTCGACTACAGCATAGAGACGCTGAGGGAGGCCAAGGTTGATGACGTGGTTGTAGTAGTAACCAAGGGCTTCGCTAACCTGGCCTCGGTGGGCAGGGAGGGCGTCAGGGTAGTTGAGCAGCGTGGGGACGACATACAGGGGGCCCTGAGGACAGCCTATGACGAGGCCTCTGCCGCAAAGGAGCGCGACGCCGTGATAGTGTACACCGGCTTCCTGGCGAGCCCCCCTACGATAGCTAAGCTGGCAGTCGACTACTACCAGTCAAGCGGCTTCCCTATAGTGCTTGCCCTGGCCTCGGCGGCCACCGGGCTTGAGACCTACGGCTTCGTCACAGTCGACTACAGGGGGGTCGTCAAGGAGTTCATGTGGGAGTCCCCTGAGGCCAAGAGGTGGGGCGTTGGGAGGGGCTACGTGTTCGGCGGCGTCATGGTTGCTGACGTGGGCAAGCTTGAGGAGGCGTCGAGGACTTCCTTCGGCGAGTCAATGCGCAGCCTCGCCGGCCAGGGCGTCGTAGGGGGCATACAGTGGCCCGGCAGGTGGGTTGAGATAGGCTACCCCTGGGATCTGCTTGAGGCGATAGACATGCTCCTCGAGGGCAGCGGGAGCGTGATCTCAAGCAAGGCCAGCGTCTCCAGGTCGGCCATCGTTGGCGATAATGTGATAATAGACGACGGCGCGGTTGTGGAGGACGGCGCAATAGTGAAGGGGCCAGCCTACATAGGGAGGGGGGTCAGGGTCAGGAGCGGGGCGGTAGTTGAGAACTTCTCCGCGGTAGAGCGCGACTCCGTGATAGGCGAGAACGCGGTGGTCGAGAGGAGCTACATAGGTGCCAGGGTCCAGGTCGGCTCCCTCTCAGAGGTCAGGGGATCCGTGGTGGGCGAGGGGGCCGCCATAGGGCCTGGGGCCCACCTAGTTGAGGACAGCCCTGAGAGGCTACCAGAGAGGCTCAGGTGGCTGGCTGACTACCTGGGCCAGGGCGTGAGGCTGGGCGCTGTCGTGGCCCCGGGCTTAAGGTGCCCTGCTGCACCATGAGCGGCGGGGCTCTGTTCTCTCATAGGCGCCCTCTTAGCTTGCCTCTATTAGTTCCTTATAGCATAACTAAACTCGCGGCTGAGGCGCGCTTGCGCGGCTCAAGGCTTTCAAGGGGTGAGAAGCAGTTCATCACGAGTTAGAAGAAGTACTTGCCTGACGCTATGGCTCTCGCCGCGTCGAGGGCGAAGTAAGTTATTATCATGTCAGCCCCCGCCCTCCTTATCGAATACAGGGCCTCCAGCATAGCAGCGGTTCCATCTATGAGGCCCTGCCTTGCCGCCGCCCTTATCATGGAGTACTCCCCGCTCACGTTATAGGCGGCCAGCGGCACGTCAGGGTAGTACCTCTTCACGAGGCTTATCACGTCAAGGTAGAGGAGGGCCGGCTTCACCATCGCTATGTCGGCTCCCTCCTCAAGGTCAAGCCTGACCTCCTTTATCGCCTCCCTGGCGTTGCGCGGGTCCATCTGGTAGCTCTTCCTGTCACCAAACCTTGGCGCTGAGTCAACAGCCTGCCTGAAGGGGCCATACATGGAGCTGGCGTACTTGACGGAGTAGGCCATTATGCCGACGTCTGTGAGGCCTGCGTCATCAAGGGCCTCCCTTATAACCTTCACCTGCCCGTCCATCATGCCCGAGGGGGCTACGAAGTCGGCCCCCGCCTGGGCCTGCGACACCGCTATCCTCTGGTAGACCTTCAGCGTCGAGTCATTGTCTATCACCGCACCCCTCCTTGAGTTAACTGGGAGGCCGCAGTGGCCGTGGGAGGTGTACTCGCATATGCAGAGGTCTGTCATGAGGACGGGCTCCCAGCCCACCTCAGACCTTATAAGCCTCAGGGCCTTCTGCACTGGGCCGTCATCAGCGAAGGCCCTTGAGCCCACCTCATCCTTAACCGAGGGCACCCCGAAGAGCAGGAACGACTTAACCCCAACCTCCATGGCCGCGTTGACCAGGTTCACGAGCTCCCTGGAGTCAGGCGGATAAGTGGTGTAGCCGTCTAGGCCTGGGGTCGGGGCCGGCGACTTGAGGTTCTCGTCAACGAACAGGGGCATTATGAACCTTGAGGGCGTCAGGTCGACCTCCGCTATGAGCGACCTCAGGGCGCCCGACCCCCTGAGCCTCCTGGGCCTTATCCTTGGGAACCCCGTCAACTTCTACCCCTCAGGCTTAGCATGGACTCGTACCTGTTCATAAGCTCCCTTGCCAGCTCAGCCTTGACTCCGGCCTCTCCCTGAGGTAGGAGAAGATGGGGAACATGGCCCTCTTCACTGTGCTGTTCAGCGCTGTCATTATGGCCTGGTACGGGTCCTCGCCCCCCTCTATGTTCTTCGCCGTCACCTTGGCCTCCTCGTCAACTATGACGCTGATGACCCTCATGATAGAGGATATGGCCTTGTCCACGGACTTCCTCAGCAACATGGCCTGAAGCCTTGACAGTTCGTCCTCCACTATGCCCTCAGCCGCTGGGACCTCGGCCAGCCTGCGCGACAGGTTGTGGTTAACGAAGTCCTTAACGTCATCTATAGTGACGTGCGCTGTGGGCGAGGCCTGAGGCGTCGATATGTCGACGACCACCTTTGACCTCCTCGCCGCCACGCCTAGCTCGGGCCTCATGCCGCCCTTTATGGCAACCAGCATGGCGTCGACCACGTCTAGGTTCGCCACCTTGGTCAGCTCTATGAACTCGCCGCCTGCGGAGGGGCACAGGGACAGGATCGCCCTAGCCTTTTCAGCGTTCCTGTCGGCCACCATGACCTTTGAGGGCCTCCACTTGGAGCAGAGGTGCTGGGCCATCTCGCTGGCCGCCATGCCGGCGCCAACTATAAGGACTACCTTGTCGTCGAGGCCGCCCAGCCTCTCCGCGGCCATCTCAACGGCGGCCCTCGGGTACCCCAGCACGCCTCTCGATATGTTGGTTGAGTTCCTAGCCCTGGCGCCGGCGGAGATAGCGCTGTGAAAGACCGTGTCAAGCAGCTCGCTGCTGTAGCCGCGCCTCCTGGCGTTGACCCAGGCCTCCCTGACCTGCCCGAGGACCTCGTCCTCGCCAAGTATGGCTGACTCAAGTCCTGAGGCCACCCTGAGCAGGTGCCTGGCTGCGTCTACGCCTGAGAGGTGGAAGCCGCACGTGAAGAGCCCCCCGATAGCCTCCTCAACCCTTCCGCGGGCGGGCGAGTCAAGGTAGACCTCAAACCTGTTGCAGGTGGATACGATAACGACGCCCCTCGAGAGCGGCGCCAGCTCCCTGTAGGCCCTCTCCGCCAGGTCTTCAGCCTCAGGGGAGAGCCTGAGGAAGCACGAGTCCCTGAACGTCACGCCGTAGACTTCAAGTGCATTTATGTCGAAGTCCTCGGACTCCAAGGGCAGCGCCGGCCCTAGGGCGCCTTAGCACTATTAGAGGCGTTGCCTATGTTCAGCGCCACTCAAACTAAGCTAGTATATACCGATTTATTTTTGTATGAAACACATATGGCCGCGGGAGAGGTCCTTTTGCTGTACCTAGTTTACCACGACCCGGGAGGGGACGACTCTAAGCTTAAGGAGCTGGCGGCCCACTTTAGGGGCGCGGCTCTAGTTAAGGTATCAGAGGTGGGCTCCCTCAGGCTGGGCTCGGGCGACGCCGTGGCCTTACTGATGCCAATGGGTGGGGGCCACGCCAGGGAGATCATGGCTGCGGCCGCCTCCGCGGGCGCCAGGTGGGTCGGTCACATACCGACGGAGCTCACGGCAGCAGCCATTGCAAGGGCAGCCCGGGAGGCCGGGTGCACGAGCGTCAGGCTCTACTTCTGGCCCGCCAAGAGGCACCTCGAGGAGCAGCTGGACGACGTGGGCAGGATAGCAGCTGTGCTGACCCTCCAGGGGCTTAACGTGGTAATGGATGGGTGCGCAGACTGCATAGCCCCGCTGGCCCTCCTGCCAGGCAGGATAGCCTCTGAGGCCGAGGAGGCGGCCAAGGCCTGCGGCTCGAGGGCCCTGGGTACCCTCGCCGAGGTGGCGGCGCTGGAGATCTCAGAGTGGCTTAAGGAGGTGGCCAGAGGCCTTAACATTTGAAAAGCCTTAACCCTTCAGGGCAGGGAGGGGGCCAGCTTTAAAAGTTAGCCCAAGGTATAGCTCAGTGGGCAGCGATCTTGAGCGTGGAGTGGGACAAGGAGAGGCTCAAGCTGCTTGACGAGCTCAAGGCCAGGGGCATAAACCCCTACCCCCACAAGTTCCCCGTAACGCACACGATCAGGCAGATAAGGGAGCTGGCGGCATCAAGGCCGGACAAGCCCCACGAGCCCTTCGTGGCTGGCGTGTCAACCGCGGGCAGGGTCGCCAACATAAGGAGGCACGGCAAGGCGTCGTTTGTTGACATCTTCGACGAGGGGGAGAGGCTTCAGCTCTACCTCAGAGTTAACGAGCTCGGCGACAGGTATGATGACTTCCTGCACTTCGTCGGCAGGGGCGACATAATAGGGGTCACGGGCGACCTGTTCTACACCATGAAGGGCGAGCTGTCCCTGCTGGTCAAGGACTACCAGCTGCTCGCCAAGGCCCTCATAGAGCCCCCGGACTGGACAAAGCTGACGCCTGAGTTCAGGTACGCCCACAGGTACGTGGACTTCCTCTACAACGACCAGGCCAGAAGGGCCATGGAGATAAGGTTCAACACCATAAGGGAGATAAGGCAGTACCTGTACTCAAGGGGCTTCGTCGAGGTCGAGACGCCCGTCCTTCAGCCGGTCTACGGCGGGGCCCTGGCAAGGCCCTTTATGACGCACGTCAACGCCCTTGACGAGGACTGGTACCTCAGGATATCGCTCGAGCTCTACCTTAAGAGGTTCATAGTCGGGGGCTTTGACAAGGTCTTCGAGATAGGCAAGGTCTTCAGGAACGAGGACATAGACGTGACCCACAACCCTGAGTTCACCATGATGGAGCTCTACTGGGCCTACGCTGACTACAACGACATCATGGACCTGACGGAGGACATGATAAGGGCTGTGGCCCAGAGGGTCCTGGGCACCACCAAGCTAAAGATACCCATGCCAGACGGCAGCGTCGCCGAGGTCGACGTTGGCCAGAGGTTCAGGAGGGCCACCATGTTTGACCTGCTCTCCGAGGCCATAGGTAAGAGCTTAGACTCCGTCAGTGACGACGAGATGAAGCACATGCTTGACCAGCTGGGCCTGGTGCCGAGGGGAGGAGTCTACTCGAGGGGGCTGATGATAGAGAAGCTCTTCGACAAGCTCGTCACACCTAAGCTTATACAGCCGACGTTCGTGCTCGACTACCCCATTGAGACGACGCCACTCTGCAAGCCCCACAGGTCAAAGCCTGGGCTCGTGGAGAGGTTTGAGCTCTACGTGGCGGGAGTCGAGCTCGCCAACGCATACAGCGAGCTTAACGACCCGGTCCTACAGGACAAGCTGTTCAAGGAGGAGCAGGAGATGAGGAAGAGGGGCGACCTTGAGGCCCACCCATACGACGTTGACTTCGTGAGGGCCCTCAGCTACGGCATGCCACCAACGGGCGGCCTGGGCGTCGGCATAGACAGGCTGGTAATGATGTTAGTTGGCGTCAACAGCATAAAGGAGGCGCTGCCGTTCCCTATGGTAAGCTCAAAGCTGGTCCAGGGGGTTTAGGTTTCATAGGGCTCGATATCATTTATTGGGCCTCCGCCTTGGCCTCGCGGCCCTCAGGGCCCCTTTCATGGGGGCCCATATCACGGGGCTCCGCCCCTCAGGGCAGCCCAGACCCACGGCTCCCCCTTCGTCTCATCAGGGTCACAGCTGTGATGAATGAGGCCCAGAGGCATGAGCTCTATTGTCAGCATCTACGCTATCGTCCACTTAGAGGCTGACGTGGGGAGGACACTGGAGAACCCTGTCGAGGAGACTGTAACGCCTCTACATAACTACTAGTTATTTTTAATTACTTCTAAATATTGTTTTGACAAGTTACTTTTATATAGCATTACCGAGGCAGCTTTCATTGGTGACCCCCCACCTGATGACGGGCGCTGCTCAACGAGGGTGGGAGTGATAAAAGTGGACGGGAGGGTAGCGGCGTTTCCCTCGACAAGCCCCAGTGACTTAAGGGTGACCGCGTGTGATCCCTTAAGAGGGGTGCCCGCGGCGGAACTAGATTAAAAGTAAGGAAAAGTACGCCACGGGTAAACACCCTCTGCCACAGGTCAGACGTGAAGGATTACGCGGAGTTAGTTGTGAAGCTCTACACGCTGACCAAGGTAATGGGCAGCGAGAGGCCTGACGAGGGGAAGTTGAAGGCGCTTCTGGCAGCGGCCGCGAGCCTCTCCGAGCTTGCCGAGGGGTCTGGAGGGAGTATTGGAAGCCTTATTTCAAGGTAAAGTGGGAAGACAGCACAAAACGCGAGATGTCAGCAAGGTGCGGCTTTGAGGCAGATAGGGGACGTCATCGCTATAGTCAACATCTACAGGAGGTATGTAGCAGGACGCTCAAGATGTGGGGCCCCTGGGGTAACCCTGAGCGCCCCGGGCCCGATGAAACCCGAGCGGGGCGCGGGAAATAAGGGTGAGGCGATGAAAACGTATCACGTGAACTTGTGAGAGCTGAACCCCTCAAGGCTTAAATATGTTGGCCAGCTGCTCCTCCCTTGGTGGGCCCGTAGTCCAGCCTGGCAGGATGCGGGGTACGCCAGTGCCGAGGTGACATGGCGCCCGACTCGGGTCCCTGTGGTCGGGGGTTCAAATCCCCCCGGGCCCACCACCTCCTGTGACGAAGGCCTATGGCAGAGGTCAACACAAGAAAAACATGAAGGTGTGTTCTATGGGAACTCTAAGGCGCCGTGAGGACCGCCACCACGTAAAGGGTCACAGCGCCAGCCGCCACGGTGACCAGGTCGTAGGGGAAGGGCAGGAGCGGGCTGCCCCCGTAGACTGAGGACAGCCCGTACGGGCCAATCACGTCTATCAGGAATATCAGGAACGCCAGGGTCACGAACCAGGCGCCAGACCTCACGGCCTTCCTTTCCTCAGGCCCGCCGACCAAGGCATAGGAGACCAGCGCTACAGCGGTCTCGGCGGCCGAGAGCGCCAGCGAGATGGTTACCAGGGCGGTCACCTCATGGGCTGAGGTCGTTAACCCTGAGCTGATGGGGTAGAAGACGTTAACAGCCAGCATGTAGTCAACGAAGGCGATGACGGCCGCGTAGGGGATCCCGATGCTCAGCAGGCTCCTCTGGCCGGTAACGCCCCTTATCACTAGGTAGGCCGCTACGCCTGAGATGAACGTCATGAAGACGGGTATCATGAGGGTCATGCCGGCCCAGTAGGCCAGCAGCGCCGCCGCCATGGCCCCCAGGGCACCAACTACCTTGAAGACCGCGCGGCCTCTCCTTGAGAAGGCCCCGAGCGCCGTGCCGCCCGTCACGTAGGTCATCAGCGTGGTGAGCACGGCGTAGCCACCTATGGCGTACCAGCTGGGCAGCGGGACCATGAAGGCGAGCCCTAGGGCTAGGGCCACTAGGAGGCCCAGGCCCGGCACGGCGTACCTGTTGAGCGAGGTCAGCCTGGAGGGCAGGTGGCCGTTTGCGGCTATGCCATAAACTATCCTGGCCAGGTTGCCCATCTGTATTATGGAGTTGCCCAGAGGCGACACCCAGGCGTCTATTATCATCAGCACGCTCAGGGCCCCGAGCCCAGCTAGGGCTAGCTCGCTGGCCAGCGGGGCTGAGGCTATGTTGGAGGTCGCCAGCCCGCTCCAGTTGCCAGGGGTTAGCGGGGCTGCGTCGCTAGGCGAGCCGACGGTTATGGCAGACCACCTGAGGCCGCCTATGAAGGCCACCTGGAGCAGGATGAAGATTATTGAAGCTATGAGGACTGAGGTTATCACTGCCAGTGGGACGTCCCTGGAGGAGCTCCTGCCCTCGCCGCCGTAGTCGACGGCCTGCCTGAAGCCCAGCATCGCGTAGGCTATGCCCGCGAGCGGTATGGCCATCAGGACGGCGGCCGCCCCGGTGAGGCCCATGGAGGACGCCTGGGTCGGGCCCTGGAGGGTTAGGTTATGGGGGTTGAAGGCGAGGGCGAACAGTGCGACGATTGCAACGAGCGGCACTATCACCTTCCAGATCATGAGGCCCAGGCTCACATTACCAACTAACTTAACTCCGAAGTAGTTGATGAGGAACACGAGCGCAACTATGGCCAGGGCCAGCAGCATGCCCTTCCATGTGACCACAGTGACGGGCTGGCCCAGCACAGTTGCCCTGGTCACGAGGCCAGGAACGTAGTAGCTTGCGTAGCTGACGACAGCTATGGCCTCGGCCGGCATAAGTGATGATATGGAGAGCAGGTAGAGGACGCCGGTGACGAAGCCAGCCAGGTCTCCGTGGGCCATCTGGGGGTACCTGACCACGCCGCCTGTCCTGGGCGCTAAGCCCGCGAGGTAGGCGTAGGCAAGCGCCATGAAGATCACCAGGACGGCTGCTACGAGCCAGGAGGCTATGGAGAGCGGACCAGCGAAGGCGGCTGCGCCCAGAGGTGCCAGGAGCCAGCCGGCTCCTATGATGGCACCAATGTTTAAGCCGACGTAGTGCCAGAAGCCGAGCGACCTGCTCAGCTTTAGGTCGGACTCTACAAGATGACCTGGGGGAGACCGCGATACAAAGCCGCGGCTACCCCCGCCGGACTGACCGTCAGGGCTCCCTTGCCCGGACTCAGGGCCGGGCTCCCTCTCCACCACAAAGGTGGGTCGCCTCAGCCCGCGTTACGGTAGGACCACTATTTAAACGTTTCAGGAAAAAAGGACGTGATTAGTTGGATACAGATATGTATAAAGAAGGCTACTTGGCTACGGGGCCTATGACCTCCTTGCCCGCAAGCTTGTTTATCTCTGCCACCCTCTCGTTTACGAGCTTCTGTATCTCCTCTATCTCAGCAGGCGTCAGGTGGGCGAACCTGCCCTGCAGCTTGAGGTACTCCGAGACGGGCTTCCTCTTGGCTACCGGGAAGGTGACCCTGAAGTTGCCGTGGTCTATCTCGTAGAGCGGGAACACGCCGGTCTCCGTTGCAAGCCTTGATATGGTTATGCCGAGGGCTGGGTCAAACCTCCAGCCAGTGGTGCACGCCATGAGGACGTGTATGAATGACGGCCCCTCGTCAAGGACCTCGAGGCCCCTGGCGAACTTGTTTATCATGTCCTGCGGGTAGGCGGGGTTAGCTGTGGCGACGTAAGGTATCCTGTGCGCCGCAACTATCATAGCTATGTCCTTCTTCGTCCTCCACTCGCCCCTCCAGACCTTGCCTGCCGGCGTCGTGGTGGTCCACGCGTGGAACGGCGTGGCGCCGCTCCTCTGTATGCCTGTGTTCATGTATGCCTCGTTGTCGTAGAGCACGTACATTACGGGGTCGCGCCTCTCGAGCATGCCGCTTAGGCTCTGGAGGCCTATGTCAACAGTGCCGCCGTCGCCCGCTACTACTACAACCTTCGCCTGCTTGTCCTTTGGTATTACACCCTTCCTCTTCAGGACCTCTATGGTCCTGGCTATGCCGCTGGCGCTGGCCCCTGCGTTCTCGAAGGCTGAGTGGAACCACGGCACCAGCCAGTTGGAGTACGGGTACCTGGTTGTTGCTACCTCGACGCAGCCCGTGGCGTTGACTATTATCGTGTCCTTGCCGGCTACCTTGGTCAGCATCCTCATTATTGTCCCAGCCGTGCAGCCTGCGCAGAGGCCGTGGCCGCTTATGAAGAGCTCCTCCCTGGGCAGGTCGAACAGGCTCTTTATCCTGAGCGACTTGCCCGCCTGCTGTGCCATCACTCCCTCACCCCGTAGAATATGGTCTCAGGATACTTCCTGGTCCTCGCCTCCCACGCGAGGCGGGCCAGGGCCAAGAAGTCCTCAGGCTCCATAGCCCTCTGCCCTATGCCGGCAACGACGCTAGTCAGGTTGAAGCCCAGGTCCTCCCTTACCTTGAGGCCAGCTATCTCGTTGGCGAGTGGCCCCTGGTACGGGGCGCCGTAGCTTATGGCTCTGTCTATCACCAGGACGCTCTTGACGTTCGAGGTGTAGTTCACGAAGTGCTTGGCTGGGAACGGCCTGTAGAGCCTGAGCCTCAGGAGGCCGACCTTCAGGCCCTCCCTCCAGGCGTCCGGCAGGACGCTCTTGAGCGTGGCTGCGTAGCTGGCGTTTGCAACTATGAGGGCATCGGCCCCCTCGCACATGTAGCACTCCATTATGCCGTAGCCGCGGCCGAAGGCCTTCTGGAACTCCCTATCTACGTCCTCGGCCTTCTCGGGGACGCCCTCCATGGCCTTCACCTGCTGGTACTTTAATTCATAGTAGTACTCGGGCGGCACTATGGGCCCAATCGTAACGGGCTTGTCGGGGTCAAGCCTGTAGGGGTACGGCCTCTTGGGCGCGAACTTGAGGACGCTGGCCCTGTCCTCAACCACCACCGGCTCCGTCGTGTGGCTCATCACGTAGCCATCATAGCCGACCATGACAGGCAGCATAACGCCCCTGTCCTCAGCAAGCCTGTAGGCCTGTATTACTGTGTCATACGCCTCCTGGGCCGTGTGGACGAAGTAGATTATCCAGCCCGTGTCCCTGGCGTTGAAGAGGTCCGTCTGGTCGTTCCAGATGCTTATGGGGGCGCTCAGGGCCCTCATTGCCACGCTCATGACTATCGGTGCCCTGAGGCCCGAGGCCACGTGCAGCATCTCGTGCATGAGGGCCAGGCCCTGGCTCGCAGTCGCAGTGAAGGCCCTCGCGCCCGTCAGTGACGCTGCCAGGGTCGCGCTGAGGGCGCTGTGCTCGCTCTCGACGTGTATGAACTCAGCGTCGAGCTCACCATTTGCCACAAACTCCGAGAGCTTCTCGACCACAGTTGTCTGGGGCGTGATTGGGTAGGCTGCCACCACGTCGACATCTAGGTCCTTTGCAGCGTGAGCCACTGCGTAGTTAGTGCTAAGCGGTATGGGCCTCTTCGACTTAACCTCCTGCGCTGCCTCCACCTCAGCTCACCTCCACGGGGACCATGTCAATCGCCTTGACTGGGCACTCCTGGGCACACATGCCACACCCCTTGCAGAAGTCATAGTTGACGTCGTAGGATATCTTGTATACCCTCTTAGCCTTGGTCGTGTAGGGCTTGTCAAGCTCAAGTATAGCGCTGTCAGGGCAGACGTACCAGCATATCCTGCACCTTATGCACTTCTCCTGGTTTATGACCGGCATCAGGACCTTCCAGTCGCCCGTCTTGTACTCAAGGCTGTTGCCGGGGTTTGTTATGACCCCTCCAATCGTCATCTCCTTCCATCCTGGGAGCTTCACCGACACCTGCCTCACCCCCAAGAGAGCTGCGTGGACTCATATGCCTCCTTAACGGCCATCACGTTCGCCTCAGCCACCTTACCGTGGAACCTGGACCTTATTACGTCTAAAACGGTGTCCAACTTCACGAGCTCTGTAGACTTTACAAAAGCACCCAGTATGGCAGTGTTCACTATGTTGGCCCTGAGCCACTTCATCGCTATTGAGCTCGCGTCGACGGCCGCCGCCCTGTACTTGCCCCCACCGAGGCCCAGCTTCTCCAGGAGCTCAGCGGGCTTCAGCGGGCTGTTGGCGACAAGGGTGCCGCCCTCCTTGAGGCCCTCTATGTAGGTAGGCTTGAGCAGGCTCCTGTCAAGTACCACTACGACGTCAGGGCGCTCAATTGGCGTCCTGGGTATGAGAGGGCTGTCAGTTATCCTCGTGTACGCCCTAACTGGCGCGCCCCTCCTCTCGGCGCCGAACTCAGGGAAGGCGAGGGCGTACTTCCCCTCTATTATGGAGGCTGACGCTATGATTTCACTGGCTGTGACTGCCCCCTGGCCGCCCCTGCCGTGCCACCTTATCTCAAGCATGTTCAAGCTCCTGCGCCTCGCCCCTCTTGCTGCGGGCCTCGTAAAATATAAGCTGAGTGCAGGGAGGCAGTCCCTTGTTTATAAGAAAGATTTTTCGTTTAGAATAATATACATTTTTCTTTAACAGCGTTAAAGTTATATATACGCCGCCAATACTAGTTGCAAGGGTGCGTGAGTTGAGCGAGAGCGCAACTACAAGGAAGGTCCAGAGGCTCGGCGGGTCCAGCCTGATAATAACGCTGCCCAAGCAGTGGGCTAGGAGGCTCGGGATAAAGGTCGGCGACGAGATAGAGGTTGTAGAGGCCGGCGGTAAGCTCCTCGTAAGGCCGAGGGACAGCAGGGCGGAGGACAGGGCTAGCACGGTCACATTAAGGTACAACGGCGTCGCAAGGGCAGCTGGCGTTGACGCAATAGTTGACTGCGCATTTGTTCACGGCTACAGCAGGGTTGAGATACCTCTGAGGGGCCTCGGGGAGACTGACGTTAAGAGGCTCATGGCTGAGCTCAACGAAAATGAGAAGGTGGCGTCGGTGGAGAGGGGCTCAGACAGGGTGGTAGTCACCATAGCTCCGTCACCGAGCGCCGACGCCACAAGGCTAATCAAGGAGGCCAGCAGCAGGCTCCAGGACATGCTTGACGAGGCCTCCAGGGGGGCGGAGGAGGCCGAGGTCGAGGGGCTGAGGGCTCAGGCCCTCGAGCTCGTTGAGGCCTCCCTAAGGAGCTCCAAGGAGAGCAACATAATCGACCCGATGGCATATGGCGTGCTGCTGTCGCTGCCCTCCATGGTCGCGGACGCGGCCCTCATGCTGAAGGGCAGGGCCGACCTGCTTGGGAAGCTTAAGGAGGCCGTAGGGGAGTTCATGGGGGGCCTCGCCAGCGCCAGCGGCAGGAGGCTGCTTAACGCTGCTATGCTGGCATCGGAGCTGAGGAACATGGCTATGCACGTCGGCGGGCCCGCGGCAGCGGTGGTTCCAATAGCTGACGCCCTGATAAGCGTCTCGATGAAGCTGCTGTGCCCAAGCCTGCTCGAGCAGGAGCCTGAGGAGCCCATAGAGTGACAAAGTGAACGGCAGGCCCGCCCCTTCCAGGGGCGGGGTAAGGCATAAAACACCTGAGCACTTGAAAGCATCGCAGAACAAATGGTGTCCCCGCAAGGGATGTCCCAACAGGGGCCCACATATCCCCGAGCCCCTGGGAGGGGAGGAGGTCAGCTACCTTATCTCTAGTATGTCGCCGTCCTGGGGCACGTAGTCAGGCCCCACCCTCTGCCCCCCGTACTTAGCACCCCTCCCCCATATCTTGGCGTACTTCATGGACCTTGCCAGGGAGGGGCTTATCCTCTCAGCTATCTCCCTGACGGTGGCGTCGGCACTAACAACAAGGGGCTCAGGGCTCGGGGGCTGGCCCGGCTTCTTAGTGTATATCCTCTTTATGTTCAGGAGCCTGTAGGCCACGGGGCCCACGCTGCTGAGGCCGACGCCCGTTACAGCTGACGCCAGCACCCACTGGACGTCCTTGGGTAGCGCCGAGGCCGCCTCCCTCGCCCTCGACTCAGCTGAGGGCAGGTCAGCCTTGTTGAATATGACGAAGGCGGGCTTGTAGACCTTAGCGCTAAATATGGCCTCCTCGAGGTCGTCCAGGGTGGCGGGCCCGCTGACCTCAACCAGCGCGTTGTACACCCTGTAGCTGTTCAGCAGCCTCCTCGCCTCCTCCTCGGTGAACCTCGGGGTCCCCCTGTAGGTGAACGCTATCCCTCCCTGGGTCCTCCTCTCAACCCTGACGAAGCCCTTCTCAAGGGAGTATGCAACCCCCCTGTCCTCGAGGGCCCTAAGGGAGACGTCAAGGTCGCGCCTGGGCTCAGGGGAGTCAAGGCCTATGACCAGGGCTATGACGTCAGCGTTCCTGGCTAGGGCCACAACCCTTGAGTTGACGCTGCCGTCAGGGTTTATGAGGGGCGGGGTGTCGACGAGCTGGAGCTGGACGTCAAGGTACGTCATCATGCCCGGCACGGGGGCCTGGGTGCCGTAGGGCAAGGGGCTTATCGTTACCTTTGCGTTAGTCAGCCTGGCCACTATTGAGCTCTTGCCGGAGTTCGTGGGGCCTATCAAAACCACCTGCCCGGCCCCTGCCTTCTCGACAAACATGCCCGGCCTGCCGCCGCCCGACCTCCTTGCCCTCTCCCTCTCCACCTCCTCCCTGAGCTCGGAGAGCCTCCTCGTGGCCCACAGCCTGAGCTTCTCCGTGCCCTTGTGCTTGGGCACGGAGCTGAGGAACTCCTCGAGGGCCCTGATCTTCTCCTCCGTTGTCTTAGCCTCGCTGTACTTGTTTAGCTTAGCTATGGCCTCGGCCGGCAGGTTTGTTACGATTGTCTGACACCTCGCTCCTGCGCCATTAAACTTGTCAGGGGCCTTTAGCTATTAACCTGTCGGCGCCAGGCCTTATTCGAGGTGAAGCGGGACGTCGCTGAGCTCTAAGGCCAAGGAGGTCGCGGGGATGCTGGTAGCTTCAAACAGCGCAGTTCTGATGTCAGGGGCCGGCGTCAGCACAGCCAGCGGCATACCTGACTTCAGGGGCCCCAACGGGCTGTGGAGGAGGCTTGACCCTTCCCTCTTTGAGATATCCCACTTCTACTCAGACCCGCTGGGCTCGTGGAGGCTCTTCATGGAGAGGTTCGGCCAGCTTAGCGGGGTGAGGCCAAACCCAGCCCACGTGGCCATAGCAAGGCTTGAGGAGATGGGACTCATTAAGGCGGTGATAACCCAGAACATAGACGGCCTCCACCAGGCCGCCGGGAGCAGAAAGGTCGTTGAGCTCCACGGCAACGCCGGCAGGGCCGTCTGCACGGAGTGCGGGAGGAAGTACGACATAAGGGAGGCCTTCAGGGCAGTGTCTGAAGGCAGGCTCCCCACGTGCCCCGTCTGCGGGGGGCTTCTGAAGCCTGACGTTGTTTACTTCGGGGAGCCGCTGCCGCCCGACGCGCTTGAGGAGGCGTTCTCGCTGGCCGGCAGCTCAGACCTCTTCATAGTGGTTGGGTCGAGCCTCGCGGTCAGCCCGGCCAACCAGCTGCCCCTGGTGGCCAGGTCAAGGGGTGCCAAGCTGGTGATAGTTAACGTGGGCGAGACGGCACTTGACGACCTGGCCGATGTGAGGGTAGAGGCCCCGGCGGAGGAGTTCATGCCGATGGTCTGCGCCCTGGCGGAGGACATGCTAGCCGCCAGGAGCCCGTGCAGGGAGGGTTCGACGTTCACCGCGACTAGCAGCCACTCTACGTGACCTTAGGCATCTACTTCATCATCCTTCGCCTCTCATCATGTTGCCTGCGGGGGCCCGCCTTCCCTCGGGACGCGGGGCCTCACCGGGCGCCCCTTTGCCTCACGGCTGCTCATCGACTTCACGGTGGCGCCCTCCTTTGCACTTGACAGCAAAGCAAACGAGCTTTGCAGCCGAAGGCCTCACCCCTCAGGGCGGGGAGGAGGTCAACTTGGTCTGCCTGGTAGTGCAAAAGGGGTCAGAGGCTGTGATTAGCCTGCAGAGGCGTTACAGGCCGGCAGCTCAAGCCAGGCGGAAGGACACCTCGCCGCCAGCTGTCATCTCCTCAACCTCCCCCACGGCCTCAAGGTGCTTCAGGTGCGCCAGGGCCTCGCCGACGGCGAAGTACCTCTCATAGGGGCTCATGTCGTCCCAGGAGGCGGCGGAGGTCCTCCACCTGAGGTTCCTCGCAACGTAGTATAGGGTCCTGGGGGCGTCGAGCAGCGACTTAACTAGCCTCAGCCTCTCCTCGTGGTGAGCCATTAACTCCCTTGCCCTGGCGGAGGGCGAGCCTATAGGCTCCCCGTGGCCGGGCATAGCGGACGAGAGGCCAAGGGATGAGACCCTCTCAAGGGTCCTCAGGTAGTCGCCCAGGGGGTCCCTCCTGGGGTCAGGGGAGTCTGCCACAACGTTAGGAGTTATGCCGTTAAGCAGTACGTCGCCGACAACTGCTGTGACCCCCTGGAGGAGCGCTATGTGGCCAGGCGTGTGGCCGGGCAGCTCAAGGACCTTAAGCTCGCCGTCGCCAAGCCCTATCGACTCGCCCTCCCCCACGGGCCTCGCGACGGCCGCTAGCTCATCATAGACGTCGCCAAGCCTTGGGACTGGGTGGACCTCCTCCATGGCCTTAACCTCCTCCCTCGGGACGCCGTAGTGCAGGAAGGTCTCAGTGACGTCCCTGAAGTACTCCCTGAAGCCCCTCCTCACGACCTCAAGGTCCCTGGGGCCCATTAAGACCTCAGAGCCCGCCAGCTCAGCTAACACAGGGGCGGCGGTGGCATGGTCCACGTGGAAGTGGGTGACCACAATAGCTCTAAGCCCCCTGAGGCTTAGGCCCGCCCTCCTGAGCTCGGCCGCAAGGCTCCTGAAGCCGTCGGCCCAGTACATGCCGGGGTCCACCAGCAGGAAGCCCTCATCGTCAATTATGGCGTAGGAGTTGACGTGGCCAAGGGCCTTTATAGGGATGTCCACCTTAAGCCTGGCGATCATCACGTCGATCCCGATGCGACCTGTCAAGGGGGCCTTTTCTACCTTCCTTCAGCGGCGTCCCTGCATCGGGAGAAGTTGAAACCGTATATAGGTGCCTGCGCTATTGTTTTGTGCTAAGCGAGAAAGGCGGTAGCCTGCGCGCAGGCGACAGGGGCTCAGTTTTTACTTAGACGCTGTCGGGGGGCCTCAGGGACACCCCTTTATTAGGCTTCGTCAACAATAGACAAGACTGGTGAGAGGAGTGAGCGCAAGGGTAGAGGAGAGGGGGCTGCTGAGGAGGGGAGGACCGCAGGGAGGAGGATAAGCTTCAGGGTCACAGCTGAGGACGAGGGGCGCCTAGACTGGTACCTCTCCAGCGCCTTCGCCGAGGGCGCATAACCTTCACCTTAAAATTTCCTGCCGTAGGAAGCCCCTTGGTAGCGGACATTGGAGCTATCGCTGCTGGGCCTTGATGCCCTGTCGCCGTGGCTGCTTGGTAGGGCGGTCTCAAAGCTTAAGCTTAGGAACCTGGGCGAGGCCCTCTCGCGCTCAAGGCCTATACCGCTGCGCTCGATGCCTCCCATAACACCTGTGCAGTGGACTAGCATAGCGGCTGGGGTGAACCCGGCCAAGCACGGCGTCTGGGGCTTCACAAAGTACTACAGGGGGCCCAGCGGGGAGCACCTCTCCAGGCCCTACACGTCCCTTGACGTCATGTTCCCAAGGGCCTTTGAGGACGCGGCCCTCATGGGCCTTGACGTGGCTGTGGTCAACTACCCGCTTACCTGGCCCATCAGGGGCCTCTGCTGCCACGAGAGGATGACAGTCGTTGGAGACACCTTCCTGGCCCCAAGGGTTGAGTACAGCCCCCAGGGCCTCGCCGAGAGGCTCGGCAAGTACTTCGTGACATTTGAGGCCATGCCTGACCCCTACAGGAGGACTGAGCTGCTGGTGGAGGGCACCCTTAAGCTTCTCAGCGAGGTCGACGCGGACGCCTACTTCGTGGTGCTCCCGTACCCGGACCAGGCCTTCCACAAGGACCACTACGACGTGCTCTCCGTGGGCCCCAGGTCCGAGGAGGTGTGGAGGTCCATAGACGAGCTCGCCGGGGAACTCATGAGGAGGTCCAAGTACCTCGTCATAGTCTCAGACCACGGCGCCGGGGTCCACAGGACCTGCGTCAACGTGCTAGCCCCCCTCATGAGGGAGTTCAGGGTCGGGCTGCCGGGCAGCCTGAGGGGCAGGCTCTCGCTAAGCCTTGTCAGTGCTCTTGACGAGCTCTCAAGGGTGCTGCCGCCCAGCCTGTCGCCGAGGGAGATCTCGAGGAGGGGGCCGCTGAGGAGGCTGAGGGAGGGCGTGGGCGGCGAGCTGGTGACCGTGACAAGGGCGGCAACGCACGAGGGCGCCGGGCAGCAGAGCGAGCTCTCGGGGCAGCCGTTCACATACGACGCAGGCGGGCTCTCAATAGACAGGGTCCTCTACTTCAGGGGTGAGGCGGAGAGGGAGAGGGGGCTTAAAGCCATAGCCAGCTCCAAGGCATCGCGCTACCTTAAGGTGACGAGGCTCGAGGAGAGGTTCAGGGGCGCCTACCTGCCCCCGTACCCGGCCCTCTTCGTAGAGTCTGTCGACGAGGAGAGGTACTGGCCCGTCTCAAGCAGGTCGATGGCTCAGCTGAGGCGCGACCTGATGCCAGACCACGAGGTCAACGGGGTGCTCCTGGTGGTTGGCGAGGAGGTCAGGGCGACGGGGCTGAGACCCACGACGTGGCCACCACAGCCCTAGCACTCATGGGCCTCCCCCTGCCCAAGGGAGCCGACGGCGCGGCCCTTGGGGGGAGCGCGAAGGGCTACTACCCATACGACGTGGCTGTGAGGCTCAGGTCAAGGCTTCGCGTCGGCTGAGTTCCTGCTGTCATGCCTACCCTTTACCTTATTATAGAAAGCCTCGCCCTTCTAGGGCGGGGAGGAGGTCAGCTCCCTTGAGCTTCCTCTAAGTTATACGTTTAGATTTTTATGTTTTTAAATAACTTTTCTCTAAATAGTATAGCCTTTTATACTACCTGGACGCCTTAAAGAAAGCGGCAAGTTGAGAGGTGGGTGTTTTGAAGTCAAGTAGGAGGTCTATCTCAACTGTTGCCCTGGCGACCATCATAATTGTGGTGGTAGTGGTAGCGGCGGTCGGAGGCTACATGGCTTACGTCTCGACAAGGCATCACGTTACTACCACAACTACGACGCAGGTCGTGACCTTAACAGTGGCTGACAGCTACAGCAGCAGTGAGAACATTGCCTTCAACGCCAGCCTGGCGGCCTTCGAGCAGAAGTACCCGTGGATTCACGTTAAGGTCGAGTACGGCGCCAGCGTAGGCACCAGCCCGTACACCTCTGAGGCCCAGGCGCACGACGCGCCAATAATAATAAGGGACAGCAGCGACTCGGCAGGCGCCCTCTTCGCCTCAGGCATACTTGTAAACCTGTCCCAGTACCTGCCGCCCAGCTACTTCAGCCGGTTCAACCCGACTGCAATACAGGACTGGACCCTCAACGGCTCAGTCTACGGCCTGCCGGACAACATAAACTACATAGTTATGTTCTACAATAAGAAGTTCATAACTGCCCCGCCCAACACGACTGACCAGATGATACAGATGGCTGAGCAGGTCAACAAGAGCGGCGTCTGGGGCATAGCCTATGGGGCGAGCGACGAGTACGGCTACAGGTTCGCCGCCTGGTTCGCGGGCTTCGGCGGGCAGATATTCACAACCCAGAACGGCAAGATAGTGCCGGCACTCAACTCAAGCGCCATGGTCAACGCCCTCAACTTCTGGTACAACCTGACCTACGACCTTAAGGTAAACTACCTTGCCTCTAGCACTGGGGCCGGGGGCGTCGAGGGCCAGCTGTTCATGGAGAACAAGGCCGCCATAATATTCGACGGCCCCTGGGACCTCATGCCCTACTTCAAGGCCCTGGGATGCAACCTGGGGGCTGCCCCGCTGCCCGTGGTTAGCAGCACGGGCCTCTACGCGACGCCATTCATAGGGAGCATGGGCTGGTCAATAACTACTGAGCAGGCCAACGGCGTGCCCGCGAGCCAGTGGAACGCCACGCTACACGCGGCCCTGCTCTTCATAGAGTTCATGACGAACTACAGCAACGAGTACGACCTCTTCAAGTACGCAGGCGACATACCTGCGCTTAACAGCGCCTACAACGCCGCCATGCAGAACCTGAGCGCGCCTACTAGCAACACCACGCTCGCCTGCCTGCACCAGGTCATAAAGGGGATACTTGAGCAGAGCCAGCACGGCCAGAAGTTCCCCAACATACCGCAGATGTCCTACTACTGGAACTCGTTCCACCAGTACGCCAGCGAGTTCTTCGCCGGGAAGATAAACGCCGAGCAGGCGGCGCAGGGCATGGAGCAGGCCTTCATAAGCGCGCTGCAGAGCGCCGGCCTCCTAAGCCCTGTCCCCATAACGCCAAGTGAAGTTTTAACCGTGCCAGAGCTCCCTGCCTCAAGGTACTGAGGCGGGGAGCTTAATGCCAAGCGCTCGCGACAAACTTGAGGGTTTTATTTATTTTCTGCCCCTCTTCGCTGCCGTGCTCTTCCTGTTCCTGTACCCCCTGCTCTACTCCACGTACGTGTCATTCACTAACATGAACCTGGTGAACTTCTTCAGGCACACGTACAGGTTCGTGGGCGCGTTCAACTACGTGCTTGCGCTGAGGCAGCACTACATATCGACGCTGCTGATAAACGAGGTCATCTGGACCCTTGGGAGCCTGATCCCAATGATGGCCCTCGGCTTCGCGCTGGCGCTAATACTTAACCAGAGGGACCTGAGGGGCAAGTCCTTCTTTTACGCCATACTTATACTGCCCTGGGCCTTCCCAGGCTTCATATCGCTCCTGGTCTGGCAGGGCATGTGGGTCTACCCCTACGGCTTCATGAACAGGTACGTCCTCCCCTCCCTCCACCTGCCGACGATTAACGCGCTTCAGTCGGTGGGCGACGCATGGGCCGAGCTCATAATAACCAACCTCTGGCTCAGCTTCCCCTACTACATGACGGTCTTCTACTCGGGGCTCCAGAGCATACCAGCCGAGCTCTACGAGATAGCTGACGTGGACGGGGCCGGCGCCCTCACCAAGTTCCTCAGGATAACTGTGCCCTCGCTGAGGAAGACCATAGCGTTCGTCTTCATAACCAGCTTCGTCTTCACCTGGAACAACTTCTACCCCATATACGTCCTGACGAGCGGCGGGCCCGGCATATCGACTGAGACATTCATAGTCTACGCCTATCAGCAGGCGTTCTCTTATAACAACTACGGCGTCGCCGCGGCGCTGTCAATAATCTCAACGGTGATAACCATAGTGCTGGCGGTGGTGGTCATGAAGTTCACAGGCGTCCTGGAGGGCATAACGTGAGGGGTGGTAGAATTGAAGGGCAGGTCAAGGAGGCTGGCATACAAGGCCCTCAGGCTTGGCATATCGTACCTCGTGCTCATAGTGGTGGCAATATGGGCCATAATGCCAATATACTACGTTATAATGTTGTCCTTCAGCCACGTCACGAGGCTGCTGGCTGTCTCGATAAAGGACCTGGTGCCCACCCAGGTGACCCTGCAGGCCTACAGGGAGCTGCTCTTCGGCAGGTTCATACCGTCGATAAAGGCCCCCGACTTCCCGCTGTGGGTGGCTCACAGCATAATGCTGGCGGCGGCCACCTCGCTGCTCTCAATAGCGCTTGCGATGCTGGCCGGCTACGGCCTCTCAAGACTTGACATGCCAGCCAAGAAGACGCTGGCAACATTCACCTACATAATCACGTTCCTGCCCGTCACCGCCACCACGGTCCCCCTCTACCTCCTCTTCGCTCAGCTCAGGCTGCTCAACTACTATGGGCTCGTTCTCGCCTACACGCCTGGCACGGCCGTCTTCGCTGCTTTCCTGGCCAAGCTAGCCATAGACTCCATACCGCCCGACTACGAGGACGCGGCAATGGTCGACGGCCTCTCCCGCTTTGGGGTCTTCATAAGGATAGTGTTCAGGATGGCTATGCCTATCGTGGCACTGACTGCCCTGCTAGGCTTCCTGGGAGCCTACATGGATTACGCCACGGCCTACGCCTTCATAGGTACAAATTCAAACCAGTGGACCGCCATGCTCGGCCTCTACTACCTTGCTGGCCTCTACAACTACGCCTCAGCCCCCAACTACAACATATTCGCCGCTGGCGCGGTCCTGATGGGGATACCGCTAATGGCGCTCTTCCTTGTGTCGCAGAGGATGATGACCAGGGCGTACAGCAGCCTGGCAGGCATAAAGTGATATTTTATGCAGGGGCTAGGCTGGAGGGGGAGCAGGCTTGGAGTACATAAAGCTTGAGGACATCTGGAAGACGTACAAGACGAAGGGCGTCACGGTGACCCCCCTGAGGGGCCTCAGCATGAGCGTCGACAAGGGTGAGCTGGTGGTGGTCCTAGGCCCCTCGGGCGAGGGCAAGACGACTCTGCTAAGGGTTATAGCTGGCCTGCTGAGACAGGACAAGGGGCATGTCTACCTCAGGGGTGAGCTTGTTGACGACCTGCCGCCCAGGGAGAGGAACGTGGCCATGGTGTTCCAGAGCTACGCCATCTACCCCTTCATGAGCGTCTACGACAACATAGCCTTCCCGCTTAAGCTCATGCACAGGCCTAAACAGGAGATAGACGCCCAGGTCAAGAAGGTCGCTGAGATGCTGAGGATAGGCGACATACTGAGCAAGAAGCCCTCAGAGCTCAGCGGCGGCCAGAGGCAGAGGGTGGCCATAGCCAAGGCCCTCGTCAAGGGGGCCGACATACTGCTGATGGACGAGCCCATGGCAAACCTTGACGCCATAGTCAGGGTGTACGCGAGGGAGGAGCTCAAACAGCTTCACAAGGAGCTGGGCACCACCATAGTCTACGTCACGCACGACCAGGTTGAGGCCCTGTCCCTGGCGACCAAGCTCGCAGTGCTGCACGACGGCGTAATACAGGACTTCGGCGACCCTATGGAGGTCTACAGGAGGCCCAGGAACACCTGGGTGGCCTCGTTCGTCGGCAACCCACCCATGAACGTGCTCGAGGGCACGGTGAGGGAGGGCTACATAGTTTCAAAGAAGGGCGAGCTGAAGCTGCCCCTGCCGAGCAGCTACAGGGGGTCAGTTAAGGAGGGCCAGGACGTGACCTTCGGCTTCAGGCCGGAGGACGCAGTTGTTGGGGAGGGCGACCTAAGGGGCGTCGTCTCAATGATCGAGAGGGTTGGGGCCTACACAGTGGTTCACGTTGATGTTGGCGACGGGACGCTCCTGAGGATCCTCTACCCGTCCACGATGCAGGTCAACAGGGGCGACAAGGTCTCCTTCACCGTGCGCCCAGGGTCGCTCGTCCTCTTCGACCCGGCCACCGGGAAGAGAGTAGAGGCCGCCTCGTCCTGAGCGGCATTTTAAGGGGCAGGCCGGGGCGCTCACAGAAATTTTAAATCCCCCATGCTTCAGGGTCGTCTGTCACCAGGGTATTCCTAGTGGGCTTATGGGCAGCCTTCGGCCTAATGACGCGGCAGGAGATCTCCACGTGGGGAGGCATGATGGCTACGCGTGCCTCCGGTGGGTTAAGAGTTAGCGGCCTGTTTGGTTAGAATCTAATGAGCGCAAGGCCCTTAGACATAAATTTCTAGGCGGGCCGCGCCCAGCCGGTGAAAAGGGAGCTTGTCAAGCCAGCCCAGCGCAGGGCAGCCCACAAAGCCCCAGCCGCAGGGCGCGGGCCAGAAGGCGCAGCAGGGCCCCCAGGCGGCCCAGCAACAGCAGCCAGCCGCCCAGCAGGCCGCTAAGCCCCAGGCGGCCCCCGCGGCGAAGCCCCCAGCGCCTCAGGCAGCGCAGCCCCCTAAGCCGGCGCTGCCTGAGCTCCCGCCTCCCCCAAACGTTGACGTGGGGACACTCGCCCTGGTAGAGCTCGTGGAGGCTGTAGTCAAACTCAAGAGGAGCGGCATCCTCGGCATGCTGTCCTACCTCGCGGACAAGGCAGAGGAGTCCTTCCTCGCGGCGGCCACGGATCCAGCGCTTATGAGGCTCCTGGCCCTGCTGGCGTCCGTAAGCTACGGAGTCTCAAAGGTCTCGGCCGACGACATAGCTAACGCCCAGAACGCCCTTCAGGACCTGGCCAGGTGCTCCATAACGGCCCTGGGCAGGGTCGACGTCACCGAGGAGAGGCGCTACGGGGCCCTTGGGATGGGGTACAGGCTGAGGGACCCCGACGTGGGCGCCTCGCTCTGGATACTGATTCAGATCGCCAAGGGCCTCGGCCGCTGCGTCAGGGAGAGGTCTAAGGGAAGGTAGACTATCTGACCTCCTCCCCGCCCTAAAGGGCGAGGGTTCCCTTAGGGCGGTTCACAGGTTCCCCCCATCTGTTCGGGCTTACATCTGTCACCTGGGGGGCAGTCGGGGAGGCCAGAGCTCCCCCCATCTGGCTAAGCGCCCTCCCCTCAATGTTCAGTATAGCTATTGTGTCCCTGTCGGCCTCAAGGCCGCAGCTAGGGCACCTGAGCCTGCGATAGCCAACCTCAACGAGCTTAGTACCGCACCTTGGACACGTTGATGAGGTGCCTCGGGGGTCTACCAAAGAGCTTGGTAATCAACATTGTAAACCTATATGAGAGTCAAAGCAACCACAGGACAGCGCAAGGCGATCATGGCCCTCGAAGGCGAGGGCCGAGCTGTATTGGCGCTCGCCTAGGCGCTGGCCGGGAGCCCTGGAAAGGCCTCTGTGGTGGGCCCGGAGGGACTCGAACCCCCGACCTACGGGTCTGGAGCCCGCCGCTCTAACCTGGCTGAGCTACGGGCCCGCCGCTGCCTCTCTGGCCTTCAAGAGTTTAAAGCGTTGCTGGCCTTGAAATGCTGTACAGGTGTCGGCCCCTAAGCTTATGCAGTGCGCTAGGGCGTTCACCTTGTTGGAGGCTTCGCCCTTAAGGGCGGGGGGCCGTCAGCCTGGGCCGTCGCCCTCGCCAACGGCTTAATTGCCCCGTCGGGGAGAGCCCACAGGGATGCCCCTGAGGAGCCCCCACTGGCTCGACAGGCACGTTGGCATGCTCGTGTACTACTTAGACGAGGGGTGGCCTCCCCTCGGGGCCACCATAAGGAGGCCCGAGGGCTTCACTGTGATAGAGGAGGTCTCAGGCGCCCCGTGCACAGAGTTCAGGCCGAGCGGAAGGGGCAACATGCGCGTCTACCTCCTCGCCAAGGTGGGCGTCGACCACGCCACTGCCGTGAGGTTAGCCTCAAGGGCCCTGGGCTCAAGGCCCCACCACCTCGGCATGAAGGACTCCAACGCGGTGACCTACCAGCTGGTCTACACGCTGGGCGGCAGGCCTCGGCCTGGGAGGACGAGGCTTAGCGGGGTTGAGCTCACCTACCTGGGGGACCACGACAGCAGGCTTGAGCACACGGGCAACAGGTTTATTATAAGGGTTGAGGGCGACCAGGCCGAGCTTAAGGGGAGGGTCGAGAGGCTGGCCTCAGCCCCCCTCCTGCCGGCCTTCTTCGGCTACCAGAGGTTTGGCCTCGTGAGGCCCAACAGCCACCTGGTGGGTAAAGCGATAGTCAGGGGCGACCTGAGGGAGGCCCTTGACCTGCTGCTCGGCAGGCCCTTTGAGGCTGAGCCGGAGGCCTGGAGGACGTTCAGGAGGCTCTACGACGATGGCAGGCCCGAGGAGGCCCTCAGGGCGGCCCCGAGGAGCCTGTGGCCCGAGGCCAGGGTCCTCAGGGAGCTGCTTAGGAGCAGCGACCCGGCGAGGGCCATAAAGGCCTACCCCATGGGGCCAGGGTTCTTCATAGAGGCCTACCAGTCCTACATATTCAACCTGTGCCTCTCAAGGCTCATCGAGGCCAACGGGGCGCTGCCGAGGGCCCTGAGGGTGCCCAGGAGGGCCTCGGACGCCGAGGGGGCCTGCAGGGAGGTCATGAGGGATGAGGGGGTCGAGGAGCTGGCCTCTGGGCAGCTGGGGGCCGCAGCCAGGGACCTTACAAGGCCGTCTCTAATGGAGGTCAGGGGGCTGAGGCTGGGCGAGGCGGGCCTTGAGTTCTCGCTGCCAAGGGGCATGTACGCTACCGTGGTGCTCAGGGAGCTGCTGAGGCAGGACCCATTCACCTTCGCAGGCTGAGGCAGTAGAGTCGGCCTTCATCGTGACTAATAGTCGCTCGGCCTCATCACTCCTCCTCCCCTCCCGCGCCTAGGTTAGGGAGCACAGCTCCCGGCCACGACGGGGAGTTCACTGTGGCGCCCTCCGATCTAATGTTAGCATAAAAGCTATAAAATTGATTAGCACAGCCTCAGCCTGCTTAAAGCTTAAGATTAGAAGTGATTAAAAATAACAGAGTTACTAAAAAGGTTACAGACTTTTTAAGGCGCCCGCCAGCCCACGCGGGTCCTACTATGAAGGCCTGGCGGTCGTCGCTCGCCTTAGCTGTTGTGGCGGTCGTCATCCTTACGCTCCTGCCCCTCGCGTTCTCGCAGGGCGTCGACGTGAGCTACTATGGCTACGTTCTGGGCCTCCAGCTGAACGTCACCTCAGCCCCAAAGCTGCTCGAGGTGCCCCTCTGCTCAGCGCCGTACTCATACGCTGCCTACGAGGAGGGCTACGGCAACCTTTACGCCAAGTACGTGAATGGGACGCTGCAGGTGTCCGTGCTTGACCCAGGGGTGGTAAACGTAAGCGTCTACGGGCCGCCCTGCTCGGTGAGCGGCGCGCTCGCAACCTACTGGATATACCTGCCGGCGAGGGCATACGTCTATGTGGCTAACGGCAGCGTCCTCGTGTACTACAGCGGGGCCAACGCGACGCTGATAAACGCCTCCGAGCTCGAGGCCGGCCCGGGCAACCTGACCGTTGACGTGACCGTGGAGCCCGTCACGACAACCACGACAACAACCAGTAGCGTTACGACCACCTCAACAACCACGACATCTACGAGCACGACGCCAGTTACTACAACCACGTCTACCGCGACCACCTCAACAACCACCCCTACAACTTCAACGACCAGCGCGTCAACTACGCCGCCAACGACAACGGTCACAGGGCACCCGAGCAGCGCGGCTTACGTTTACGCCGCGGCAGCCGTTGTCATAGTAGTTGTTATAGTGGCTGTGGCCCTAGCCCTGAGGAGGTCGAGAGCTTGAGGCCCGCCAGAGCCCTTGCAGCGGCCCTTATAGCAGTTATGCTTCTCCCGCTCCTAGCCCCCATCGCTGCCCGCAGCCGCAGGCGCCTTGGCTGGCCGCCGCCTCAGAGGACCTTGCCGTCCTTGAGAGGTACAACATCAATGTCAGCTCCCTCAACGCGACGCTCTCGCTGGCCGTGAAGCTCGAGGAGCAGGGCAACTACAGCGGCTCTGAGGCCCTCAGCCTGAAGGTCATGAGGGAGGCCTCAGGGTACCTTGCTGCCCTAGAGCCGAGGCCTGCCCCCTGGGCTGAGGCCGCTGCCTACGTGGCCCTCGCATCATACCTGGCGGCGTCGCTGTCCTTCAACTCCACATACGCGTCTCAGCTGAGGCAGCTGGCCGCGGAGGCCTACAGCCTCTTCGAGCAGGGCAACTACAGCGGCGCCAGGGAGCTGGGCCTCAGGGCGCTTAGCGCAACTGCATCCTACTCCTCTGCGTCGAGCGCCCAGGGGCTCAACGCCTCGCTCAGCGCAATCAGCTCCCTGGCCAAGGATGACGTGGGGCTGCTCAACTCGACGGCCAGCAGCGAAATGATGATGAACGCCTACAGCTACGTTGAGCCGCTTGAGGGGCTGATAGCGAGGGCTAACGTGACCAGCCCATCCCAGGTGGTTGAGATCCTCGAGCTTCTCCAGGCGCTAAGGGCCAACGCGGGCCTTGTGCAGCCCCTGCTCAACGCGAGCCTCAGGGTCAAAGTCTACGGGGAGGCCATGGCTAACATAAGTGAGGCGTACTCGGAGCTTCAGAGGGCTGAGGCGGAGGCCGAGGAGATGAACTCCACCTACGCAGCGATCCTGGGGGAGATGGAGAACGCGTCCTCAGCCCTCTCATGCCTTGGCGGCGCCCTTGCCCTTGAGGCGCGCGCCGTGGAGCCCCCGGCCCAGTGCAGCGTGACCCTGCCCCAGGGGCAGCTCCACGGCAACATAAGCTTGGCCATCAACTACACGGGGGAGGTGGCGGCGGGGCTCAAGAACGTCAACGTGAGCCTCGGCCTGCAGGGCGCCTACGTGAGCCTTAGCGCGGCCCTCGGCTACCTTAACATGACGTACGCCAGCGCCAGGCAGGCTATAGAGGGCCTCTCGCTTTCAGAGTTGCCATCGCTGGCGGGCGCCTACGCGGCCCTCAGCGAGGCCATGAGCCTAGAGGCCAAGGTCCAGGGGTCGCCGCAGGCCCAGTACGCCGTTTGGACCATTAACAACATCAGCGTGCTCACAGGGACCCTGGGCCAGCTCCTTGAGGTTGTGAACTACAGCGTCGACAACGTGAGCCTCTCGACGTCAATAGCTAGGGCCTCGCCCGCTGAGGCCTCCCAGCTCCTGTGGTGGGACTACGAGGCCGCGGGCAACCTCTCGGCGGCCCTTGAGGCATACATGAGCGGCAACGACGGCCTGGCGTCCTCATATGTCAGCAGCTCCCAGGGCCTGGCTGAGAGGGCCCTCCAGTACTCAACAAGTTACTACGTTAACACAGGCGCCCTCTCAGGGAGCTCAGTCAGCAGCCTGAGCGCTGACATACTGACACTTGACAGCTACGTCAGCTACGGCATAAGCAACTACCCGGCGTTCCCATCAGGCTACGACCAGTACCTGGAGAAGGCCATTAACGTCACTGACATGCTGTCGCAGGCCCTCATGCTTGACGCAATTGCTGTGAACGAGAGCGGCCTGGGCATGCTTAGCAGGGCGAATGAGACCCTGGAGAACGCGAGCGGCTACCTCTGGCGGGCCGCCCCCGTCGTTGCGAACCTCACGAGGGAGGTCAGCACGAGGTCCCCAAGCGCTGCAGCAGTTATAGCAAACGGCGTCGCCACCGTCGGCGAGCTGACCTTTGCCATCTGGTCCTCCGAGCTGCTCTCCTGGTCCCTCAGCGAGACCTACGAGGGCAACGTGACCTACGCCATAGGCCTTGCGGGTGCGTCAGCGGAGGCCGCGTACTCCATATACAGCTACTCAAGGGCCGTTAACGGGACCCCGAGCCTGCCGGAGCTTAACGCGACGCTGTCCTCCGCAGCGGACGACGCTATAGCTATAGCTGAGGTCGCCGCTGCCGTCCCAGGGCAGCTCTCGGGCTCACAGGCCTCCGTCGCGCAGCTGAGGTCGTGGGCCTCCGAGGCCGCGGAGTACTGGGGTAACGTGAGCAGGGCCCTCAGGCTTGACTCCCTCTCAGCCGTGGAGGCCGGGGAGGGGAACTACAGCTCAGCAATAGGCTACGCGGAGGAGGCGGAGTCGTACGTTGCCGGCATAAAGGCCGGCGGCCCTCAGCCCGTGCTTGCAATAGCCTCGCTTGCGGCCCCTGTCTATAACCTGAGCGAGGCCCTGGCATCATCTGCGGAGCAGCTAGAGGCGCTCCAGGAGAAGGCTGAGGGCGCCCTGGGCGAGGAGGGGGCCGCTGTTGCCAGGGCCCTCCCTGAGCTATGGGCAGCTGTCACTTACCTGAGGGAGGCCGCCCTGGCCCTTGTGCAGGGCTCCCAGGGGGCCAGCTACGCGGAGGAGGCGCTTAACCTCTCGGAGGCGGCCGCCTCTGTGCTGGGCAGGTATAACCTGACTGACTTCGAGGTGCCGGCGGAGCTCATGGAGTCGACGGCGACCGCCCTACTGAGCGCCCTCTCTGAGGTCAACGTGACGCTGATAACTGCGAGGGTCGTTGCCTGCGCTGAGCTGAGCTCAACGTCATACCTGGCACTGCTGAACGCCAGCGGCCAGTATTACCTGGCCCTCTCCCCCTCGCCCCTCTCGGGGGAGGTCGAGCTGGAGGTCACGGGCAGGGTTGGCTTAGTTATTTTGGTGGCCCCGAGGGGCGGCTGAGCACCTCCGCGGCGCATAACCCCTATCCCACATGTGGGACTCTATGTGGCCGGGGGGAGGGTGTTACTTCTTAAATACCCCATAGGCCTCTACGTTAGACCGAGCCACAAGTGGTGAATAGCTGTGAGATCGTATAAGATAGTGGCGGCTGTAGTTCTGGCCCTCGTGCTGCTGGCCCCGCTCCTGGGGCTGGTGGCGAAGGCCGCAACATACCCGCAGCCCGGAACCGGCCTGGTGTACACCAAGCTTGTGAGCGTCGGTGGTGCCGTGACCTTTGACTTCAACCTCTCGTCATCATACCAGGGCGCCGCGGCCCACATATACCTCTCGGCCAACGGCATAAATGCCGTCTACTTCGGTGACGTCCCGATAACCCCAGCATTCTCAACGAGCAACGTGACAGCTGTTGTCGGCAGTGTGCCCATAACCGCGACGGACTTGGCTAACTTCATAACAGCCCTGAGCACCTACGGCCCGGCAGAGGACGCCGCCTCAAACGGCGCCACCCAGGAGACGACTGTGCTTCACAACCTGACGACGCAGGGCTGGGCCCTCGTCTATCTCAAGTACTCGACGTCAGCCCCTGTGCAGTACGGCGGCTCAGCCCCGGCCATAGCCGCTGGGCCCTTCAACCTGACCATAAGGCCAACCATGGAGGTCACGATAAAACCCCTGAACAACCTGAGCTATGTTTCGCTCTGCCTGCCGACGTCAAGCAATGCGTTCCTCAACATAACGGGCACTAACGCCTACGCCTCAGGCATAATAAGCAGCACTATGTCGGACCTTGCTAATTACAAACTCACGCTCCTGGGCTCCTTCGCTAACTCTACGGTCTCCACGACATCCGCTATCATAGCGAATATCAGTAAATCATCCAACTCCTCAGAGGTATTCGGGAGCTCCATTTACGTGAACTACACTTCCACACCGGTCAGCATAGGCGTTAAGGGCACGCTCGACGGCACGTTCATCCCGCCCGCGCTGACCAACTCCGTGCACTTCAGCTCAGGCGCCGTGACCTCATACTTCAACATAAGCGACTTCAGCCTTGACGTGATGTACAAGACCCCGATTACAGTCGTCCCGGCTAACGGCACGACCTACATTGAGTTCTTCCCGAGCGGCACCTACCAGTACGGGACGACCACAGGGAAGGCCGCGGCTGTGAGCTTCCCGGTGGTCAACTACACCCTCAGCAACTACGGCGTCAACCCGTCGACCTTCAAGCCCTACGGCCTCTTCACGCCTAGCCCAGCAGCTGGGACCCTTAACATATTCCCGAGCTTCAAGGTGACCAACGAATACCCGAATGTGGCCGGCCCGAGCGGCCAGCTTAACCCAGGCGACGAGCTGGCTCTCACCTTCTACAACCTGCCGACCAGCACGAGCTTCGTAGCGGTGACGGCCATAGGCAACGGCACCCTCCTGCCCACTAGCCCGTACCTATACCCAGCTGAGGAGAACTACGAGAGCTACTACACGAGCTCCGGCTACGTCGTTGAGAGTATCGGCACCTTCACTAACAACACGTTCACCAGCGCTATTACACCGGTGAGCGGCGAGGCCACGGTGGACGTCCTGATACCGAACGCGCCCTACTACCCGCTCGCTAAGCTCGGCCTCGAGTACGAAATAACCTACACGCCTGAGCTCGTGTCGGGCACCATAAGCCCGTACGCCTACGTTAGCAACTGCACGCTGTGGACCACGAGCGGGCCGCTAGAGGTCTACCCGTTCTACCAGGTGTTCACAAGCAACGCTAACGGCATGTTCTACTTCAACGGCACCAGCAGCGCCCCAGAGGGCCTGCTCTTCGGCAACTACCTGCTCGTCAGGGGCTTCGGCTTCAGCACGTCCATAAGCTCTAGCGAGTACCCCGTCATCATGAACAGCACCACGGCGCCTATAGCGGCCACAACACTGGCGCCCATAACCAGCGTCCAGACAGACGGCTACGGCGACTTCGCCTACATAAGCCAGGTGCCCATAAGCGGGTCCTTCTATAACTTCCTGGTCACGAAGATACGGTCGACCAGCTTCACGAAGGTCACGGCTTACGTCGCTAACTCCGTCTACGCGTCAGTAATGAGCAACGCCAGCAGCAACTACGAGGTCTACCTGAACTCTAACCCAGGCGCGGCCATAGTGTACGTCAACCCGACGCCCGTCGTCTACCCGCCGACGCCCATAGTCAGCGGCCTGCTCGGCGCCATACAGATGCCTATAACGCTGTTCAAGTACCCGTTCGAGGCGACCCAGTACATAACTAACGGCACTACGTACCTGATACCGGCCTCCGAGGGCATGATACACGAGATAGTGGTAGTCGGCGCCGGCGCCAACGCGAACATAACCACCGGCAAGTACGGCTCCGTGCTGCTCAAGTTCTACATAAACAGTGAGTACTTCGGAAGCCTCAACGTGTCAAAGGTGGCCCCCTTCGGCGACAGCAGCTTCAGCGGCACGTGGGTGCTGGGAGGCTACGGCGTGTTCAACAACGTGCCCGTGCCAGACCTGCCCGGCAACGCGGGCTGGATGACAAGCAGCCAGTACCCATACATGATAGCGATAACTAACGTCACAAGTTCAGGCACTATCACCTCAGAGCCGGCCTCAACCATGCTCTACGTGGGCAAGGCCGGCGACCTGCTGCTCGGCACCTACTCGCTGGCCTACTTCATAACAAACAGCACGACGGGCGGAATAATCACTGTGACGTCGCCTCTGACCAGCCAGCCCATACTGGTACTCCCAGGCGTGCCTGTGACGGCCTACGTGTTCGGCTCGCCAATAAGCAAGCCCACGGGCGAGGCCCTGCCCGTCAACTTCACAGTCTCCGCGCAGTGCGGCGTCGCCACAAAGGTGGTGCCGCTCGGCTACATAATCAACGGCACGCTGTTTAGCAACTTCACAGGCACGTACGTCAAGGGCTCCACGCTGAGCGCCGGCACCACGCTGCCGCTGTGCCCAGGCTACAACGAACTGAGCTTCCAGCTGACAGGGCCCTACGTGCCCACGGGCACTATTGTCACTTACCCATCAACGCCGGTCACGCTAACCATGTACTACGTGGAGCAGATACCGACAATCCCGGTGCAGTTCAGCGTGACCGCCCCAGGCACGGCCTCTGTTGGCGTGCCGGTTGAGGTGCTGGTGTCCAAGCAGGTCTCAGTGCTCGGCCTGCCGGCCAGCGAGGCCTCGACTTTCTTCACAGTGTCCGCGCCGCAGGTGAGCGCCTACATAGCTAACGCCAGCGGCGTGTACCCGCTGCCGGCCTCCAGCGTGCGGTTCGTGACGGCCATACCTGGCTTCGACGTGTACTACGTGACGCTGCCCAGCACAGTTGCAAATGGAACTGTCGACATCATAGTGACTGTGACGGCCGCCTACAAGTTTGACCCGAGCGCCTACACCTTCACAGGCCAGGCCGCCGCGACCTCTGGCATAGTGTCGGTGAACACGCAGGCCATAAACAGCGAGATAGCCTCAGCTGAGTCGCAGGTGGCCTCGCTCATACAGGGCCTCAACGCCTCCATAAAGTCAGAGATAAGCAGCGCGGTGAGCACCCTGAGCTCGCAGGTGCAGAGCGAGGGCTCAACGGTGGCCTCTGAGGTGAAGGGCCTCAACGCCTCCATACAGTCACTAAGCTCCGCTGTGAAGGGCCTCAACGCCTCCATAAGTTCAGAGGTGAGCAGCGTGGTGAGCACCATAAGCGGCTACCTCTACGGCAACTTCAGCTACGTCAACTCAAGCATATCAACGATAGAGTTCGACCTGACCAACGTGGGCGGCCAGGTTGGCGCCCTGGCCTCTGACGTGAACACGGTAGAGAGCGACGTGAGCTCGCTGTCGAGCAGTATGACGGCCCTGGCGAGCTCGATACAGAGCATAAACAGCACCCTGAGCTCGGCCACCTCAACGATAAGCGGCGTTGCCTCGTCGCTGAGCTCGCTCAGCAGCACCGTGAGCTCCATATCATCAACTGTGAACAGCATGTCATCAACCCTCAGCGGCGTCAGCAGCACGCTCAGCTCATTGAGCTCAACGGTCAGCGGCATGCAGGGCACGCTGAGCTCAATGCAGTCAACCCTCAGCACGATAAGCAGCACGGCCTCGAGCGCTGAGAGCAGCGCCCACAGCGCCTTCTCAGCGGCCTCAAGCGCAGCTACGTACAGCCTCGGCGCCCTGATAGTAGCAATAATAGCGCTCGCCCTCATAGCCTACGTGGCATTCGCCAAGTTCTGAGGGCCACAGCTTAGCCTAACTCTATCTTTATTTTCTTCTTTTTTCCCTTCTTCCTTCACGTTTTCTTGCTGCTGTTGTCCCCTTCTCTCTGCTTTCAGCGCTACCCCGCGCGCCTTCGGTGCCTTTTTAACTTCCCCGCCTCCCCCCGCAGGCGAGGAGCCTTGCCAAGGAGGCTGTTCGTGCTGGGCCTTGACTCCCTGCCCCCCTACGTGCTCTACGAGGGCCACGACGGGGGAGGCTTCAAGTTCATAAGGGGCCTAGTTGAGGAATCAGCCCGCTACCTCATGAGAACATGCCACCCGCCTATAACCGTGCCGGCCTGGATGGTCATGTTCACGGGGAAGAGCCCCGGGGAGCTGGGTGTCTACGGCTTCAGGCACAGGAGGCCGGGCACATTTGACTCCTACGTAGTGACATCCCAGGACGTGAGGGAGCCGGCCATATGGGACGACCTGGGCAGGAGGGGGCTGAGGTTCGGCCTCTTCGGCGTGCCCCCCACCTACCCCCCTAAGCCCGTTAACGGCTTCATGGTGACGGACTTCAACACCCCAGGGCCCCAGAGGCCCTACACGTGGCCGCCGTGGCTGAAGCAGGATCTCGAGTCCCAGGTAGGGGACCCCATCTTTGACATAGTCTTCAGGACCGAGGACAGGGACAGGGCGAGGCTCGACCTGCTCTCAATGGTGGAGAACCACGGCAGGATAGTTAAGTACCTAGCTGAGAGGAGGGCCTGGGACGCCTTCATATACGTTGAGATAGGCGTGGACAGGGCCCACCACGCCTTCTGGAAGTACTTCGACGAGAGGCACCCGAGGCACACCTACCACGAGGTCTACAGCAGGGCCATACCTGAGGTCTACAGCGTGGTGGACTCCTGGCTTGAGGACATGGTGAGGGGCCCACTCAAGGACTCTATAGTTGTAATAGCGAGCGACCACGGCACTAAGTCCATGCACGGGGCCTTCGCCATAAACCAGTGGCTCGAGGAGGAGGGCTACCTTAAGCTCAGGGAGAGGCCCAGGGCGCCGGGCCAGGACCTGACCTTTGACATGATAGACTGGGACCACACGAGGGTGTGGGCCTGGGGAGGCTACTACTCCCGCTTCTTCTTCAACGTGAGGGGCAGGGAGCCCCACGGCATAGTGGGCAGGGAGGAGCTTGAGGGCCTTGTGAAGGAGGTCAAGCAGGCAGTCTCAAGGATAAGGGGGCCCAACGGCGAGGCGTGGAGGAACGAGGCCTACGAGCCGCAGGAGATATACCCGGTGGCCAGGGGCGACGCCCCTGACCTCACGGTCTACCTTGACGACCTCAACTGGAGGCCCATAGGCACAGTCGGCTGGCCCTCCAACTACATGGACAGGAACGACAAGGGGCCTGACGACTCCATGCACGACTGGCTCGGGGTGCTCTCAGTGTATGACCCTGAGGGCACGGTGAGCAGGGGCGACATGGGGATCATTGACATAACCAGGGTCAGGGGGCTCCTGGAGGAGCTTATCCTTGGCAGGTAAGCTAGTGCCCTCTGAGCCTCTCGGCGACTGCCAGCGCGCTCGAGTACATGGCCTCCCAGGGGCCCGCCCTCCTCAGGCTTAGGCTTCCTGCAGGGCCGTCGCCAACCATTAGCTTCAGGCCGAGCCTCCTGGCCTCAGCGAAGGACGGCACGCAGAAGGAGCCGTGGGCTGCTATCACGGCCTCAGCCCCAGCCTCACCGCAGGCCCTTATGAAGGTGGGCCTCCTCTCCCTGGCCCTGAGGGCTGGGTTGCCAACTGTTTTCTCAACCCTGACGGAGTTCCCATCAAGCTCCCCCAGCGCCATCAGCTCAGCCCTTGACGACACCACTACCTTGCCGTCCTTGTCAACTGCGACGCAGACCCTCAAGGCAGCCCCTGCCTCGGCTGCGCCCCGGCCCCTTTAAACAGGGCCCCTGGGCAGAGACCTATGTCGCCAATATAAATGAGGTGCGGCGGCCTGAAGGCAAACTTGAGAACCCTCAGAGCGACCCCCTTGCGGAGGGCCTCAAGTAACGCCCCCGCGAACTTGGGGTCCGTCTCCCAGTTAGGGGAGAAACACGTGGCGTCGCTCCTCATATCAAGGACCATCAGCATGGCCCCGTGGCCGCTGGAGGCCAGCTCCTCGAGCTCGCGCACGTGCCTGGCCCCCCTCTCGGTTGGGGCGTCAGGGAAGAGCGCCACGCCGCCCTTGGCCAGCGTGCAGCCCTTGACCTCAACGTAGACGTCGCCCAGCCTGAAGTCGAGCCTACTGCGCCCGACCCGCACCTCCCTCTCGGCGCCCGGGGGCAGGAACCTTGCCGCTACGTCAGAGTGGAACCTGCTGTCTATCAGGACCCACCCGGCGGCCTCGCCGGCCCAGGAGGCCGTCACTGAGCAGCTCGTCCTGACGCCCCTGGTGGGCCTCACGAGCACCCTGGCGCCGGGGTAGATGAGATCCTGCAGCCTCCCAGGGTCGTGAAGGTGACAGGGCCTGCCGTCCTGGAGCTCAACGAGGAACCTGTTAACCCTCCTCCTTACGACGGCCTCGCTCAGGGGTCCCGGGACCTCGAGGACCTCTGAGCCTGGCCCAGGGCCATACTTGAGCAGCTCGGGGCTAACAACCACTGAGCTCAGCCCGTAGTCATCAGGGGCGTGACGAGCGCCTCGACGGCCTGGGGCCTTCTGTAGCTGAGAAGCACCCTCCCAAAAGCCATCAGGCTGCCGAGCGCGCTGACCTTGGCCCCTGGACCCATCAGGGCCCCAAGGGCGGTGAGGCCCGCGGCCGCCGCTATGACAAGCCAGTGCGGCGCGTCGTAGACCAGGTGCTTCACGGCGCTCCTTGAGGGGGAGGCAACGTCCCAGTGCACAAGGTAGAAGTCCCTGTACTCCCTCACGTGTATGGACCTGCCGTCAGGCATCACCCTCTCCCAGTCGGCCCTCTGCCCCCTGGGCTCCGCCAGCCACCTCCTCCTGAAGCCGGAGGCCTGGGGCCTTGGGACGCTGAGCTTTGCAAGCGCCAGGTCCCTGTGGGGCGGCATTGAGAGGACAACCCTGATGACGCTGTCCCACTCCAACGGCTAGTCCCAGCTGGCCTGGAACGGCTGGACTATTAATCTGTGAGCCCCCCTGCTAACGGCACTTGATTGCACCTGTGGACGCCCTCAGCGCCGCCAGCGGAGGGACATCTCCGCGCGGATCACAAGGCACAGCAGTACGAGCTTTCATATGGATTTAAACTTAACCGTCAGCCTTTCAACGGCCAGGGAGCCTTGGCAACCGTCGCAGTTAAGTGGCTTAGGAGGCTGCTGGGCAGAAGGGTCACGTGGGCCACTTATAACGCCTTAGCCTATATCGCGAGCGGCCTCAGGCTAGTGAGCCCCTCAAGGGAGGGAAGACCCCTTGGCATAACCGCTGCAGTCTTAGTTTACAACGACCCCGACTGGCTCCCCCTAGCCCTCGAGGACGCCGCCTCAATGGCTGACGAGGTCCTGGTCGTTGACTCCTCCGACCCCTGGGACGAAACTGAGAAGGCGCTTGAGGAGGCCAGGTCAGGGCTTGGTATTAGGGTTGTGAGGCAGTACCCTCCCCAGGGTTGGGCAGAGGCTAAGGGACTGGCCCTCAGGGAGTCTAAGTACCGCTACGTCCTCATGTGGGACTCGGACTTCATAGCCTTTGAGGGACTTGGGAAGCTCCTCAGGACCTTCGTGGAGGGTGAGGGGAGGGACAAGTATGTGCTCCTCTACTGGCCCTTCATAACGCTCTGCGGAGACCTGAGCCACAGGTGCAGGGCTGACAGGTATCACGAGGAGCACTTCGCCTTTACCTACTCCAGGAGGCTTAAGTACCTCTGGGATGGCAGAGACGATTACCTCTTTGCTCCACCTTACTACTTCAGGAGGAGGCTTTCCTCGGCCCCTCTGGGGCTTCACCTCACGGGGGTCAGGAGGCCCGAGGTTTTGGCGCGGAAGAGGCTCTCCAGGGACGTGGGGTTCCACTCCATAGCCTCCTCCCAGGGCGTCGAGGTGGCCATGAAGGCCGTGAGGCGGAGGGCCAGGGAGCTCTACGGCACGGACGACCTGAGGGAGGTGGGCCTCAGGATGATTGAGGAGGACGTGAGGTCAAGGCCCTGCTTTGAAGTGTCATCGCTGCCTGCCAGGGTGATAGAGAGGGCCAAGGAGATAGGCGTGCCACTGGGCTCCTGTCCATGATTAAATAAAATGCCAAGGGGCCTGATGCCCTGGGGCTGACGCGTTTGCTTCAGGAGGCCCTTGTGGCGCTGATATCTTCGCTGGTCGCCTTCGGCTCAGTGGTGGCCTTCGAGCCCCCGTGGATAGAGGTCGCGAGGTCCAGGGGCCTCGTTGGGTCTGACATGAACAAGGCCGACAGGAGGAAGGCGGCTGAGGCTGGAGGGCTCTGGGTCATAGTTGGCGTGGCCCTGGGCCTCCTTGTCATGGAGGCCATAAACACCTTCGTCAACGGGTCGCCATACGAGCCCCTGCCCATCTTCTCAATGGTCTCCCTGCTCATGCTCACAGGCCTCATTGGGCTCCTAGATGACATACTGGGGTGGAAGAAGGGCATACCGCCCCTCGTTAGGGTGCTCTCAACCATACCGGCGGCCCTGCCCCTCATGATAGCCAAGTACAACGGGTACATAGTCCACGTGCCGATACTCCACGAGATATACCTGGGCCTACTCTTCCCCCTGGTAGTAGTGCCTATAGGAGTTATGGGCGCCTCAAACGCCTACAACATGATAGCCGGCTACAACGGCCTCGAGGCAGGCATGGGGGTCATGCTGTACTCCTTCACGGCGGCCTTTGCCATAGCCAAGGGCCTCTGGATGACGGCCTACCTCTCCCTCATAATGGTGGCCGGCCTCCTGGGCTTCCTAATATACAACTGGTACCCAGCCAAGGTGTTCCCGGGGAACACCATGACGTACGCCGTGGGGGCCTACTACGCCGGCGTAGTGGTCCTCGGCGACATAGCTGCCTTCGGCCTCTTCATGTACCTGCTCTACTACGTTGAGCTTATCCTCTTCGTCAGGGGGCTGTCCCACGGCGTCTACAAGGAGAACTTCGGCGTTGTAAACGGCGACGGCTCCCTGAGCCCTCCCTACGACAGGTCCTACAGCTTAACTCACGTGATGCTGAGGCTCCAGAGGGCCCTCAGGGGCAGGGCCACGGAGCGCGGCGTGACAATAGGCCTCATGTGCCTCCAGGCGGCAGTTGGGGCCGTGGCTCTGGCGCTGTTCCTCTAAGGCTTTCTCAGCTCGTAAACTATGAATGCCTCCGAGTAGCTCCCCCTCTGCCTTGAGAACCTCCTGTAGCCCTCAGCGTCGCCCGCGGCGAAGAAGGGCGGGTCTGTCTCAAGCACTACGACCCCGCTGCCCCTGAAGGTCCTGCCCCTGTAGAGCGCTATCGGCCTCCAGGTCCAGGAGTCCACGAACCCCGGGCCCGGCAGGTCGTCGGCTCCCCCCTGGGAGAGGCCAAGCCTCGAGGCCAGCTCCGGGGCTGAGTACGAGGCGCCGTCAGAGAAGTACACCCTGTCCACCTCCTTGAAGCCGAGCGACAGCGCCAGGGCGTTCGAGGGCACGTTCCTCTCGCTTGCCATGACCCTGAAGGTCCTGCCCCCCGTGAGCTCAATGACGTGGAGGGCCAGCTGCCTCCCCACCCCCTTCCTCCTTATGTCGTTGCTAACGGCTATGCCCTCGAGCCAGTAGGAGTCCTCGAGCTGCCTGGCATGTATAACGCCGACTATCCTGTTGTCCGCGTCAACCGCCTTTATGAAGAGCCCCTCCCTGAGCCACCTGTCAAAGGTTGGCTCTATGTTCACGTGAGCCAGCTCAGGCGCCCCCCTTAGCATCGATAGCACGGCCTCCCTGTCGTCTCTCGTCACGCTCTCAAAGGACACCTTGACCCTTGAAAGCAAGGCGCACCACCTGCAGCTTGCATACAGTCCCGTCCAGCTTGTGGCCCTGCATGTCTATATATTTTTCATGTACCTGGCCCTCAGACTTCCCTGAGCTGCGACAGAAAAGCTTAATAGGCCTGTATCGTATATTCGAGTCGGGTGAGCGATATGGGCTGGTGGAGGCGCTCGTGGGCAGGACCCTGGCCTGGGCACGGGCCCTTCGCGTACCTGCCGCCGTGGGAGAGGCCTGGATGGACCTACTGGGCAGCGGTGCCCGTGTATGACAGGGAGTCCGAGCTGAGGAGCCTGCAGGCCTACAGGCTCTACCTTGAGGACCTCAGGTCGTGGCTGGATGAGGAGCTGAGGGCAGTAGACAAGAGGATATCTGAGCTGAAGTCCGGCCAGCAGGCATAACAGCTCGGGCGCCGGTCTACCTTATTTTATTTTTAGTTAATATAATATAGCTACCTTTTTAAGCTTAGTCGAAAGGGCCTCAACGCTTTTAAGTTTAAGGCTGCCCAGATGAGGGCGAAAGGGGGTTGCTTTGAGTGACCTGACGACGCTCAGCAGCCAGCAGATCATAAGCACCTTCCACCAGTACCTGCAGAGCATCCACCTCACGCTCTCAGCCTCGAAGGCCCTCATGGCCTACGCCGCAGGGAGCGCAATAACGGTCGGACTGGCGCTCGTGGTTGAGCTCGTCATAATATTTCACGGCCTCCCCAGGGGCAGGCCCCTCAGCGCCGCCCAGCACCTCCCTGAGAGGCCCAGGGTCTCAGTAATAGTTCCGACGTACAGGGAGGGCGAGAGGCTCCTCAGGACTGTTAACTCCCTCCTTGCACAGGACTATGAAAAGGACCTCTATGAGGTGATAATCGCTGGGGAGCCCGACGACCCTACCCTTGACGGGCCCCTGGCGAGGCTTGGGCTCAGGAAGGTGGACGGGGCCGAGGCCGCCGTAAACGGGGTGAGGGTCAAGCTGTCCCTCGGCGACGGGAGGGCGAGGGGCAAGCCGGTAGCCCTCAACAGGGCCTTCAGCCTGGCCGAGGGCGACGTCATAGGGGTTCTTGACGCTGACGGGGCGGCGCCCCCGGACATGATATCGAGGGCCGTCAGGGCCATCAGCCTGGGCTTCGCGGCCGCCCAGATGCCCAGGGAGCTTGTCATGCCCCCCGAGGCTAAGAGGACCTTCGCTGGGGCCTACATAAGGGGCCAGGGGGCCGAGATGGCCCTCTACAACAGGGTGCTGGCGCCGGCCCTAATTGGCTTCGCGGGCTCTGCCTGGATAACTGGCACAGGGTACTTCGTCAGGAGGGAGGACCTGGAGGAGGTGGGCCTCTGGACGCCCTGGGCGCCCACAGAGGACCTGGACCTCTCTGCGAAGCTCATGGGGAGGGGCAAGAGTATAGCCTTCGTCGAGGGGGCCCCGGTGCTTGAGGAGCCGCTGACGTCCCTGGCCGCCGTCATAAGGCAGAAGGAGAGGTGGGTGAGGGGCTCCATGCTGGCCACGTTCACTGCGCTCAGGGGGGTTAGGAACACCTGGCCCCTTCTGCTCTTCCTAATAATGCCAGCCTGGGGCTACCTGCTAACGCCCTGGCTCGGCATACTCGCTGTGGCGAGGCTTCACCCTCAGCTTCTGACCTGGACCTTAGCGTGGTCGGCCGCCTGGTTCCTGCCGAGCGCGGCCTACTACGTAAGCGCCATCTCAAAGGCTGGCAGGCAGGTTAGGCCGCTGCCCGCCGCCATAGCGATATACCTGGTCGCAGGCCTCCTCTCCCTGCCTAAGCTTATAATAAAGAGGTACGAGTGGAGGGGCTCAAGGTCCTGAGCCCTTCATGTACTCTATTGTTAGCCTCAGGCCCTCCTCAAGGCTGACCCTTGGCTCCCAGCCCAGGACCTCCCTGGCCCTGCTTATGTCAGCGCAGCTCCTCCTTATGTCCCCGGGCCTCGGCTCCCTGAACTCAGGGACTATCTTGACCCTGGCCAGCGAGGCTACAGCGTTAAGGAGCTCAAGGACGCTGACCTCCCTCCCGGTGCCTATGTTGATGGGGCCCGTGGCCTTCCTGGCTGAAGCTAGCTCAAAGGCCCTCGCGACGTCGTCAACGAAGACGAAGTCCCTGGTGCTCCTGCCGTCGCCGTATATGACTGGCCTGAGGCCCCTGAGGGCGGCCTCTATGAAGTTATAGATTACGCTGGCGTAGGGCCCCCTCCTCATCCTCGGCCCGTAGACGTTGAAGAGCCTGAGGTGGGCAGACCTGACGCCGTAGTCCCTGTAGGCCTGCTGGGCCAGCTGCTCAGAGATCACCTTGGTGAGGCCGTAGAGGCTGCTCGGCCTCAGCGGCGCGTCCTCGCTCACTGGCACCCTCTCAACGTCGCCGTAGACCGCGGCGCTGCTGGCTATGGCGACGTGAGCGTCGAGCCTCCTAGCAGCCTCCAGGACGACCTCGGTGCCCAGCACGTTTGCCCTCACGGCCCTGACCGGGTTGTCCCTGGCCTCAACGACGCCGGATACCGCCGCCAGGTGGGCTATGGCGACCTCCTCTCCCTTGGCCATGGTCTCAGCCCTGTTCATGACGTCTATATCGCTGACGTCGCCAACGATGAGCCTGGCACCAGGGGGCACGTTCTCTGCCCTCCCGGTCGACAGGTCGTCAACAACTATCACAGAGTGGCCTTCGCTGAGGAGCAGGTCAACCAGCCTGCCCCCTATGAACCCGGCCCCGCCCGTCACTATGAAGAGCATGCTCACGCCCTCCCCTCATTGGCCCAGGAGGTTATTATCTGGGCTAGCCTTATGGAGCCGTCCTCGCAGCTGGCCGGCGGCCTGTTAATGGCCTCCTCCACGGCCCTCTCCACGCCATCGGGGGTGACGTCCTCAGGGGGCAGGAGGACCGCCCCTATCCTCTTTGCCATCATCTCAGCCTCCCTCATCCTCTTCGGGTCCCTCATCCAGACCCACTCGGTGTTGGGTGCCAGCACAGTGGGCTTCCCGTACTTGCAGGCCGCCTCAACGGCCGTCCTGCCGAAGTGCGTAACTACGGCGGAGGCGCCGGCTATCAAGTCCTCAAGGTTTGGGTCGAAGCTGAAGGCCTTAACCCCCGCGCCCCTGTAGGGGCCTGGGTCGACCCTGCCAGTCTGTATGACAAGCCTGCCCCTCAGGGCTGAGGAGGAGGCGGCGTCGAAGAGCCTCCTGTAGCCGTAGCTGCCAGCCGTGACGAGCACGTACCCCTCGTCCCTCACCCTGTAGTGGACTTTGCCGAGGAGGGGGCCCACCACGACCCCCCTGCGGGAGAATGCCCTCTGCTCCTCCCACTGGAGGGCAACAAGCCTTGAAATTGGGGACAGCACCTTCACGGCCCTGCTTGGCTCCAGGAACCTCTCCGTGGCCTCAAGGGTCACGAGGGAGGCCCCCTTAAGCCTCGCCGCCGCGCCCGCTGCTATGCTGTGGCTGCTCCCGCTGGCCACGGCAACATCATAGCCCCCTGGGACCTCAGCTAAGGCCCTCAGGAGGGCTGAGGGGGCCCTCAGGACGCCGAGCCAGGGGCCCTCCCCTGGGTCGAGGAACTTAGGGGTCCTCGCCACTACCCTGCCCAGGGCTGAGACCTGCCCCTCGCTCCACCCGTCGCCCCTGGGGACGACAAAGTCAACCTGGGCCCCAAGCTCAACCAGCCTCTCGGCAAGCGCAACTGCGTGGCCCGTGTGGCCGCCTCCGCTGGCTATCACTAGCACCTTCAAGGCCGTCGCCTGGCTGCAGGCGCCTAGCTAATGCCTGCCCGTAAGGCTTAAAAGAGGCTCCGGTGAGCGCTGGAGCGCGTGACAGGTTGATTTTTGCCCTTATGCGCGTGGCTGTGAGAGTTCGGCCTTCATTGTGACTAATAGTCGCCTCTCGCGACTATTAGCCGCTCGGCCTCATCACTCCTCACCCCTCCCCGCGCCTAGGTTAGGGAGCACAGCTCCCAGCCACGACGCGGGAGCTTCACAGGGCGCCTCCTCCACCTCGCGACTGCTCATCGACTTCACGGTGGCGCCTCCGATCTAATGTTAGCATAAAAGCTCATAAAATTGATTAGTCATACAGCCTCAGCCTGCTTAATAGCGTTAAAGATTAGAAGCGATTAAAATAACGAGCAGTTACGTAAAAAGGTTACAGACAAATAATTACAAAGAGCTAGCATTACTTAAAGTTATATGACGTTTTGGTTGATTATATGATAAGTTAATAGGTAGTGCATAGTCTTCACAAAAGCTAGCAAATAAATCCCCTCGCGGCCTCCAGAAGTAGCTAGCGTGGTAGTATGCGGCACGCGTTGAAGGTCCTTTTAGTTGCCTCGCTGTTCCTAGTCTTCGGCCTGGCCGTCCTCCTGCCCCTTGGAGTTGTCAGGGCGCAGGCGACGGGCCAGCCCGTCTCATCTATAACCCTGAAGAGCTACGTGGGCTCCGACACGCAGGGCATAGCGGACTTCAGCCACGGCTACATAGCTTTCTACGACTACGCATTGCCGCCCTACAAGATAAGCTCGCTGCCCTCCGGCGCTGTGGCCTATGAGATGCCTTCGACGTTCTACGACGTGCTCCTGAACCCAGTAGAGTACATAGAGAACCCGAGCGGCCAGGAGGTCCTCAACCCGTTCTACTACCAGAGCGTCAGGTTCGCGCTGAACTACGTAGTCGACAGGAGCTACTTCGTTAACGACGTGCTCGGCGGCTACGGGATACCCACCATATCAGTCTACGGCGGGGAGTACGAGATGCTCACTACCTCAAACGTCACAGACAGGTTCGCGAACATAACCTACGACCCCTCATACGCCAATGAGACTATATACAAGACCCTGACGGCCCACGGCTACGTCTATAAGAACGGCCAGTGGTACTACCCCAACGGCCAGCCCGTGGTCATATACGTATTCGTCAGGACCGACACTACCGTCAGGTACATCTACGCCACGTTCCTGATAAAGCAGCTCGAGGACCTCGGCTTCCAGGTCTACGAGGTGACTGGCAACCTGCAGAAGGAGATAACCGACATATACAGCATGGTGCCTAACGAGACCGACTGGAACGTGCTCATAGAGGCCTGGGGAGGCACCTACGGGTACTACGACTGGAGCCTGCCCGGTGAGTTCTACGGGGCAGCTTTCGGCTACCTGCCGGCCAGCGACGCCTACGGCACGGCCTGGGGCATCGGGGTCAACACGACCAACATACAGGAGCCCAAGCTGACCCAGGAGCTTAACATAATTGACAACCTGAGCCTAAGGCTTGCGGAGAGCCAATTCTCAACGGAGCAGCAGTACTATGAGTACGTCAACACTATGACTTACTACGGCATTATATCAGCTATAAGGATAGGCCTGGGCATGAGCCTCATACCGATATTTGTCAACAGCAACATGGTAACGGGCCTGGTGCCGAACTACGTGGAGGGGCTGATGACTCCGTTCAGCTTCCTCAACGCTAGGACGCCGTCCGGGACGCTGACCATAGGAGTTAGGCACCTGGCCATGGGCTCAATGAACCCCGTGGCAGGGTGGACAGACTCCTACAGCGTGGCCACGGCAGCTGGCGTCTTCCTGCCAATAACGTACTACGTACCTGGCAACGCCTTCCCAGTGCCAGCTGGCATTACCTACAAGCTTGTTAACCTCAGCGTGAACGCGACCGTACCTGTGCCCACGTCAGCCCTTATGTACAACGCCACCAGCATGCAGGTGGTCCACGTGCCCTCGGGCACCTACGCGAAGGTGGCAGTGATAGTTAACTTCGCGCCCCTGATGCAGTACGACAGGTTCGTTGACGGCCAGCCCATAAGCCTGGCTGACATCATAGAGCAGTACCTCATAGCCGCTAACGTGAGCCTCTCGAGCAGCAGCCCAATATTCGACACCTATGCATCATCCGTCTACAGCCCCAGCCTGCAGCAGATAGTTGGCTTCCAGGTGATCAACAGCACGTCAATAGAGATCTGGAGCACGGCCTGGTGGTTCAACCCTGCTTATGCAGCGCTAATCACAATAGGTGACTTCCTGCCGCTTGGCTTCGCTGAGCCCGGAGGCGGCATGATGCCGTGGCCCCTCTACACGGCGATGTCCCAGGTGGTTGCCAACGGCGAGGCCGCATGGAGCTCGGACACGGCCACCAGCAAGGGAATTGACTGGCTCAACCTGGTGAACCCAACGGATATCAGCCACGTGCTCAGCTACCTCGAGCAGGATAACTCGACGGGCTACATACCTGAGGGCCTGCTGGAGGTCCAACAGCTCAGCGGCGTGCCCCTGGTAAACACTACCTTCGCCCATGAAGCCTACACGGACGCTATCAACTACATCAACACCTACGGCAACGCTGTGATAGGCGAGGGTCCATATATGCTGGTTGCCTACCAGCCCGGCCAGTACGCCAAGCTGGTAAGGAACCCATACTTCAACGTCCCGGTGCCAAGCGCGCTGCTCTCAACGCCAATGATATATAGCATACACGTTAGCCTGCCGCTGATGGGCGCGGTGCCAATTGGAGGCACTATAAGCGCAACAGTCTATGGTACGCCTGACGGCACCAGCCAGACTACGCCGCAGTCTGGCGTCTTCGTTATAGCCCAGTTCGTCACCCCTGAGGGCGCTGTAGTTGCGCAGGAGAACGTGACCAGCGGTACCAACGGCACTGCCACCATAACTGTGCCAAGCACTCTGACGCCTGGAAGCTACAACCTCGTGCTCTGGGCCTACACGCCCAACAACATACTAATGAACCCAACTAAGGTGCCAATAACCGTCTACACGCCAACTACAACCACAACTACAACGTCAACATCAACTACTACAACCACAACTACAACAGTCACCACCACAACGTCCACAACCACAACATTCACAACCACCACAACGTCCACAACCACAACCCCGGTCACCACAACACCATCCACAACAACATCAACAAAGCCTGCCCCAACAGTGTCAACTACACTGATAGTGGGTATAGTCGTGATAGTAATAGTTATAATAGCTGTGGTCGCCCTCCTGGCCCGGAGGAAGTGAGGGGCCAGGGGGTGACATCGCCTAATGGGATATAAGGCTTTTTTGGCAAAGAGCGCAGTTATATACATTACTGTGCTCTTTGCAGCAATGCTTATACTTTACGGCTTCACCTACCCTGCGGTACAGAAGCTTTACAAGGACTACGTGCAGTACGCCGGCCTGCAGCTCAAGACTCAGCTTATAAGACACCACCAGGGGACCCTAAACATGACTCAGATAAACCTGGAGGTGGAGAAGTACGAGGAGTCGCTTGCGGCGGCCTACGGGCTTAACCAGCCCTTCATTGTAAAGCTGGCGCTTCAGATGAAGAACCTGCTGATGTTCCACTTCGGCGTGACCCCACCAGGCGTCAGCTACTCAGGCTATACGACTTCTAATAACATAGCTCAGATAATAGCTGTGGCGCTGCCAAGGACCATACTGCTGTTCACAACAGCCACAGTGATAGTAGTCATAGTTGGCGTCATACTGGGAGTGCTTGCAGCAAGGTATCAGGGCTCAGCGTATGACAAGGCTATACCGGTGATAGGCGTAATTCACCAGAGCCTGCCGACCTGGTGGATAGGATTCCTCCTCATAGCCGGGCTCGCCTACGGCATGCACTGGTTCCCGCCGGGCGGCATAGTGAGCGTGGGGCTTACCTTCTCCAAGGAGCCGCTGGAGTACGTGGCCAGCCTGCTGGACCACATGGTGCTGCCCCTGCTAGCGTTCTTCATAGTTAACTTCGGGGGCTTCGCCTACATAGTCAGGAGCCTGGCGCTGGCCACCACGAAGGAGGACTTCGTGCTCACAGCTAAGGCCAGGGGGCTGCCTGAGAACAGGATAGTGTTCGGCCACATACTTAAGACCGCCTCGCCGTCAATAGCCACACAGGCCATGCTCTGGCTGGCCTTCTCATTCGGCGGCGGCCTCACGACGGAGATAGTCTTCGTGTGGCCTGGCGTTGGCCTACTAACCTACGAGGCCGTCATGGCGGAGGACGAGGCGACCGTTATGGCCGTAACCTACGTGCTGACCTTGGTGCTGGTAATAGCGCTGTTCCTCAACGAGATAATAAAGGGAGCCCTGGACCCAAGGATTAGGGCTGGACAAGGGTGAGTGATGAACCATGGCTGAGGAGACCACATACAAGTTCTACCTGAAGTACCTCTTCAGGAGCAAGAGCGCCCTGGCGGCTATCGTAGTCATACTGTTCTTTGTTGGGCTTGCAGTCTACGTGAGCACCTGGCCCAAGAGCGTGTCGACAAACTACCTTTACAACACGCAGTACTACGAGAACACCTATCCGGAGGACGCGGCCCCCTCATGGATGGCCGCGCTGGAGCCCTCCCAGTACTCTCCGTCGCTTTACTTAAACCCTAAGGAGGTTAAGTTGTACGGGAGCGTCAGCAGTTCCAACATATATGAGTACGAGCTCACGTTCAGCTTTGACTGGAGCTCTGAGAAGGTCCCGACGGACGTGGTCTTCGTGTTCTCAGCAAACACCACCATGCAGACAATACAGGTCCTATGGAAGAAGCCCTCAGGCTCGCAGATAACGTTTTCGCAGACCCCGTCCGTGTCAAAATACTCGTTTGACCTAAGCTACGTCACCAGCGCCCTGTTATCCTATATACTTCAGAAGACGGGCCAGGTACCAACGTTGCAGACAACGTCAGTGTTGGCAACAGCCCTCTTCAGCAACTTCTCGGAGAAGTCGGCAGGGCCCGCCGAGAAGGGGACCTACACGGTCACAGTTCTCATCGGGACCTCAGGCCCTGCAAAGTTCTATGCAGCCCAGGTCAGGGTCCTGGGCAACGCCTACGGCCTAATGGGTACCGACAGCTACGGCAGGCCCATACTCCAGGGCATACTGCTTGGGCTCCCCAACGCCCTTGAGATAGGGGTCGTCACGTCGCTTCTGGGGGTCCTAATAGGGGTCTTCATTGGCGGCTTCGCGGGCTTCCTAGGCGGCAAGGCTGACGCCGGGCTAAACTGGTTCAGCACCGTGATCTTGGCGCTGCCCGTGCTCCCGTTCCTGGTCACGCTGGGCATCATGCTCAAGTCCAGCCTGACAATAATGTCTGAGGTCCTGTTGATAACCTTCCTCAGCTGGCCCGGCTACGCGATAATAGCCAGGAGCTCGGCCCAGAGCATAAGGACTAACACCTTCGTTGAGGCAGACAGGCTGATGGGGATACCGTCCTACAGGACCTTCTTCACGCACTTCCTTCCAAGGCTGGTGCCCTTCATAGTGGCCTACACAGTGCTTGGCATACCGGGCGCCATACTTCTCGTCCAGACCTTGGCCTTCATAGGTGTGGCGCCTGCCAACATAGTGACGTGGGGAGGGATACTTGACGCTGCCTACGACTACAACGCGGCGCTGAACGGCTGGTGGTGGTGGCTGCTGTTCCCGGGCCTGATGATAGTCTTCGTCAGCATACCGTTCGTGGTGGTGGGCTTCGTCATAGAAAGGGCCTCCTTCGGAGGCAGGTAAGTGCTAAACTTTTATGCGGCAGCCCTCTTACTTAACTCGGCGAGCACTTTTGAGGATAGCGGTTGTGGGGAGCAGGGGCTTCGGCACAGTTCACCTGGCGGCTATGTCAAGGCTGAGGGATGAGGGCCTTGACATAGAGTACTACACCTTCAGCTCCTCAGAGCAGGAGGCCAGGGCCCTGGCTGAGAGGTTTGGGGCGGCGGGCCACTTCACAAACTACGACGACGTGCTCTCCTCGGGAGTGGACGCGGTTGACCTAGTGGTCAGCCACGACGCTCACATGCCCATGGCGTTAAAGGCCTTCAGCGCGGGGAAGCACGTGATGCTTGAGAAGCCCATAGCGAGGAGCATGGAGGAGGCGGAGGCCATAGTTAAGGCCGCCGAGGAGCACAGCCTCAAGTTCATGGTTGCCGAGAACTACCACTTCAACGAGACCTTCAACGAGCTCTACAGGCGCCTCCCGTCAATAGGCAGGGTCCACACGGCCATAGTCAGGGACATACACTTCAACCAGCCGAGGGGCTGGAGGAAGGTCAGGGAGCAGATGGGCGGCGGGGCCGTGATAGATGGGGGCATACACATGATTCACGTCATGCTTAACGCAATGGGCGACTACTCCTCCGTGTGCTCAACGGTATACCGCAGCGGGGCCGTTGACATGGAGGGTGAGGACGTCGGCATTGCAATATTTAACTTCAGGTCAGGCGCCAAGGGGGTCTACATGTACGGCTGGGCCTTCAAGGACTCCCCGGGGGTGCCGATAATAGAGGTCTACGGGGACAGGGGGTCAATCTACGAGGACCCGGGCTCTAGGCTTTTCATGGAGTCCAGGGGCTTTAGGTACTTCGCAAGGCACGGGGACCTGGTGGTGAACGGGCAGAGGGTGGAGGTTCCGAGGAAAGACATGATAGCAGAGGAGGTTAGGGCCTTCGCTGACTACGTCGACGGCAGGAGGAGGGACAACCCCATGCCGACAGAGCTTGAGCTCAGGGACCTGAGGGCCGTTCTTGACATATACTTCGCATCGTCAAAGTGCTAGGCCTCCTCAAGCCTTCTCCTGCTGTAAGACCTTCAAGGCAGGCTTAGGCGTTCTCCTCAGCTGGATTTACTCCCTCCGCCCATTCAGCGGCCCTCCTCTGCTTCTCCTTGATGCAGAGCAGGGCCACGTCGTAGGCGTACTCTACGTCCCTCTGCGTCAGCACCCTGTACCTGCTGCCCGTCCTAAGCATGTAGTGCTTCCTCAGCGTCTCAGCGACTATCTGCTCAAGGTCAAGCCCCCTCAGTATCATGGAGCCCACATCCCTGACCACCTCATCATTGCAGTCGCCCGGCCTAAATGGCGTAGACCAGCTCCTTACCCTCACAAGGCCCTCCTCCACGCACCTGGCCGCCTGGGAGTAGAGGTCGTCAAAGTCGCTGTCGCCCAGGTCGAGCTTGAAGTCATAGTGAAGGGTTGTTTTTATCATCTCCTTCGTCATGCCGAGGGCTATGAGGCCCGCCACCGCCCTTGTGAGCCCCCTGCACTGCTCGCTCAAGGGTCACACACAAGCAATTTATTTTTCCAGGCGAATTACGCCTTGCTGGCGGTCCAATGGACTGGGAGACCCTCGAGAGGGTGATGGTTAAGGCGCCGTATCACGTCGACTACATTGTCCCAAAGGATTCGATGCCAAGCCCTGAGAAGGCATGCCTCGAGCCCTCCATCGGCAAGTACAGGGGGCAGCTGAGGAACTGGAGGGCCACGCTCAGCGACAGCAGCTGCCTTCACGTCCTGGAGTTCAAGAACATATACGTGGTTCACAGGGACAGGGCAAACCTGAACGACAGCGTCGTAAAGCACATAGCCCTTGACGAGCCGCGCATGATAGTGCTGACCTTCTGGCTCCCGCTCCTTGAGCTTGCGAGGGTCCTCTTCAGGGTCATGTGGAGGAAGAGGATGAGGGCGAGAGGCAGCAGGTGCTACTGAAGGCGATGAGCTTTTGAACTCCTAAGGCCAGCGAAGGGGCGGGAACTAAGGTGTCAGGCGAGAGGGCTCAGGTCTCAGTTCCAAAGGACCTCTACGAGAAGGCTAAGAAGTACGTTGAGGAGCAGGGCACCTTCAGCTCAGTCGACGAGCTCGTCGAGTTCCTGCTGAGACAGCTGCTGGAGGAGCAGGGGGGCACGTCGATGAGTAAGGAGGACGAGGAGGCCGTGAAGGACAGGCTCAGGCGCCTCGGCTATCTCTGAGCCTTGAAGTGATGAGATTAACCAGCTTCTCAACGTTCTCGCTAGCGCTGTTCTTAACAGTGTCAAGCACAAGGTCGGGGCTCAGGGGCTCCTCGTAGGGGTCCGACACGCCTGTGAAGTTCTTTATCTCGCCGGCCAGCGCCCTCCTGTAGAGCCCCTTCGGGTCCCTCCTTATGCACTCCTCCAGGGGGCACCTGACGTAGACCTCTAGGAAGTCAGCCTCCTCAGAGACTATTTTCCTCGCCTCCTCCCTGGCCTCCCTGTAGGGGGAGACGAAGCTACAGAGCGCCACGACCCCGTTCCTCGCGAGCAGCCTTGCTACCCAGGCCACCCTGGCCAGGTGCTTGATTCTCTCCTCTCTCGTGTACCCCGCCTCAGGGTCTATGTGAGCCCTGAACCAGTCGCCGTCGAGCACCTCGGCCCTGTAGCCCATAGACCTGAGCCTCTCGGCCGCTGCTGTAGCTATAGTTGTCTTGCCGCTCCCGGGCAGGCCCGTGAGCCACACCACCAGGCCCCTCAGGGCTGACACCCGGTAGCTCTCCGGGGGCCCAGCATTTAAGCGGGACTTTTAATTAAGCTTAATTAAGCTTAAGTATGCCCCAGCGCGCTTAGATGCGCGGTGATACGCTTGGTCAGGAGGCCCCAGGGCGAGAGGGGCAGGTACACCACGGTGTCAATACCGACGCCGCTCTATGAGAGGATAAGGGCCCTCATAGCTGGCACAGGGTTCAGCAGCGTCTCCCAGTTCGTCACATACGTCCTGAGGGAGGTGGTGAGCGACATGGAGAAGGAGAAGGCCCAGAGCGCGGTCTCAGAGGAGGAGAGGAGGGAGATACTGGAGAGGCTGAGGAGCCTGGGCTACATATGAGGTGAGAGCCTTGGTGTCAGCGCCTCACGGCGGCAGGCTAATTGACAGGGTCGCGAGGGGCCGAGGGCCGAGAAGCTCTCCTGCGAGGCGGCCGAGCTGCCGATGATAGAGCTCCACGCCAGCCTGGCATATGACGTGGCCAACATAGCTCACGGCGTCTACAGCCCCCTCGAGGGGTTCATGACTGAGGAAGATTACGAGGGCGTCCTAAGGTCATCAAGGCTCACCAACGACCTCCCCTGGACAATACCCATAGTGCTGGACGTCGAGCCGAGGCTTGCGAAGGAGGTGCTGGGCTCTGACGTGGCCCTGAGCTACAAGGGCACCAGGTTCGCGGTTATGACCGTGGAGGACGCGTACCAGTGGGACAAGAAGGCTTTCGCCGAGAGGGTCTTTGGGACCTCTGACCCGGCCCACCCTGGCGTGGCGCTCCTGGCGAAGAGGGAGGGGCAGGCCCTAGTGGGCGGCAAGGTGGAGCAGTTCGCCGAGCTGCCCGAGCCGTTTGAGAAGTACAGGCTCTGGCCCAAGGAGACCAGGGTGCTGTTCGAGCAGCTGGGCTGGAGGAGCGTCGCGGCCTTCCAGACCAGGAACGCCCCCCACATGGGGCACGAGTATGTCATGAAGGCAGCCCTCAGCTTCGTCGACGGCCTCTTCGTGAACCCCCTGGTGGGCTGGAAGAAGTTCGGCGACTTCACTGACGAGGCCATAGTGTCGTCCTACGAGGTCCTGCTGAGGGACTACTTCCCGAGGTCGAGCTACGTCTTCAGCGTCCTCAGGATGAAGATGGTCTACGCGGGCCCCAAGGAGGCCATACACCACGCAATAATAAGGAAGAACTTCGGGGCAACCCACATAATAGTCGGCAGGGACCACGCCGGGGTCGGCTCCTTCTACGGCCCATACGACGCCTGGAAGATATTTGAGGACTTCCCTGACCTGGGCGTAACGCCGCTCTTCCTCAGGGAGGCCTTCTACTGCACCAAGTGCGGCACAATAGTCAACGACAAGATATGCCCCCACGGCGAGGAGTACAGGAGGAGGATAAGCGGCACAGAGATAAGGAGGCTCCTGTCCCAGGGCCAGAGGCCGCCGGACTATATGATGAGGCCCGAGGTTGCCGATGCGCTGATAAGCATGAAGGACAGGATATTCATAACGTCCTCCCAGTGACGCTTTAACTAATGGCGGTCTGAGGCGAAGGCCAGTATCAGGGTTCCAATTATTATCGCAACTACAGAGTAGCCGACGGCATCATAATATATGTCGTAGTCGAGCTTCACCACGCTGAAGCTGATCCCAGGGGCGCTCAAGGCCCTGCCGGCGGCCTCGTAGTGGTCAACCTCAGTGGTTTGCAGGGGGTAGACTGAGGGGCTCACAGCTATTGACGTGACCAGCTGGGGCACCGTGACGGCCGGCCTTGATGATGCGACCCAGCCTATGACGCTTCCATTGGCCTCAAGGTAGCCCTCCGCCGTCCCGTTAACGTAGATCCCCACGTAGCCCTCCGCCGGGGACAGCAGCCGGCCCACGAACTCTACGCCGTGCATGTAGGTGCTGATGCCGGTCAGCGTGAAGGGGTAGTCCATGACGGCGGTCGTGACGGCCCCTGGCTTAAAGCCTGAGGTGTACATGACTGAGGCCCAGCCTGCCGGAGGCCTCAGGTAGACCGCCAGGCCGTTGAGGGTTGCAGCTATGGCGGCGGCGCTCGCGTCGATGTCGTAGAGGTAGGCCGTCCCGTTGAGTATGAGTGCCGCGTACTCCTCGCTGCGATAGGTAATTATGCCGCCTGCCAGCGGCTCCCCCTCGTAGCCAGTTATGTAGTCCAGGGTCACGTTGAAGGGGTACTCGAGGGCCCTCGGGTCGCGGGGGCCAATCACGACGGCGTAGTCGTTGCCAAAGGTCATGGCGACGTCCCCGTCACCTAGGGCTGAGGCGCTCTGCGGGTAGAAGTAGGTGGTGAAGTTAGCCTCGTAGGCGGCCAGGCGCCCGTCGGAGAGGGTGACAGCGATGACATTATATGGGGGCACAGGCGTTGAGTTGACTATACCCCCAGCCGCTATGGCGCGGCCTGAGCAGGAGAGGGCGGTGAGCTCCCCGCTGACGTTAATGACGTAGTAGAGCGCGCGGCCGCCGCTTACTATTGCAAGGGCTGGCCTGCCGCCCAGGGAGCCGGCCAGCGCGACCTCCCCGCTGTATGAGCACGCCGCCGTTGAGCTCATGTTGACCTTAAGCCACTCCCCATTAGCGTAGAGCAGGGTGCCGTTATCAGATGTCAGCGCCATTGCGAGGTCCCTGGGGCTGAAGTAGAGCAGCCTGTAGTCCCCATTAACTAGGACGCCCCAGTCTGTTGAGCCTCTGGCGTAGGGGTGGGCCGCCAGTGAGACCGCTCCAACTATGAGGATAGCATAGACGAGGACCGCCACAGCCCACCTGGGTAGCAAGTGACCACCGCCAGGAGTCGCGGCGCCGAGGACTTTAAGACCTCCTCGGTAGCTTGGTGGCCTCAGCTCCTGTGGGTGAGCGCTTGCGGCGTCGTCCGTTCGGCTATGTGAGAAACCTATATAACCATCCTTAACACTTTCAATGTAGGGTGTAGGTATTGAAGTTTAAGGGAAGCCTAGCGGCTTCAATGATTCTTGCGGCGCTCCTGCTGCTCTCGCCGGTCGCAGCGCTAGCCGAGGGCGCGCACGTAAGCAAGGCCAACTACATATACGTGTACCCCAACAGCGCTGTGGTAGTCCTTGTTAATGGGACCGCGACCCTCAAGCATGAGGTGCCGCAGGGGACGACCTCCATTGATGTGACGTACTACAGTGGGTCAACATACTTCAGCTACAGCCACAGCGGCCAGCTGCCGCATCACTTCAGACACCACGCCATTCACGGCTTTAATGCCTTGCTCGAGGCCCTTCAGTCCTCTGGGTCCTTCAACAGGACCTCCAGCGGGAGGACCTCAGTGCTGACTTACAGGTCCACGACACTTGCTGTGTTCAAGAGCCCCAGCGGCACGCAGGAGTCCCAGACCAACGTGAGCCTTTACAGGCTCGTTGAGGCCATGACATCGCCTGAGCCGCTCTACCTGGTCACTCTGAGCCTCAACGCCTCTCACTACCCGCCCTCGCCAACATTCCAGGTCACCAAGTACGAGGTCATTAATGTGACGGGCATAAACGCCACGGTAAAGGTGTTTGAGAACGCGACGTTCGTCAGCGTGTTGATCACAGCATCGGTTAACGCGACCCCGACGTCGCCCAACACGACGCTGGGCCTCGCCCAGAGGGCGGTAGAGGCCGCCCTGACGCCTGGCTTCGTTAACGGCAGCTACAGCTACTACCTCAACGTTAGTGGCAATACTGCAAGGGAGTCGCTGAGCGTCAACGCTTCAGATAACCTGCTCAGCGAGGCGAGCGCGCTGCTCCAGGCCCTGTCCAAGGCTGCGCAGCAGGGCCAGGGCAACATGTTTAGAAGCATATTCAGCAGTCAGGGTGACGAGAACGGCCAGGGCGCCTTCGGAGGCCTCTTCAGCGGCCTCGGAGAGGACAACGACTTAGGTGACCAGCTGAGCAGCCTGCAGGGCCTTGTAAATAGCTCTGAGGCCTTCATAAACGCCACGGAGTATCTTGCGAGATACATAAGGCAGAACTTCAGGATTGTGGTGCCTTCTAGCGAGCAGCTCAACGTGACGGCGCAGGGCTACAATGTGACCTTCAGCTTCAGGAGCCCGATGATAATAAAGGCCGGTGCCACGAGCCCGAAGCAGACGCTGGCAGCGATACAGTACCTCATAAGCAACGCCTCGGCCTTCTACGAGCAGAACGGGCTTGACGACGCAGCCAAGGCCATAGCATCTATAGAGAACGAGGACGTGACCCTGGTGGGCGTGGGCGGCGTCAAGGTGTCGCCGACCCAGACGACATTCGGCAACCTGAGCTCCGTCACAGTGACCGTGCCTAGCGGGGCGACGCCCGCTGAGACTGTCATAGGCGGCTCCGCTGTAGTAGTAGCGCTGATAGTGGTGGCGTTCTTCCTCATCAGAAGGCACTGATCTCTAAGCCTTCTTTTTAAGTTAATTATCGAGCATCATTTTGCCTGCAACGTCCAGGCAAGGCGTTGCTTTAGGAGTAGGTATTAAGAATGGACTAACACCATTAATGCGAGGCCTCCATAGCGCTCCACAGGGGTGCGGCAGGGCCAAAGCTTATTTTTCCCCACGGCATATGTTGTTGGGAATAGGTTTGGTGTCGCCCAGGGCCTCGATAAGGAGGTACGCGATATTCCTTGACTTCGATGGCTTCAGGTACAGGGGCCACGAGGTCATAGAGCTTGAAACCGAGGAGGACCTAAGGCTTGACGCCAAGGGCCTCAAGGTAACGTCCGTGAGTGCCAGCGGGAGGGAGCTCCAGTTCGCTCAGGACGACGAGGGGGTCACTATAAGGACTGGGAGGTTCTCAGGCGCCGTTGAGGTCGACTTTGAGGGCGAGGCCAGGGACAGCCTTGTTGGCATCTACAGGGCCCCCTACGAGGGCGGCTACGTCATATCAACTCAGTTCGAGTCGGTCCACGCGAGGGAGATGTTCCCGTGCGTCGACAACCCGTCGTACAAGGCCAGGTTCAAGCTCTCAGTCCGCATAGACAGGGACCTGCACGCCATCTCAAACACGCCCATAGAGAGGGTCACGCTCGAGGGGAACAAGAAGGTAGTTGAGTTCATGGAGACGCCTCCCATGTCGACATACCTGCTCTACCTCGGCATAGGTAAGTGGGAGGAGGTCGTCGACAGGGACGGCCGCTACATAGTAGCCACCGTGCCGGGGAAGACGAAGTACGGCTCCCTGGCCCTCTGGGCTGCCAAGAACAGCGTGGGCTTCTATGAGAGGTACTTCGGCATACCCTACCCAATGCCCAAGATGCACCTGATAGCGGTCCCTGAGTTCGCCTTCGGGGCAATGGAGAACTGGGGCGCCATATCGTTCAGGGAGAGCGCCCTCCTGGCCCCTGAGAGCCCTGACCTGGCCCAGCGCAGGAGGGTCGTGGAGGTGGTGGCCCACGAGATAGCTCACCAGTGGTTCGGCGACCTGGTTACGATGAGGTGGTGGGATGACCTCTGGCTCAACGAGAGCTTCGCCACGTTCATGAGCTACAAGGCCATGAGCTCCTTCGCCCCGGAGCTGATGCCGTGGGAGGCGTTCCTCTACGGCGAGACCGACGGGGCCATGGTGAGGGACTCCCTTAGCACCACCCATCCGATACACGTGGAGGTCTCAACACCTGATGAGATAGAGGCCATATTTGACGAGATAAGCTACGGCAAGGGGGCAAGCATACTCAGGATGATAGAGTACTTCCTGGGGGAGTCATTCAGGAAGGGCCTCTCCTCCTACCTGGAGCACCACAGCTACTCCAACGCCTCAGCGAACGACCTCTGGACTGCAATACAGCCCTTCACCTCCGTGCCCGTGGTAGACCTCATGAATGACTGGATAATGAAGCCTGGTTACCCGTACATCAAGGTCGGCGTAGAGGGCGGCAGGGTAAGGCTTGAGCAGCACAGGTTCACAATAAGCGGAGGGGCGGAGGACCTATCTTACATGGTGCCAGTGACGCTCGAGGTCAACGGGCGCAGGGTCGACCTCGTGATGCGCGACAGGGAGCACGTGGTGGACGCGGGCGAGGAGGTAAAGCAGCTCAAGGCGAACCTCGACAGGGCCGGCTTCTACAGGGTGCTCTACTCCGACCTCTCAAGGCTTGCAGGGCTGAACCAGCTTGAGACTTACGGGCTGCTGAACGACTACTACTACTTCATGCTCTCCGGCCTAGTGGGCAGACAGGACTACCTGAAGGTCGTGGACATGAACTTCAACGTCACAGACTACCTGCCGAGCCTTGAGCTCAGCACGGAGCTCTACAACCTCTACATGGTGAACCCGACGACATTCATGGGCAGGGCGGTGGAGTTCCACAGGTCGCAGTACGCCCTCCAGTCCAGGAGGTCTGAGGAGCAGTACAGGGAGCTGGCTGGCGTCATAGCTGGGAGGCTAGCAAACATGGACCGCGCCTTCGCGGACGACCTCGCGTCGCACTTCGGCAGGGAGGTTGACCCCAACCTTAGGCAGGCGGTCTACATAGCTTACGCCGTGGCAACTGGGGACCTTGAGGGCCTCAGGAGGGAGCACGAGAGGCAGGAGCTGGACTCTGAGAAGATCAAGGTGCTCAACGCGGTGACCAAGATAAGGGACAGGTCCGTGCTGAGGCAGGCCATTGACTGGGTGGCCTCAAGCGAGAGGAAGCAGAACGTGCTCTACGTGCTCACCGCTGCCCTCAACCCTGACGGCCGGGACGTGCTCTGGGAGTGGCTCAGGGGAGGAGGCCTTGACCTGCTAGAGAGGGCGTTCAGCGGCACTGCTATAGCTGAGAGGTGGCTCGGCAACTACCTGCCGTTCCTCGGCATAGGCAGGGAGAGGGAGGTGGAGGAGTTCTTCACGGCAAGGCCAATAGGGAGGAGCCCGGGCGTCAGGAGCGGCCTGGAGCTGCTGAGGGCCTACTCAAGGCTGAGACAATAATTGCCTTAAGCGCCCTTAAAGTCGCCCTTTTATTCTTTGGCGCGACGTTCCCCACTGGTGTTTGAAAGTTGTCAGGCACGTCGCCTGAGGACCTGGCACGACTCGTCCTCGTCTCGAACCCCTCAGCCTCGCCTGACGGCTCAAGGGCCCTCTTCGTGGTGAGCAGGCCGAACCTTGATCAGAACAGGTACGACAGCTCCATATGGCTCTACGATGGCAGGTCGTACTACCCGCTCACCTCAGGGCCCGGGGACACCTGCCCGGTGTGGTCGCCCGACGGCTCTACGATGGCCTTCGTAAGGGCGGTGAGGCAGGAGGGGCAGCCGCCCCAGACGTCAATAATGGTGATGAGGCCCGGCTACGAGCCCTACGCCCTCTTCACCTGGCCCTTTGGGGCCTCAGCGGTGTCCTGGTCCCCAACGGGGGGATCCATAGCCTTCCTTGCTAGGAGGCCGCTGGCCGAGGGCGAGTGGAAGGACTACTCAAAGAGGGAGGCGCTCGTAGTTGAGAGGTTGCCCCCGTTCTTCAACGGCGAGGGCTACATATTCGACAGGCCACGCAACATATACTTAGTGGACTCAAGGGGAGGCACCCCCAGGAGGCTGACGTCGCACGCCCTTGACGTGAGCGACTTCTCCTGGTCGCCAGACGGCAGGGGCATAGCTTACGTCAAACAGATGGACGAGCTCAAGGCTCAGTACGACGAGCTCAGGCTCGTTAACGTTGAGACCGGGGAGGACGTGCAGCTGCTCTCGAAGGTCTCCATAGCCTCAGTGGCCTGGTCCCCCGACGGCAGGATGGTGGCGCTCCTCATGCACAGGTTCGAGAGGGGACTCTCAAGCCACTACAGGCTCTACCTCTACGACGTGAAAACCGGGGAGTTGACAAAGGTCGAGACAGGCCTTGACAGGAACCTGCTTAACGGCGTGAACAGCGAGGCCCGCGGGCCCTCGTGCTCAAAGCCCCTCCAGCTCTCAGGCAGCTGGGCCTACTTCCAGGTCAGCGACGCAGGCAGGGCGTGGCTCTACAGGGCCAGCGCTGATGGCAAGGTTGAGCCCATGCTCAGGCCTGAGGACGCAGTTGTCGACGAGTTCAGCGTCGCTGGCGACTCCGTCTACTTCACTCAGATGAACGAGTCGGAGCCCAGCGAGCTCTACGTCCTGAGGGGCCAGTCGGGCAGGAAGATTACGGACTTCAACTCAGGGCTGCTGAGGCAGCTCTCCCTGACCAGGGCGGTTAAGGCGAAGGCTAAGGCCAAGGACGGCGCGGAGCTTGACTTCTGGGTCCTAATGCCTAAGGAGGTCAAGGGGAGGGCGCCGTGGGTCCTCTACATACACGGCGGCCCTAAGACGAGCTACGGCTACGGCTTCATGGTGGCCTTCCACGTGCTGGCCTCAGCTGGCATAGCGGTGGTCTATGGCAACCCGAGGGGGAGCGACGGCTACAGCGAGGACTTCGCTGACATAAGGGGGAGGTGGGGCGCAGTTGACTACGAGGACCTAATGACGATAGCTGACGAGGCCGCCAGGCAGTTCCCGCAGCTTGACCCTGGCAGGGCCGGGGTGGCAGGGGGGAGCTACGGGGGCTTCATGACCAACTGGGTGATAACTCACACCTCAAGGTTCAAGGCAGCGATGACGGAGAGGAGCTGCGTCGAGTTCTACAGCGACTGGGGCACGAGCGACATAGGCTGGTACTTCGACGAGGACCAGCTCATGGCCCAGCCGCCGTGGAAGTCAGCCGACCAGTACCTGAAGGCGAGCCCCCTGACATACATAGAGGGGGCCACGACCCCGACGCTGATAATGCACGCCCTGGAGGACTACAGGTGCCCCGTGAGCCAGGCGCTCCAGCTGTTCACGGCCCTCAAGTACCTCGGCGTTGAGGTCAAGCTGGCCCTCTTCCCTGGCGAGAACCATGACCTGACCAGGAGCGGCAGGCCCAAGGTTAGGGTGGAGTACCTGAAGCTGATGCTTGACTGGTTCAAGTCCCACCTTGGTGAGGGCAGGTGAGCGAGCCGAGGCTAACCTCAAGGGAGGCCCTCTGCTCGGGCGTCAGGGTGAGGCTTGAGGAGCTGAGGTTCTCCTACAACGGGGCCGAGTTCAGGGCTGACAGGGTGGCCTTTGGCTCCTCGGTGGCTGTGCTCCCGGTTCTTGACGACGGCAGCGTGATACTGGAGAGGCAGTGGAGGCCCGCTATCAACTCGTGGGTCCTCGAGGCCCCGGCTGGGAGGATAGAGGAGGGGGAGACGCCCGAGGAGGCCGCGAGGAGGGAGCTCGAGGAGGAGACGGGCTACAAAGCCTCGAGGCTGACCAAGGCATATGAGGCCTACGTGAGCCCAGGGTACAGCGACGAGGTTCAGCACGGCTTCATAGCAGAGGGCCTCTCGAGGGTGGGTCAGAGGCTTGAGCCCGACGAGGTCATAAGGCTCGTGACCCTCAGGCCCGAGGAGGTGGCGAGGGCTGAGGTGCATGACCTCAAGACGCTCCTGCTGCTCTCAATTTACGAGAGGCTTAGAAAAGCCTAACTCAATAGAAAGGTTTTTCGGAGCCAGCGAGCTTATGGGAGGTGAGCGACTTGACAGGCATCGCTAAGGGTCTCACGGAGGAGGACCTAAGAAAGGTGGAGGGCTACTGCAGGGACGAGCTCAGCACATACATGCTCTACGAGGCCCTGGCCTCTGAGGAGAGCGGGGAGCTCTCGGAGAAGCTCAGGCAGGCCGCAGAGCAGGAGAGGGGCCACTACCTCTTCTGGAGGTCCCTGCTCGGGAGGGACTGCAGCGCCTCCCCGCCAGGCAGGGCCTTCAGGGCGCTCTACAAGGTCTTCGGGCCAGTGTTCACGCTTCAGGCCCTGGAGAGGAGGGAGGCCAGCGCGGCCAGTGAGTACAGGAGGTTCCTGTCCAGGGCCCCCCAGGAGCTGAGGCCTAAGCTTGAGAGCATAATTGCCGACGAGGAGGGCCATGAGTCCGAGTTCATCAGGGGCCTCAACGACGTCAGGGTTCAGTACCTGGGCTTCGTGGCTCTCGGCATGGCTGATGCCATAACAGAGCTAGTTGGAGTCTACGCCGGCTTCCTCGGGGCCACGACCAGGACCCTGATAGTAGGACTGGCGGGCCTCCTGGTGGGCTTCTCAGCAGCCATATCAATGGCGGCCGCGGCCTTTCTCCAGTCGAGGCAGGAGGGCTCCGTGAGGCCGGGCCTCAGCGCCGCCGCCACAGGTCTCTCCTACTTTGTTACGGCCCTCCTCCTCGGCATACCTTACCTTCTGCTCAGCAGCACGGCGGCAGCCCTCGTGGCGTCCCTGATGATAGGGGTTGTCATCCTTGCGGCCTTCCACTTCTACAGCGCCACCGTGAACGGCACGAGCTTCGCCAGGGAGCTGGCGGTAGGCCTTCTCATACTCCTGGGAGCCACCGCCGCGGGGCTGCTGTTCGGCTACGTAATAGGCAGGGCCTTCCACCTCTCCAGCCTCTTCGCTGGGTCGCTTGAGCTCCTGGCCTGACACCCTTTCTTCTAATCTCAATTAATTAGGTCCTGTGAGCCACATAAACAGAGGGGCTAAGGCTTGTCCCAGCCGAAGGTTGACAAGTACACCATAATAGAGGTGAGGCTGAGCGACTCGGAGCTGGCAACCCTTGAGAAGAGGGCCAAGGACGCGGGCTACCAGGACGTGAGGGCCTACGTGGAGGCCATAATAAAGGGGAGCGCCCAGCCCCCCGAGCAGGGAAGCCTTGACGCGCTGTCAAAGAGGGTCGAGAGGCTCATACAGGACGTGCTGAACCCCTTCACTCAGAAGGTCGATGACCTGGCCAAGAGGCTGGCCCAGATAGAGGAGGCCCTGGAGGAGCTGAGGCAGGCGAAGCCTCAGCAGGCCCAGGAGGTCAAGGAGACTGCGAGGGAGACTAAGAGGGAGGGGGCGCAGGGCTCCACGGCCCTTGAGAGGCTGAGGAGGCAGGGTGTCGTCTTCCAGGAGGAGCTCCAGTGGCTCAGGGCCCCGGACCGCTTCTTCGCAAAGCTTGAGAGGGAGGGGGCCGTCGTGCTGACCCTGGGCGACGGCAGGGCCGCTGTTGACCCCGATTTCTGGAAGAAGTTCGTGGCCGAGGTGGAGTCAACATCCCTTAAGGACTCGAGGCAGGTGAGCGACAAGGTTCAGGCCGACCTCGGGGACAGGGCGTCGGCCCTGTTCAACAAGATGGTCAGGAGCGGGCTCGTAATATATGACGAGGACCAGAGGAGGTGGAAGGTGAGCAGGTCAACTAAGCCCTCAGGCGTGCCAGAAGGCGAGTCCGAGGAGGAAGAGGAGGGCGAGTCCGAGGACTACCTGTGAGCTGCCTTCGAGTATGGACGCCGTTAGGCTGTCCTTAATAGTCTAGGTGCGCCTCAAGCGCAGGGGCCGGCTTGAAGTTCAGGGAGCTCCTGGAACTCATGGCGGAGCTCGACGAGAGGACAGGCTACCCCATGCCTGTCCCCAGGGGCTTCGCCTCCGAGTGGTCAAAGGACCTAGGCCTTGGAAGGTCTGGCAGCAGGAGGCTTCTCTTCACCGGGGCCCTCTACCAGCTCGTGCCTTACATAGAGGGCACGGTTGAGCTCCTCAGGGCCGTTGAGAGGAGCAGCGCCGCTGGCTGGGCGGCCCTCAGGCTCGCTAGGCTGGCCTCGGGGAGGCTTGACCTCTCCTCCCTTGTCAGGCCTGACCCGGAGCTCATAGGGTGGTCCAACAGGGTCCTGAGGTCCATGGTGAGGCTTCTCACCTCGGCCGGGGTCAGCTTCGACTACGTGCCCGAGCTCTCCGACATGTACAGCGGGGCCCTGCTCAGGGACTACGGCCTTGTAAACGCCTTCAGGAGGCACGCCGAGAGGGTGCTCAGCGCCATATCTTCTGCGGGCTACGAGGAGCTCATAGTCGTGGACCCACACACCATGGAGACCGTCACGAGGGGCTACTCAGAGGCCCTCGGGAAGGGGCTGAGGGCAGTGAACTACATGGACCTCGTCAGGCCCCTGGCTAAGGTAAACCTAAGGCTCACTGTACACGACTCCTGCGTCTACGCCAGGAAGATAGGCATAGTTGAGAGGCCCAGGGAGCTGCTCAGGGGGTCGGGGGCTGAAGTCGTGGAGGTCCAGAGGTCGGGCAGGTGGACCTACTGCTGCGGGGGACCTCTTGAGGCCCTCCTGCCCTCCCTGGCTGAGGCGGTCGCTGACGCCAGGGCTGCGGAGCTCAGGGGGGCCAGCGAGGTCGCAGTGACAATGTGCCCCATATGCTATGTAAACCTGCGCAGGGCCTCAATGAGGTCTGGCGTCAACCTTAAGCTGATGGACTTGGCCGAGGTGATAGGCGGTGAGTGACGAGCTCCTTGAGGCCTACGCTAGCGCCATACTTAGGTCGCTCGAGGACGGCGACCTAAGGGAGGCCCTGCGCACCTACGTGCCTGGCTCCGAGGAGAGGGTAAGGAAGTTCCTCGAGTCCAGGCCTGACATAGTCCAGCTCGCCAGGGAGGTCAAGGAGATAAAGGAGTACTCCATAGCCCACATGGACGAGCTCATAGACGATGCCATAAGATCATTGAAGTCTGTGAACGCCGCGCCCCACTACGCGGCTGACGCCAGAGAGGCCAGGGAGCTTGCCCTCGGTCTGGTTGGCAAGGGCAAGGTGGTCATCATGTCGAAGTCCATGACGGCCGAGGAGCTGGGCATAAGGGAGGCCCTGGAGGAGGCCGGCAACGAGGTCTGGGAGACGGACCTTGGGCAGCTTCTTGTTCAGCTGGAGGGAGGGAAGCCCATGCACTCCATAGCTCCTGCGATACACATGACGGTGGCCAAGGTCGCTAAGCTCCTGAGGGAGAGGCTAAACCTTGACGTCAGTCCCTCGGACACGCCCCAGCAGATGGTGGCTAAGGTGAGGCAGTTCCTAAGGTCTAAGTTTGTGAGTGCCGACGTCGGCATAAGCGGGGCCAACGTGCTGGCTGCCAGGGAGGGCGCGCTCCTGCTAGTTGAGAACGAGGGCAACATAAGGATGGTGACCAACCTTCCAAGGCTTCACATTGCCTTTGTTGGCGTCGAGAAGCTCGTGCCCTCGATACTTGACGCCTTCAAGGTGGTGCTTGTGCAGGCTGCCTTTGCCGGCCTCTACCCGCCGACCTACGTGAGCCTCATAGCGGGTCCCAGCAGCACGGGCGACATAGGTCACAGGAGGGTCTACGGGGCCCACGGGCCGGTCGAGGTCCATGTCGTGCTTGTCGACAACGGAAGGAGAGCCGCGGCCAAGGATGTAGCGCTCAGGGAGCAGCTCAGGTGCATAAGGTGCGGCTACTGCCAGTTCGTCTGCCCCGTGTGGGGCCAGGTGGCAAACAACTGGGGAGGTTCAACCTACGGAGGGCCCATGGGGGTCAACTGGACAGCCATAACTGAGGGCGTCGAGAGGGGGGCAGCCCTTGCCATGCTCTGCCTGGGCTGCGGCAGGTGCGACGTCGCATGCCCCGTTGAGATACCGATCTCAGGCATACTGGGTGACCTCAAGAGGAGGTATGTAGGTGAGGCATAGGAACACATACAATACTCTATTTAGAGAAAATCCTTAAATATACCATATTCTCTATTTAAAGAATAGGGGAGGAACGTGCAACAGGCACCTGTCCCTCTCTTTCAGGTGCAGCCCTGGGTGACGGCGATCTTCTACGCAGTCGTAGGCCTCCTCTTTGGGGTCCTGGCGGAGAGGACCACGTATTGCATAGTGGTGGCGACGCACCAGGTGATGGGCGTCAAGTACTCGAGGATATATGAGATGATACTTGCGGGCATCGCGGTCTCAGCGCTGGTGAACGGCCTCCTTGTCGCCTTCGGCGCAGTTCCCGCAGTTGACGCCTACAAGTTCTTCTTTGGGGTCGGCTGGTGGGACCTCGTGGGCTCGTTCATATTCGGCTTCGGCATGATGCTCGGCCAGGGTTGCATGGTAGGGATGCTGTGGAAGTCAGGCCAGGGCTATATCGTCAACTGGCTTGAGATACTTGGCATGATGGTCGGCACGGTCATATTTGCGTTCCCCATCTTCAACGGCCTCAACCTGGGCTGGTGGTGGAGTCACTACGCGACCCTCAACGTGCCCAACGGGAGCCCCCTGGACTACATACCCTACCTGCTCTCAAGGTTCATGTCTATACGCGTCGCAGCGGCCCTCGTCGGGGTCCTGTTCTTCGCTGGCATAATGGTTGCGGCCCTCTACTTCAGGAGGGAGAGGCTGAAGTGGGAGACGGGCAAAGGAAGCCCCTGGACGTCACCTTACTTCTACGGCACGCTCTTTGGCCTGTTCATGGTGGCCTCGTTTGTGTTCATGGCGGGCAGGGGCTTCAACTACCTCGGCGTCACGACGCCCGTGGGCCTGTTCACAGAGTACCTTACGGCGCCCTTCAGGGGCTTCATAGGCTCGGCGAGCGTAGCCGTCAACTGGTATCAGACAGCCCCGATAGCCAACGCGTTCACCTTCTTCATCCTGATGGTTATGGCAGGCGCCCTGCTGTCGGCCCAGGCCAGGGGGACGTTCGCCATAAGGCTCCCGGCGCCTGGGACCAACAGGGTTGCCGAGGCCTTGGTAGCCTTCCTCGGCGGGATCGTATTAGCCATAGGGGCGAGAATAGCCGAGGGCTGCAGCGTAGGAGGCTTCTGGAGCGGCCTCGCCGCCCTCTCGCTCTACGGCCTTGTGTACACCGTGGGCATAGTGACGGGCTCAATAGCTGGCTACTACGCCTACGTGGTCCTGAGCTCCTGGGCCGCCTCAAGGGGCGCCTCGACGGGGAGCCCAGTGATAAGGCTGATGGTGGGAAACTTTGACGCCAGTGGCCTAATAGCCAGCGTGGTCCTTGGGCTCGCCATAGCCGGCATAGGCGTTGAGGTCATGGCCTACAACGGCTACCTTAAGGCCAAGCTGGCGCCGGCCGTCGCCTGGCAGTGGAGCCTTGTCCTCGTGGCGCTAGGCCTCTTCATAATAGTTGCCAGCCTAGTCATTAACCTGGTCAGGGCCAGGGGTCGCGGCGCTTAGGTCCCCCTTAGCTCATGACTTGACTTTTTGTCTTTCTTTTCGGTCCTTATGTTGATGTCCTGAGGCCTTGACGCCCTCAAGTTGGTTGGAGTTAAGCATTATCCATCCTTTTCCTGAAAACGCTAATAAGCCTCGACAAGCCGTTATGATATTAGCCGGGACGAACCCACGCGAACTGACCTGCGTCCCGGGTCTGCATGTGCGTGGGTGGTCCCCCTTGTCTTTTTCCAAGGCCAGGGTTTCTGTGCGAGGACCCGCCTTGGTCGTGATGTCACTCTCTACACATGACTTCTTGGAGCCTGCCAGGGCCTCCTCTATGGCCTTCATGTCATCGTCCTTAAGGCTCACGCTCACCGCCTCGACGGCCTCGTCGACCTGGGAGGCCCTGCTGAGCTCAGGGACCACCCACCTGCCCTCCTTGAAGTCGTAGTACTTGCCAGTGAGGACGCCCTGGGCCAGGGGGCTGTAGACCAATATGGCCAGCCCGTACCTCCTGGCCACGTCGAGCCTGCCGTCCGCCTCTATCTCCCTCTCGAGCACGTTGTACTTCTCCTGTATGGATACAAAGCGGTCAGCCCCTATCCTGTCGGCCAGCTCGAGGAACTCGACAACGTCGTGGTCTGGGTGGTTGCTAACGTCCGTGTAGTGTACGAGGCCCATCCTGACCAGGTCCTGGAGGGCCCTCAGGGTCTCAAGCTTAGGCGTCTCTGGGTCGGGCCAGTGGAGCTGGTAGAGGTCTATATAATCAGTGCCAAGCCTCCTCAGGCTCTCCCTGGCCTGCCACATTATGTGCTTCCTGCTGAGCCCCTCCCCGTGTGGGGCCAGGTGGCAAACAACTGGGGAGGTTCAACCTACGGAGGGCCCATGGGGGTCAACTGGACAGCCATAACTGAGGGCGTCGAGAGGGGGGCAGCCCTTGCCATGCTCTGCCTGGGCTGCGGCAGGTGCGACGTGGCCTGCCCCGTTGAGATACCGATCTCAGGCATACTGGGTGACCTCAAGAGGAGGTTTGCAAGCAGTCTCTAAGCGTCTGTGCCTGAGCTTTTAAGTTACCACTGATAGTAGTAATTTGGGGTCAGGCTTGGCTCTCGGCAGGAGGCTGGCCGTCATAGTGGCCAGCGCGTCTGTCACCATGTTTGCGTGGGGAGTGGTCCTGGCCCTCGCGCCGCTCCTGACCGAGTGGCCCATAGTTCCCAGGAGCTACGACGTCTACCTCCTTGTCGCCCCGCCGGCCTCGCTGTTGGCTGGGAGCTTCCTCATGGGCAGGTTCACTGACGCCTTCGGCAGGAGGAGCGGCTTTATGGCGGACATGGTGATGTTCTCCGCCTCGATACCGCTGATACTCCTGGCCAGGGGCGCCCTCGACCTCATAGCTGGCGTCGCCCTGGCTGAGTTCTCCCTGGGCGGCGACGAGACGACCCTGCTCGCCTACCTGGCTGAGGAGGCGCCCGAGGAGCACAGGGGCAAGCTGCTGGTTGGCGTCACTAACATGGCCAACGTCGGCGCCCTGACTGCCTCAGCGCTGGCTATACTGACGGGGCTCTCGGTTAGCACCCAGAGGCTCGCCTTCGTCGCGCTCCTGGCCTCCGTGGTCCCAGTGATAGTCGTCACGAGGTTGATGGCCCCGGAGTCCTTCATGTGGCTTAAGTACAGGTCATGGGAGATGGTGACCCTGAGCAGGAGGGACTACGCCGTGAGGCTCTACTTCCTTATAACCATGGCGATAACTGTGGTCCTCACGTACGCCCTCATGGCGCTTGTGATAGGCCCCTACCTCTTCCCTAGGCTCACGGACTGGATAATATTCATATACAACCTGGGCGAGTCCCTCGCGGGCTTCGCCCTGCTGCCCTTCATAGACTCCACGAGCAGGAGGACGTTCCCGTTTGCGGCCTACCTGGGCGGGGTGGTAACGATGGCCCTCTTCATACCGCAGTACGTGGTGGCGAGGGGCTCACTCGTCGCCTTCGGCTCCCTGCTCTTCCTCAACGGGGTCTTCGGCGAGATGGCGTGGGCGGCGAGGGTAGTGATGGAGCCCGAGCTCTTCCCTACCAGGCTCAGGGCAACGGGCGTGGGCGCCGTCAGGGCGACTGCCTACTCCCTCTACGTGGCCTCCGTGTTCTTCACGGCCTCCTTCAACAACGTCGCCTACCTACTCTACAACGTCGGCCTCTGGGCCGTGGGCCTCTCGGGCGCCTCGCTGTGGCTCCTTAAGGGCTTTGACACCTCCGGCAGGCCCCTTGAGGCCATATCTGACGTCATGGCTCCGGCTAGGCCCAGCCGCGGCTAGGCCCGGCTCGCCAGGGCCTCATCTATGGCCTTCACATCATCGTCCTTTAGGCTAACATTGATAGCCTCAACGGCCTCGTCGACCTGCGAGGCCCTGGAGAAGCTGGTTATCGGTATCAGCGTCACCCCGAGCTGCTCGGACCTCTTGATCACCCAGGCCAGGGCCAGCTGGGCCAGGGTTATGCCCTTTGAGTCCGCCACCTCCTTCATAGCCCTAAGGGCAGCTGCTGTCCTCTCGTTGAAGTACCTCCTCTGGAGGTCTGGGACGAGCGAGGCCCTGCTGAGCTCAGGGACCACCCACCTGCCCTCCTTGAAGTCGTAGTACTTGCCAGTGAGGACGCCCTGGGCCAGGGGGCTGTAGACCAATATGGCCAGCCCGTACCTCCTGGCCACGTCGAGCCTGCCGTCCACCTCTATCTCCCTCTCGAGCACGTTGTACTTTTCCTGCATTGTAACGAAGCGGTCGGCGCCTATCCTGTCAGCAAGCTCAAGGAACTCGACCACGTCGTGCGCCGGGTGGTTGCTTATGCCGGTGTAGTGTACGAGGCCCATCCTGACCAGGTCCTGAAGGGCCCTCAGGGTCTCTATCTTTGGGGTCTCGGGGTCCGGCCAGTGCAGCTGGTAGAGGTCTATGTGGTCAGTCCCCAGCCTCCTCAGGCTCTCCCTCACCTGCCACATTACGTGCTTCCTGCTCAGCCCCTCGCCGTTGGGCCAGGGAGCCATCTGCCCCCTCACCTTGGTGGCCAGGACCACCGACTCCCTGTCCACGGTGGCCAGGAACCTGCCAACCACCCTCTCAGAGTTGCCGACGTGATCAAGGTCAACCGGCTGCATGATGCCGTGGTACCTGTTGGCCGTGTCTATGAAGTTGACGCCAAGGTCGTAGGCTCTCCTCATAGCCTTGACGGCCTCGTCGACGTCAACCTTGAGGACGCCGTGCTCGTCAAGCTCCCTCGAGGGCGGCAGGTGCCACGTGCCCACGCAGAGCTGGGAGACCTTGGTGCCGCTCCAGCCGAGCCTCACGTACCTCAACGCGGCTCACCGGGCCATCAAGTCCTGGCCTTACCTTAAGCCTTTCCCGCATCATGGCTAGCGGCTAAGGTTATTAGCCTCAGACAGAACTCCCAGTCCAAGGGGAGAGGCCCGCGCGAACTGGACCCGCGTCCCGGGCCTGCGTGTGCGCGGTGCTTTCCCAGCCCTGGTGCTTAGGCTTGAGGTTCATAGTTGTGGTGGGGCCAGCCGGGTCGGGCAAGAGCACGCTCACCATGCAGCTGGCCAACGTGATGGAGTCCTCGGGCGCCTCCGTGGTCAAGGTGAACTTCGACCCAGCTGAGGACAAGCCGCCCTACGACCCTGACGTTGACGTCAGGGACTATGTAACAGCGGAGGAGTTCATGGATAAGGGGCTGGGCCCCAACGGGGCGCTGGTCACAGCCATAGACTCACTGATAAACCACGTTGACAAGGTCAGGGAGGAGGTGGAGCAGTTCAAGGCGGACTACGCCATCATAGACACGCCTGGGCAGCTCGAGCCCTTCGCCTACAGGGTCGGAGGGCCGCTGGTCCTGGACGCCCTGATACAGGACGACAAGGCTGTCACCGTGTTCCTGATGGACTCCGTGTTCTTCGAGAGCCCGGCCGACATAGTGTCCATACTCACCCTGGCCTCCTCTGTTAACGTGAGGCTCAGGAGGCCCCAGGTCAACGTGATAAGCAAGGCTGACCTGCTGAGCCCGGATGTAGTGAACAACGTGCTCCCCATGCTCCACGAGGAGGGCTACCTTGAGGCCGCGGTGAGGAACTCAGAGGCCCTGAGGGGGGTGGAGCTTAACATATCGCTCAGCCTCGCCAGGGCCCTCTACGAGGCGGGCTACATAGGGGAGATCCTGCCGGTCAGCGCCTACGACGAGGTCAGCCTCAAGGAGCTCTACGGCAAGGTCCAGGAGGTCCTGGAGGGAGGGGAGGACTACGCCATCTATGACTATGACGAGGACCAGGGCGACTAGCCCCTTGCAGTGAGGAGGGCGCTGTAGCTCAGCGCCCTGGGCCTGTAGTTCAGTAGCGTGTTGACAGCGATGCTCCTCACGTTGTCAACTTCGACGCTTATGTAAGCCCTTCCAGCCCTGGCGAGGGCCTCCTCGGTTGCCACGCTTGACATACTTATGCCAACCTTGCGCCCCCTGTACTCAGGGTCCACGAAAAGGGAGCCAAGGTACCACCAGGAGTCCGTCACGGCGTAGGTCGCGGCCACGGCCACGAGCCTGTCGCCGTCCCAGGCGCCTATGGCGGTGCCCCTCATTATCATGTCGTCCGCCATGGCCGCCCTGGCCTCGTCCCACTTGGACAGCAGGTCCCTCAGCTCCTCTATGTTGTGCTCGTCGAGCACCGAGAACGAGAGGAAGCTGGGCACCACCTCGAACTTCCTGAAGGTGTCTCTGTCAACCTCCATGACATGAAATGCCACCACGTCCTCGAGTATCACATCCCCGGTCCTCAGCAGGGCCTGTATGAGGTCAAGCCTTGACGTGTTCGCCCACGCCCTCCCCCTGTCCCTCAGGACCCTCAGGAGCTCCTCGGCCGCGCCGTCGCACCTGGAGCAGACGACGTCTACGAAGTAGTCGTCCGAGTAGTTTGACCTGAAGACGCCCACGACCCAGCCGTCGCCGGCTGCAAGGTCCTCCAGGGAGCTGAGCCACTGGGTGCCCTCCAGCTGGCCAAGCATGAAGATGGATGCCATGTCCATAGTTTCCCTCAGGAGCCTCAGCTGGCCCTCGCCTAGGCTCAAGTTCGACCCCGCTGGCCTGTGTTGAACGCTTTTTAAATCACTACCCTCCTGGCACAGCGAGAGCTTTGACTAGAACTGTAGCAGTTTTAGGAGCCGGCACGATAGGGAGCGCGATAATAAAGGGATTGTCAAGGTCAGGCAGTGAATTCAGGGTGATAGCTACAGCTAAGAGCGAGGCCACGCTCGCCAGGGTGAGGCAGCTGGGCGTTGACGCCACAAGGGACAACGTGAAGGCCGTGGAGGAGGCAGACCTAGTCATACTAACCGTGAAGCCGTACTCCGTCAGGGAGGTCCTAGCTGAGGTCTCAGCGGCCCTCGACGGGAAGCCGCTGGTTTCACTAGCGGCCGCGGTCAGCACAAGGAGCCTGGCCTCGTGGGTCCCAAGGGCTAAGGTGATAAGGGGGATGACAAACATTAACGTTGAGGTTAGCGAGGGCTTCACGACCCTCTCGGCTGGCCCAAACTGCGACCAGGCGGCCAGGTCCACTGCAGAGGAGTTCTTCAGGAGGCTCGGCCACGTGGAGTGGGTTGACGAGAGGTACCTGGACGCACTTACAGCGCTGAGCGGCAGCGCCCCCGCCTTCATAGCTGAGGTAATAGATGCCCTGGCCCTGGGCGGCATAGCCGCTGGGCTCCCAAGGGACCTTGCCTATAGGGCCACCCTCATGGCTATGATGGGGACTTCAAGGAACCTGCTCGAGAGCGGCAGGTCACCGCACCAGATAAGGGACATGGTGCTGACGCCAGCTGGCACTACAATAAGGGGAGTTATGGTAATGCAGGGCAACGGCCTGAAGAGGACCCTCATGGAGGCGGTGCTTGAGGCCGCCAAGAGGGCCAGCGAGATGAGGGAGGAATTAGGCCTCGAGTAACTCCATGTATATCAGCGGGCCGGTTTAGACTACCCTAAAATTAATAAGGGCCCTGAACGCAATAGAACAGTGAAGGAGGCCCCTCCTTGCGGGGTGATAGGGGAAGGTGATGCGCCTTGATTTCAAAGGAGTTGCTGGACCGGTCGTCGAGGCTGTTCCTGCTGACCGGCCTGGTGGGGCTGCCCCTGGCGGCCTACGAGCTCTACCTGGGCCTAGGGAGGGGCTACTACATATTCCAGGCTGACGGCTACCACACGCTTTTCGACTCAATTATGGCGGCTCTGTATGCGGTGATACTCAAGGTCGCCTACAGGAGGTCCAGGTCGTTCCCCTGGGGGCTCTACAACGCTGAGGGCATAGCTACTATACTGGTGTCCATATTCGTGATGTACCTCGTGGGCTCCGCATTTGTAGGGTCCCTCAGCGAGAGGTACGCGCCGCCAGCCTGGACCTCGTGGGTAATCTGGGCCAGCGCCGCAATGTCAATAACGATTGCAGTGCTCGAGGTCAGGTACGCGAGGTTGATGATAGTTAAGAGCGACGTGATGCACGCCAGCGTGGACGCCGCCATAGACCTGGCTGCCGGCGGCGTGATAGCTGCGGCCGACGCCAGTCTGATGCCAGTCATAACTGGCTCCATGTTTGTAGTTGTGCTCTACGCGGCCCTCAGCACCTCGTTGACAGCCATCAAGGCTCTGCTGGGGGCGGAGGTCCACGGCGTCGGCCTCAGGACTACGATAGAGAGGGGCCTCAGGGCCATGAGCATAAGGCCCCTCAGGATATATGTGGCCAGGGCGGGCTCCTTCTACCTGGTGCAAGTCATAATACCGCTGCCGCCGGAGACCACGCTCGCTAAGGCCTACGGGGTCAAGAAGAAGGTCGCCGGCTTCATACTGTCGCTCGACGGAGTCCTGACGGCCGACGTAAGGGTTGTGCCCAGCTCACCTGCCAGGCAGGCTAGAGCTCATCAGGGAGCTTTTTATTCTTTAGCTGAAAGCCGGACAGCTCGCTCTCCTCGCTGAGCTCCTCCTCGAAGGGTTTCATCCGCTTCGCCTTGCTCTCTACGGCGAAGGCGCACCTGCCGTCAGGCAACATGGCCTTCTTCTCACAGTAGGCGAACCTGCACTGGGACCCGACGCACCTGTCGCCCACTAGGGAGCAGATAGCAACCTTTACCGGCCTTCCCCTGTAGTGCTCGGTGGTTATCCTAAGCGCCTTCTGGCTGCACCTGAAGAAGGGGCAGAGAGGGTTACACCTGTCGCCGATAGGCTTAGGCCTCGGCTCCTGCCTGGCCCCCTGGTTCAGCTCCTGTCTCGGATCCTTTCTGAAGCTCACAGCGAGTCCCTTCTGCTACACCACAGTAGTTAGGGACGAAGCCATTTAAGCATTATATAATATGGCTCTTCCTTCACGGGGTCCTCCGTGGCCACTATGAACGTCTTCCTCACGCTGTGGCTCAGCCTGCCGGCCCTCACGAGCTCCACCGGGTCGAAGGGCTCCTGAGGCTCAAAGTAGTGGATTATGAAGGGCGCGTGCTCAAGCCCTGGGCCCCTCCTATAGGCAACGAAGGAGGCCCCGTACTTAAGGCCTGACCTGACCGTGAGCCCTCTTGACCTCAGGGACCTGTAGACCCTGTAGAGCTTAAGCTGCCTCGCCGTCAGCCCAAGCCTCTCGGCGAGCTCCTGGGCCCCCAAGGGCCTCTCAGAGCTGTCATAGACCTCTATCACCCTGGTCTCTGAGAGGTAGAGAGCCTCAAGGGGGTCGAGTATAAGGGGTGACGTTATGGACTCCGGGTCCCTGACCTTCTGGGCCCCTATGGGCCTGCCGTAGAAGCCCATGGAGTACAGTCTCCTTGAGTCCTCTATGGACGGGACTACCACCACGCCCCCGACGAGCCTTGCCCTTATGGGGCTAGCTGAGGAGGCCAAGGCCCACTAGCCTCACATAGGTGGAGGTGTTGTAGGCGCAGTCTACGGCGTCCTCAAAGGAATCTATGACCTCCTTCAACATGAGCAGCTTGCCCGCCTCCCTGGAGTACGCCTCGGTGACGGCAGCCAGGGCCTCACGGTATATCGCGTCTGCCCTCCTCTCGGAGTCGCTCACGAGGTTGAACTTGTCGTCAATTATCTTTCTCCTCGCAGCAGGGTCCTTGATAGGGCCCTCGCTGGCCCTGAGCATGTCGACTAGGGCTATTGATGACGACTGCAGCTCCCTGAGGAGCCCCCTCACGCTCTCAAGTATGTTAGATGGCAACGCCTTCTCGAGGCTCAAGCTGAGGAGGAGCCTGTAGGTGCCCGCCTCAAGCCTGCTCATTATACACTCCATCTGGAGGGCGGCCTCTATGTAGAACTCCTTGTAGGTCACGACGCTGAGCCTCCCGTTAGCTATGTAGTCGAGGAGGCCCTCCTTCCCCTTAGTGACCACGTCCCTGAACTGCAGCAGGTCCTGCCTGTAGGTCTTCTCAACGACCTCAGGCATCAGGCTGCTGGCGCTCACCACACGGAGCAGGTGAGTTGAGGTGTCCTCAACCCCCTGCGCCATTGTTATGAGGCGCTCTATTATCGTGTTTGAAGTGAGGCTCTCTCCCATTAGCAGCACCGGCCCCGCTTTTGTGAACAGTTTAACCATTTAAGCCTAGCGCTCTAACTGGTCCTTGAGGGCAAGCATGGCAAGGAGGCTCATAGTGTTTGACTGCAACACCGTCAGGGTCCTTGACCCCTCACAGCTCTCAGAGCTGGACAAGGAAGGGCCAAGGGACCTCTTCGTGGTCATGATAGAGGGTGACGTCATAGCCAGCGGGAGACTGAGCGTCTTTAAGCAGATGGAGGGCGGCGCCGCGCATGCAGGGGGAGGCAGCGACATCGCAGTGGTGCTAGACCAGATGTTCAAAGGATACTACCCTGACGTGATAGAGAGGGAGGAGCCCGGCGTCGAGGTCCACGTGATAGTTGGCAGGGGGCTCTCGGAGCCCCAGCGCGCCGGGCAGAGCAGGGTACTGGAGCCGGCAAATGACGACTTTGACGTGTTAAAGGTAGTTGAGAGGGTGGCCGGCGGCAGGGGCAGAGTCCTCTTCTTCACGGGTGACAAGAGGCTTGCCTCCCAGGCCGAGGCCGTGGCCTCAAGGCTCGGCAACGTCGAGGTCCACTACATGCCTCCCAGCGAGTTCCCGGGCAAGGAGAGCCTGGCCAAGGCTATGATGGACGCCATAGGGAGGGCCAAGGGTGCTGCGAGGCAGCCCTAGCCCTCCCTCAGCTATCCTCGCGCTCCGCGGGGCCGCGCCACCTGGCGTAGAGGTCATTTCCCACGCCAAGGGCGTCGAGGACCTTGCCGACCATGAAGTTAATCATGTCATCAACGCTCCTGGGCCTGGAGTAGAAGCCGGGGGCCAGCGGCACCACTATAGCTCCCATCTCGGCCAGGCTGAGCAGGTTCCTCAGCTCAGCCACCCCTAGGGGTGCCTCCCTGAAGGCGACAACCAGGGGCCTCCTGAGCCTCAGGATGGAGAGGGCTGCTCTTGCTACAAGGTTCATCTCAATGCCGTTCGCTATCAGCGCCACGGTCTTCATGCTGGCCGGGACTATGGCCATGCAGTCGGGCTGGCTGCTTGAGGAGGCGAGGGGTGAGAGCATGTCGTCCTCCCCGTACACGGGGCCGTACCTTGAGGCCAGCCTCGTCAGCTCCCCCTCACTCATGTCCTCCTCGGCCTGGGCCACAAGCTCCGCTGACCTGCTCACTATGATGCCGCTCACGTTAACCTTGAGCTTGCCCAGGGCCTCAAGGAGCCTTATGCCGTACCTTACGCCGCTGGCCCCAGTTATTGCCACGCTCACACTGCTGCAGGTCAACTCGAACCACTCTGGGGAGGCTTCTCTGAGATGCCAGCCTCCACCTCCTTCCTGTGCTCCTGGTAGAACTTCTCGATCTCATCGGTGCTCGGCAGCGCGTGCGCCCCAAGCAGGGTCACCTTGAGGGCCGCCACGGCCTGGGCGTATATCAGCGCCTCCTTGAGCTTCTCCCCCTTTGAGAGCTTCAGCAGGAGGGCCGCCGCAAAGGCATCGCCGCTCCCGGTGGAGTCCCTGACGTCGCTGACCTTGAAGGCTGGCATGTAGCCCGTGAAGTCATCGCTGAGGGCGTAGAGCCCCCTGGCGCCCATCTTGACAATTACCGTGGAGGGGCCTACCCTCTGGACCTCGGAGGCGCATGCTGCGGGGTCCTTTAGGCCCGTGAGGTTGGCGCACTCCCTGCTGTTGAGCTCAACTATGTCAACGAACTTTATCAGTCCCCTGAGCGCCTTGAGTCCAGCCATGCTCAGCCTGCGGCCCGGGTCCCAGGAGACCATGGCGTCAAGCTCCTTGGCCCTGACGGCGGCCCTGAGCGAGGTGTCTGGCCTGAGGCTGGCTATGTGTATGTACTTGCCCCTCGCTATGACCTTCTCATCAAGCTCATCAGGCTCCAGCTTCTCAGCGCACCCTTTGTAGCCGTAGAGAACTATGTTGCCCTCCTTGTCTATCATGAGGACCGAGAACCCCGTTGAGCTGAAGCCCACCTTGAGGCCTGAGATGTCTATCTTGCTCCTCACGAGCTCCTCAACTATCTGCCTCCCAAACTCGTCAAGCCCTATCTTAGTTATCACTGCGGCCCTGCCGCCGAGCTTCGAGGTGACTATGGCCACGTTTATGGCGGAGCCTCCTGGGCCCGTGCTCTGCTCAACTATGTCGGCCTCCTCGTCCGGTGAGGCGAACCTGTCAACTGTGAACCTGAGGTCGACCAGGGCATGGCCTACAGCTACAACGTCAAGATCCTTCTCCATGGTCCTAGGACACCACCTTCGTCTCAGTCCGTCTCCTCAGGCCTCCCGCTGGCCAGGGCGCCCTGGGACGGCAGGTTGTAGCGCTTTGCCGCCTCCTCAGGCGTCAGGCCCTCGTGGACCACGGCTATCACTGCCTTGGCCATGCTCTTTATGTCGCTGGCCAGGAACACGTTCCTGCCGACTACGACCCCGTTGCCGCCGGCCCCCAGCACGTTATTGACGTCCTCGAGGAACTCAACAGGCCTTGACCTGACGGCGCCGCCACTCATGAGCACTGGTATGCCCTGGGCCATCTCAACGACCTTAGCGAAGGTCTCCCTGGAGCCCGTGTAGTAGGTCTTTATGAGGTCCGCGCCGACCTCGACGGCGGCTCTGACGCCGTACATAACGACCTCAGGGTCGTACCAGTTCTTAAAGTGCGAGCCCCTCGGATAGGCCAGCTGGAGGACGGGCATGCCATAGGCCTCCGCCTCCTCCTTTATCAGCAGCCAGTTCTCCATCATCTCCGACTCGTGCTCGCTTCCCCAATAAACCGTGGCGGCGACGGCGTCAGCCCCTAGGGCGACCGCGTCCTCAACGGTTCCAAGCCTCGTCTGAAGGTGAATCGAGCTCTCCGGCCTGAGCTCGGTCTTGCTCGTGAGCTTGACTATGAGCCCAACCTTGTCTGCCCAGATGTCATGTGTTAGCCTTGCCATGCCAGGCAGCATCATTATGGCGTCGACGCCAGCGTCAACCACCTGCTGTATTATATTTCTTGCGAAGATCCTGTCACCAGGAAAGTCCTTAGGCCCGTGCTCCATGCCGTGATCGAAGGCAAAGAATACGGCCTTGCCATCGCTCAGTATCCTGCCAAGCCTCACCCTGATGCCAACAGCCCCGTAGTTAACGCCTGGGTGTGTCATGGTATTAGCCTCCACGAGGTAAGGGGCACCGCGTCTAATAAATTCAAGTTACAGCTCTTGAAGGGAGAGCTAACAGAACTTGAGAGAACTCCTTCAATTATTTTAACTTAGATAAGTTAAAACTTATGGAGAGAGCTTCAAGGACATTTATAAGCAATCTAAGGAGATCTTCTGCTGGGGGTTGACTTGAGGCTCCTAGGTCTCGTTGGGGCGGTGGTCGTATCCTTTTTGGTGGGCCTAACCCTTGGTGGCTTGATAATGGCAGCCCATGGCACGGCTAACTCAGGCCTTGGCCCAGCGGTCAGGGCGTCCTTCGTCAACGGCACCCCTATGACGTCCTCGGCCCTCAAGAGGATCCTCATGACCCCCAGGGTTGGCGTAGTGACACCCATGGCTATGGAGATGGCACCCCTGCTGGCGTCCATGAAGCTCACAGCAGTAGTCAACTGCTCGGGCTACAGCTTTTACGTGGGCAGCATAGGCGGCACGCCCGTGGTCCTGGTGAGGAGCGGCGAGAAGGAGTACGCTGCCGCGGAGGCCACCACCCTTATGGACACGCTATTTAACGTGAGGGCCGCAATACTCTCCGGCACCGCTGGTAGCAGAAACCCGTACGTAGTCCCAGGCGATGTTGTAATAGGTGCCTTCGTTGTTGATAAGTCTAGCATACACTACCACAGGGCATCCCTAGTTAACTCGACCATGGCCTACAGCGAGACTATAACGTTTCCTGCGTAATCTTTAAATATTTCTAGATACTTCTAATTACATCTAGAGAAAAGCTGTGGAGAGATACTTAACGCCCAGTGAGGTTGCTGAAATACTTGGTATGAGTAGGAGTGGTGTTATAAAGTGGATAAGGGAAGGGAAAATAAAGGCCATTGAAATTAACGGTAGGTGGAGGATTCCTTACAGTGAGGTTGAAAGGCTATTAAGCGGTGGAAAGGCGAAGCAGGTAGCAATTTATGCAAGGGTTTCATCAAATGCACAAAAAGACGATTTGGAGAGGCAGCTAAACGCGTTAAGGGATTGGGTTAAGAAAGCTCTCGGGGAAGTGAGCGTAATAGAGGTTAAGGACATAGGTTCTGGCTTGAAGGAGGATAGGAGAGGGCTAAAGAAGCTCCTGGAGCTGGCTAAGAGGAGGCAGATTGATGCGATAGTAGTGGCTTACAAGGAAAGGCTAACACTTTTCGGCTTCCAATACCTAGTAGAGTTATTCAAAGCCTACGGAGTAAACGTCATCATAGCGCTCCAAGAGGAGCCAAAGGATCACATGCAGGAGTTGGAAGAGGACTTCGTTGAAGTCGTTAAATCGTTTGCCTCAAGAATTTACGGTCACAGGTCCCATGAATATGAGAGGGTGGTCAGGTGTGTTGAAGACGCTGGAAAGGACGATTAAGCTGGAGAGCGACCCCCTGAACGGGTGGAAATACCGCGCCCTTAGGGAGGTTGAAGAATATCAGAAGAGGATTGTTAATGAAATGATTGACGTCATAATCTCCGAGGGCTTACCAACTGCTAGGAAGAAGTTACACGAAAGGTTTTACGATCATTGCAAGGAGAAGTACCCCTTCCTACCTTCTAGAGTTATTGAAGGCGCTTACATCACAGCAAGCAGGATTGTCAAGAGTTTCAGGAAGAGGAAGAGGAAAGGGCTAACGAGAAAGGATAAACCAGAGTATAAGAGGGTTATGATCACTATCCCTAACATGATTAACTGGAGGTTTAACAGAGCGTCCATCAGTGTCCTAACTCACAAGGGTTGGGTTGAGATCCCACTTAGGGTAACTAATCAGCTCATTCACTATTTGCGTGAGGGTTGGAGTGTTTCTCAAGAGCTTAAGCTGAGGCTGGTGGGCAGGAAAGCGCTCGTTTGGCTTACCTTTGAGAAGGAGGTTGAGGTGGAGACCAGGGAGGGTAATTATGTCTCTATTGACGTTAATGAGAATAACGTTACCTTAGCAATTTTTGAGGGTTTCAAACTCAAGGAGTTGAGGCGTTATGAGACTGGGCTAGGGAGGATTGTAGTTAATTACTCCTTAAGGAGAGAGGAGATCGCCAGGGGTAATTCAACGAAGGACGAGCTAGTTAAGAAGAAGTTGAGTAGATTGAGGGAAAAGGAAAGAAAAATAGATGTGTTGAGGAAGAGTGTTAAGAGGATAACAGATCTGGCTATGAGTTTAAATGCTAAGGTTATCGTCGGTAAGTTCTCCTCAAGGGCTAAGGAGAAGATGGAGGGTGACAAAAATGATAAGCTTAGGCATAGGATTCATCAATGGAGTGTTATTAAATTCGTTGAAATGCTTAAGTCTCAGCCAATTGACGTTGAGGAGGTTTCCGAATCATACACTTCCTCCGTTGATCCCTTCGGCGGTGGGAAGCTGAAGAAGGGTAGGCAAGTTGTGGAGAGGGTTGTCAGGGTTTTTAACCCCTACCTGATGACGGGCCCTGCTCACGAGGGTGGGGGTATTAAGGTGTTCAAGGTAAACGCTAGGTATTTGGAGGGTGGCGGGGTTTTGTTGGAGAGGGATTCTATTGCCCCCCTTAACTTGATGAGAAAGGTGGATGGGAGGGTAGTGGTGTTCCCCTCGACCAGCCCCAGTGACTTAAGGGTGACGGTGTATGATCCCTTAAGAGGGGTGCCCGTGGCGGAACTAGAAGTAATTAAAAGTAAGGAAAGGTTACGCCACGGGTAAACACGCCCTACGGAGGTGTCGAGGTGGTCAACGTGACGCCTCTCAGGGGGGACCTGGTCTCCGGCTTCGGTGAGGCAATGCCGTCCTACTCCAACGCCTCCTCCTACGGCTACGGCTATGGAATCGACCTAAGCTATGTCTACGTGGAGTACCTGGCAGCCTCGGCCCAGCTGGTGGAGCTCGCAGGGCAGGCGGCGTCCACGCTGAGCCCGGTGCCCTTGGCCAACGTTACTGGCCTCAATGTAAGCGGAGAGCTGGTGCCAAGGATAATCGTGGGAGTCATAGGCTCTGCAAACCAGTGGACGGAGCCTCTTTCGTGGATGGCTCAGCAGAACGCTTTATATGAGACAGACGCGGGCGAAAATGAGGGCATGGGCTTCGCCTACGTTAACTCAAGGCTCGGGGTGCCGTGGGTCATAGTGAGGGGCATATCGGATAGCCCCTGGTTCCCGAGCGTCTACATAGGCCCCACGGCAGCTGAGGAGGCTGCCAACGTGACCATATACATAGTTGAGCACCTGAACCTGAGCAATGTGAGTGACGCCCCGGCCACGTTTTCAATGCTCTCAAACGTCAGCAATGCAGCCATTCACGGCTACATAGTTGCGGCCAGGGCCTACTACCTTGGGCTAAAGGTGATAGGCATCTCATATGTGAACCAGCAGGGACAGATGGTCAACGAGTCTGGGCCTGCCTTTGAGGAGGAGTTCTACAGCGAGTACAGCTACTCGGCCGCGGTGAAATACCTCCTAGCGGCCAACAGGGTCATAGGTTAAGCTACCGCGCAGCGGGCGGGCATCAGGCCGCTGTGTGGCCTTCAAGAATTTTCAGGGACTACTCTGGCACGAGCTCGTATGTCATGTAGCCCTCGGGCTCCCTCCTCACCACCTCCAGCCTGACCTTCATACCAACCCTCAGCTTCTTTGGGTCCGTCTCCCTGACCCAGGCCAGCACCTGGACCCCGTTGCTCAGCTTGGCTATGCCCACCGTGTAGTCGCTGTAGTGGCCAAAACTGTAGGGCTTGGTGTATATTATAGTGTAGGTCACCAGCTCCCCTTCCCTTGGCAGCTCCACCCACTCGACCTCGCCGTCCTTGACTCCAGGGCAGTCCACCTGGGGCGGGAAGAACACCTCGCCGGTCTGCTTACACCTGGTGGCATATATCTTCCCCTCCGAGAGGCCCTCAAAGAACTTCCTGGTCTTTTCCACGCTTATCAGGAACCTTATCTTCAGCTCCCTCTGGTCGAACCAGGTGGCCACGTTGGTCTTCGGGTCCACTATTACTGGGACGCCGACACTCCCCTTCATTGCGTCGGCAAACTGCTCCAGTTGCTTGAGGTAGAGGTCAGCCTCATCCCTCTGAGTCCTTGAGCTCATCCTTATCACCTCCCCCTCGGCTTCTCAAGGCCAAGTATTGTGACGTAGGCGTAGTGGCCTGTGCCGCCGACGTTGTGCGCTATCGCCATCCCCTTCTTGATGGGCGCCTGCCTTCCCGGCTCGACCTTGTGGAGGAGCTGCTTGGTCAGCTCAACTACCATGCTTACGCCTGTCGCCCCTATCGGGTGGCCCTTCGCCTTCAGGCCGCCGCTCAGGTTGACTGGTATCAGTCCCCCTATGTACGTCTGACCCTCCTTGGCAAGCTTGTAGCCCTCGCCCCTCTTGGCGAAGCCGAGGTCCTCGTAGGCCATTATCTCAGCTATGGTGAAGCAGTCGTGCACCTCCGCCGCGTCAAAGTACCTCGCGGCGTTCTCAGCCTCAAGGCCTGCCCTCTTGTACGCCATCTGGGCCGCCAGCTGCGCTGCCCTCAGCCCCGTGAAGTTGTCCCTCTTGGATAGGTTAGCCGTGCCGGAGGAGGAACCTATCGCGTGTATCCAGACGGGCGAGTCCGTCAGCTTCTTAGCCACCTCCTCGCTGGCCAGCACGACCGCGGCGGCGCCGTCAGTTATCGGGGAGGAGTCGTAGAGTTTGAGCGGCCAGGCTATGTAGCGGCTCTTCATGCAGGTCTCCATGTCTATCCTCCTCGGGAATTGGGCCCTCGGGTTCATGCTGGCGTAGTAGTGGTTCTTTATGGCGACCTGGCACATGTCCTCCTCAGTTGCACCATACCTTGACATGTAGGCAGTGGCGTAGAGGGCGTAGTAGCCTGGGAACGTGAGGCCGAAGTTCTGGAACTCCCAGAAGTAGTTGCCGGCCCTGCCTATGAACTCAACCACCGTGGGCGTGGGGCTCTCGTTCATCTTCTCGAGGCCCACAGCCATAGCTATATCAGCTTGCCCTGAGGCAACCGCCATGTAGGCCGTGGCCACGGCTGAGCTGCCGGAGGCGCAGGCCGCCTCAACCCTGTGAAGGGGCTTGTCTGTCAGGCCGGCGTACTCAGCCACTACTACGGCGGGCAGGGGCTCGCTGCTCCAGCCACCTGCGTTCGCCACGGTCACGTGCTCTATGTCCTTAGGCTCTAGGTTGGCCGTCTCAAGGGCCTCCTTGATGGCTTCATATGCGAGCTCTGCCATGTTAACGTCATTCCTAACCCCAAACTTGGAGTGCCCGTAACCAACTACAGCCACGTTCCTCAGACGCGCTCACCGCCCAGGCCAGTGCTATGGAAGGACTTACATGTTAAGGCTTGGCGCGTCCTATACCTTTTCTGCTCAAGCCCTTTAAAATTGTCCTCATTAAGTGGTTTAAAAACATGTTAACTTAGCCCCATAGTTAACGCCTCGCCTCTTAGACATAATACCTTGTAATGGAGGCCTCCTGGTGGGTGGGTGAGCGCATGGTAACCATGGATGACGTGAAGGGTCTGCTTCAGCAGCTCTTCTCAAGGGCTACTGAGCAGGTCCCTGAGATCAAGAGCTGGGACAAGGTGTACCAGTTCTCAGTGTCAGGGCTTGGCGACTTCTACATTGAGATAAAGAACGGCAGCATGAAGGTGGTGGAGGGCAGGCATCCAAGCCCGATAGCGACGCTGAGCGCAAGCCAGGAGGTCTTTGAGAAGATAATGAGCGGCCAGCTGGACGCTATGAAGGCCTTCCTCGGCGGCCAGCTTAAGATAACTGGTAACGTCCTGGACACTGTAAACCTGAAGAGACTGATAGATGCGGGCCTAGGCAAGTCCAGCGGCCTCTAACCTGTTGCCGTCAACTCTAAGGGCCAGGCCCCTGCCAGCCCTTTTTGCTATAGCCGTGTAAACACCTAGAGCAGACAATATGCCTGTCGACTCCGCGTTGACAAGCACGCCGTGGAGCTTCCTGCCCTCAGCTATGATCCTTGGCTGAGCGCCCGCGGCCAGGTAGCCTCCCACCATGAGGGCCCTGAGGATCTCCTTAGCGAGGTCCTCCCCCCTGGCCCCCTGGGACCTGGCGACCAGGAGGGCCACCTCCGTCTCAGCCCACGGGTCGGGCAGGTTCCATGCAGCGTTGTCGCTGCCCAGGCCTAGGGTCAGCCCAAGCCTCACTGCGTCGGCCACGGGCGGCGGCCTCAGGCCGTGCCACATGTTGCTCCTCGGGCACAGTATGAGGGGGACGCCGTGATCCCTCACGGCGCTCAGATCGTCAGTTGAGAGGTAGGTCCCGTGGACGAACGCCCTGAAGCCCGACCTAAGGGCCACCTCCAGGTCGCCCTCGTCCCTGTTCCTCGGGTCCTCCGCCACGTGTGTGAAGGAGAGCGGGGTCTGGCTGGTCAGCGCGCTGAGGAGGCCTGGCGGGTAGTCAAGGGGGCTGGAGAGCCCGAGGCCCTGGCACCACATGGGGTAGGTGGGGCCGGGGGTGCCCAGCACTATGACTTCAATGTCACCCTGCAGCGAGGCCTTGGCCAGCTGCGCCGCCAGACAGCCCGTCCCCCCTCCCTCCCTGAAGTCAACGAGCAGGCCGACGCCGAGGGCGTAGGCGGCCCTGTAGGTCCTCCGTATCGCTGCAGCTGTTCTAGTTGAACTCAGGGAGCTGAGGAGCCTGTACTTCAGGCCTTCAGGTGGAGCCACGAGGTCGTGAAGACCTAGGTCGACCCCAAACTCGGGGAAATTGCCGTCGGCGCTGTGCACGTGCGCATTGGCTGGCTGCGGCAGCAGGGCGGCCCAGCTGCCCCCAAGGGAGCCCTCACCGCAGCTCCCCCAGGACTCTATTGACTCCACGACGCCCTGCTCGTCTGCAGTTACGCACACGTCCCTTCGCAGCTCAAGGTCGTCGCCTATGAGTGCCAGAGCTGCCCTTACCTGCAAGCGCTCCCCCCGCTAGCGGTACCTGATGATAACTGAAATCGTTTGCGGCACCGCCAGCGGGGATGCGCCTCCGCACGGATCACCAGCTCTACCCGCACCTCATGGGACCTCTTCGAGCCCAACGGCGCGGGGCTTCCATCTACGGCCCCCTTGCCCTTGTGGCGGTTACCCCATCGAGTGAGGGGTCACCATTGAGACCTTTTGCAGACGAATATAGAAGGTCTTCGTTGATGTGAAAAAGGTTTAGCCCTCCCTTGTCCACAGTTAAAAGCTATAGACCTTTAATCCCTCCCTTAAGACCCTTAGCTGGAAGCTTGGAGGAGCCGCTGACATGGCTTACATGGAGAAGCTCAGCAGGATGATAGCCCTGAACCAGCTCTATATACTCATATACAGCGCCCTGGCGGCAGTCATAGGGGTCAACATATACCTCTTCCTCCTCATATTCGTCTTCATAGCAATAAGCATGGTAGTCCAGAGCGTGCTCATGAGCAGCGGCCTCGGCGAGAAGTCATCATATGTGGCTGAGGTGCTGAGCGGCAAGAAGCTCTTCCATGAGGACAACGTGAGGGCCATACAGACCAAGGATACTCTCATATACATGGATCTACAGGAGCAGACCAAGTTCTCCCTCTACACTACTCTGGGCGTGCTAGTGGGGCTCGCGTACTTCTTCGCACTTTGGAGATACGTGCCTGACTTCGCCAACTTCCTGTCCCTCAGGCTCTTCGACTCACCCATGAAGGACGTGAGCGTTAGCTACATGAGGCTGTTGCTGTTCCTGGCATTCCTTATCTACTTTGAAGGCTACTTCGTGATAAACCAGGGCATCACTATGTGGGCCCTCGGCAGGGTGAAGAAGCTGCCAGCCCTCAATATGCCCACCTCCTACATAGTCACTGACAAGGGCATAGTGATCAAGGGGCTCATGACGACCAAGGGCATACGCTTCCCCCTGCCGCCCGACATAGAGATCACCCTTAACAAGGAGAGGAGGTTCGTTGAGCTCAGCAGACATGGCAGGAGGACTATTTCAAAGCTCAGGCTCTACACTAAGAACCCAGAGAAGCTCTACGAAATAATAAGGAGGGCTGCTTACCCGCAGCAGACGCCTTAAGGAGACTGTAACGCTTCTACGTAACTACTAGTTATTTTAATCGCTTCTAAATATAGTTTTGTCAAGTTACTTTTATACAGTATTACCGAGACAGCTTTCATTGGCGACCCCACCTGATGACGGGCGCTGCTCACGAGTGTGGGGGTGATAAAAGGTGGATGGGAGGGTAGCGGCGTTTCCCTCGACAAGCCCCAGTGACTTAAGGGTGACCACGTGTGATCCCTTAAGAGGGGTGCCCGCGGCGGAACTAGGTTAAAAGCAAGGAAAGGAACGCCACGGGTAAACACGCCACGTAATAGCTTTTTTGTGGCAGGTCGTAAGGGCAGTCCCCTATAACCCCCTGCGCCTACTAGGCTAGCCTACGGGCCTTAGGCCGGCTCCAGGGCCGTGAGGGTGACGGCAGAACTGGACGACGAGGCTATACTCTCGATGCTGAGGCCATACGTGTCGGCCTGGTTTAAGGAGAAGTACGGCTCCTTCACTGACCCCCAGAGAGGGGCGATACCCCTCATAAAGCAGGGGAGGAACGTCCTCATATCAAGCCCCACAGGAACTGGGAAGACCCTCGCGGCCTTCCTAGCAATACTTGATGACCTCCTCTCCATGGGCGAGAGGGGGGAGCTCGAGGACAAGATATACGCGATTTACGTCAGCCCCCTGAGGGCCCTCGATAACGACATGTACAGGAACCTTGTGCAGCCCCTCGCTGAGATCCAGGAGAAGGCCAAGCAGATGGGCCTCCAGCCGCCTGAGGTCAGGGTCGGCACAAGGACGAGCGACACGCCCGCCAACGAGAAGGCCAGGATGCTCAGAAGGCCCCCGCACATACTTATAACGACGCCCGAGAGCCTCGCGATAAGCCTCGTGGCGCCCAAGTTCAGGGAGAGGCTAGCGACGGCCAGGTGGGTCATAGTTGACGAGATCCACGAGATGGCGTCAAACAAGAGGGGCTCCCACCTGGTGCTTACCCTTGAGAGGCTCGAGGAGCTCATCAAGGAGCACGGGGGCAGGGGGCTGCAGAGGATAGGGCTCTCAGCAACGATATCGCCGCTCGAGGAGGTCGCCCTCTTCCTTGGAGGGTTTAACGACGACGGAACCCCGAGGCCCGTTGAGATTGTTGATGCGAGGTTCGCGAAGCCCTTCGATATAAGGGTTGTGACGCCCAAGGTCGACCTGATACACGGCGACCCAGACAAAATAAACGAGGAGATATATAACACGGTCGCTGAGCTCACGAGGGCCGCGAGGACAACGCTCGTCTTCACCAACACCAGGAGCGCCACGGAGAGGGTGGTCTTCAAGCTGAAGAAGATCATGAAGTCCAAGGGCTACGTCGACATGGACGAGGTGGAGGCGCACCACAGCAGCCTCTCGAGGGAGGTAAGGCTTAACGTTGAGGAGAGGCTTAAGAGGGGGGAGCTCAAGGTAGTCGTCTCGAGCACGAGCCTTGAGCTCGGCATAGACATAGGCTACATAGACCTCGTGGTCCTCCTGAGCAGCCCGAAGAGCGTCAGTAGGCTCCTGCAGAGGGTCGGCAGGGCAGGGCACCATGTGACACAGGTGAGCAGAGGTATCATGGTAGCGGTCAATAGGGACGACCTTGTGGAGTCAACGGTGCTTGCAAAGGCCGCCATGGAGAGGAAGATAGACAACGTCAGGATACCCAGGAACCCGCTCGACGTCCTGGCGCAGCACATAATAGGGATGTCAATAGAGAGGGTCTGGAGGATAGATGAGGCCTACAAGGTCATCAGGAGGGCCTACCCGTTCCACGACCTCAGCTGGGAGGACTACATGAACGTGCTACGCTTCCTCGGCGGCTCACCACTTGAGGACGAGAGGGTCTACTCGAAGATAAGGCTTGACGAGGAGCTGGGCGAGTTCGGCAGAAAGAGGAGCGCCAGGATGATATACCAGCTCAACGCGGGCACCATACCGGACGAGGCCAAGATAAAGGTGATATCAAGGGGCAGGAGCATAGGGAACCTCGAGGAGGAGTTCGTTGAAATACTGGAGCCTGGCGACATATTTGTGCTTGGCGGCAAGACCTACAGGTTCCTCAAGGCCGATGGCATGAAGGTCTTCGTGGAGCCTGCTGAGCACGAGAGGCCCACAGTGCCGAGCTGGTTCAGCGAGATGCTGCCCCTGGCCTTCGACAGCGCCCTCCTGGTTGGAGAGTTCAGGGAGAGGATAGGGCAGCTCATAGGGCAGGGCATGATAGACGAGGCGAGGAGGGTCCTGACGCAGGAGTACAGGCTTGAGCCCCACGCGGCCGAGGAGATCATACAGTACATGTGGGAGCAGCTGGCCTACACGGGCGTAGTGCCGGGCAGGAGGAACGTGCTCATAGAGTACTTCCAGGGCGACGACGGCAGCTGGAACATAACGTTCCACGCGCTCTTTGGCAGGAGGACGAATGACGCCCTATCAAGGGCCTACGGCGCTGTCCTCTCAGACCACCTCAACGTGCCCGTCAAGGTCTCGGTGACGGATAACGCATTCATGCTCACCTACGAGGGCAGGCAGCCTGACGAGGACCTCGTAAATCACCTGCTGAGGTCCGTCACGAGCTCAAACATAAGGTCAATCCTTGAGAGGGCCGTCTCAAGGACTGAGATGATGAGGAGGAGGTTCAGGCACGTCGCCCAGAGGAGCTTCATGATACTGAGGAGGTACAGGGGCTACGAGAGGAGCCCTGAGAGGATGCAGCTCAGCGCCCAGAAGCTGCTCGAGGTGATGATGGAGGAGATGCCACAGAGCCCTGTCATAAGGGAGACGTACAGGGAGATACTTGAGGACTACATGGACCTCCAGGCTGCCCAGAGGGTTCTCAGCTTGATAGAGTCTGGCGACATAAAGGTCTGGGTCAGGGGCCCGCTGCCCTACCCGTCGCCGTTCGCTCACAACGTCTTCGTGAAGGAGTACAGCGACGTGATACTCATGGAGGACAGGCAGAAGATCATAGCTTACCTCCACGATAAGATAATGGAGTACCTTAAGTCCAAGGGTAAGGTAATCGTTGCAGCCGGCGCCGCCGAGGGCCTGCCCGCTAAGGGTGCCCAGCAGGCTGACGGGGCCCAGGCGGAGCCTTAAATCGCTGGCGTGGCCGGCCTTCACACGTAGCCCTTCTCAACTAGCCGCCTCGAGGCTGAGCCCCACGGGCCGCTGAACGAAATTAGCGGCACCGTTGCTATGAGGGAGGCCACCGCCGCGTAGAGGCTGAAGGCAAGTGAGTACATGGAGACCAGAAGCAGGAATATCAACACCATAATCATTAGCGAGAGCACGAGGCCCCTCAGGTTGGCCTGGCCTGACGTAAAGCCCTCAAACCTCAGCTGAGGGGCCATCACTACGTAGGCCGAGGCGAAGTAGGAGAGCACAGCGAAGGAAGGCGCGCTGAGCAGAAGCTGGGGAACTATGTTAAGGGCCAGTCTCATGCCGAGCAGAAGGTACATGGTTGCGTAGGCGGCTGAGAAGGGCAGCGCTGAGAGCAGCGCCACCACGGCCCAGCTCACGGCGCTCGCCCTGAGGTAGGCCCCTGGGCTGACTGAAGTGAAGGAGAGCCAGGGCCTCTCGTTTATGACGTCCATGGAGCTGACGCCCATCAACAGAGTCTCAAGAACAAGGGCCGGCAGGTAAACCAGGAAGAACGGCAGCGCCCCCAACGCTCCGCTGTTAGATGCCCTAAGCTGAGGCTGATAGTTAGCAGGCAGCAGCCCCTCGACCTGGAGGGCTATCGAGATGGCCAGTAGGGCGGCGGCCACTATTGTGAGGTAGCCCACGAAGCTCCTCACAGTCATCCTCCTGCTCACGTACCTTGAGCCCGCGGCCCCAAAGCCGCCGACCCTGCCGGCCAATATTATTGTGTTTAGCTTCATCCTCCTGACCGCGCTGAGCCCCCTGACGCCCGAGAAGGACAGCAGGCCCCCGCCCTCGGGCCTTGAGGTAGGCGTTGTCGAAGGGCCGCCGCCAAGGAGGAGCGGGGCGTTGCCGAGCCTCCTCGTGACGTAGGCGGTGAGGCCCAGCGATAGGGCTGCAAGGGTGAGGGTGCCCGGCAGGTAGTAGCCGTGGAGGAAGCCCGAGGGGCTAACGGGGTTCCATATGCCTGAGGCGCTCCAGGCTGCGACCGCCAGGGCGGCCAGGGACCTCTGCCTCATGGGTAGCTCAGCTATAGACGCTGAGAGCGACGTTATCAGAAGGACGAAGAGCACTAGGTCTGGGACCGCGTAAGCTAGGGGCACCTCTATGAAGGGCAGGTACCAGCCGAGCCACGCAACAACTAGGAGGCCGCTCAGCGTGAGCTGGCCCACGTAGAGGGAGGAGGCGAGCTCAAGCCTACTTATGGGTAGCGTGAAGAGGTAGTCCCTGTCGGACTTAAGGACGGTGATGCCTCCCATAAATGAGCTCAGGAAGACTACTATGGCAGAGTATATGACAGCCATAGCCCTCTCACTCCTGACCTCGCTGGCTGGCAGCGCCACATGGTGAGTGTAGAGGAAGGCGCCGCTGGCTAGCCCATAGGCCACTATGAAGAGAGTGAACATCAGGAGGGGTCTGCTCAGCCTTGTCTTTATTACGAACAGTATGAGCTTAGCTGTGGGCAAACGCGGCACCAGGCAGTTTAGACTACGTTAAGAATTAAAGGCTTATAAACAATATAGGTACCGTCTTGAGAAGGGACTGTGCTTGGCCAACGCTATAGAGGTCAACAGCGTCGTCAAGTTCTACGGCACGTCGCCCGCCCTGAGGGGCCTTTCCTTTGACGTGCCCGAGGGCGGCAGGTACGCGCTCCTGGGCCCCAACGGCGCTGGGAAGACCACAACGCTGAGGCTCTTAGCTGGCTTGATGAAGCCTGACGGTGGTACTGTAAGGATACTTGGCAGGGACCCCGCAGAGGACTACGAGGTTAAGAGGTACCTCGGCTACCTGCCTGAGGACGCGACCCCTTACCTTGCACTAACGGTGAGGGAGAACCTGGAGTACATAGCCGCCCTGAGGGGCCTCGACGACCCCAGGGACAGGGCCGAGAAGATGATGGACCTCCTGGGCCTCAGGAAGTACGAGAACTACAGGGTCTCAGCGCTCTCAAGGGGTAACGCGCAGAAGCTCGCCCTGGCCCTCGCAATAATACATGAGCCTAAGGTGGTGCTGCTCGACGAGCCCCTCAACTACCTTGACATACCGACCCAGGAGGAGGTTATAGCGCTGCTCTCCAAGATGAGCTCCACGTTCCTTGTGTCAACCCACATAATGAGCGTCGCCGGCAGGCTCACGGATCACATACTTATGATCTCAAATGGGAGGCTCATATGGCAGGGAACCTTCGACGACCTTAGGAAAATGGCAAACGAGGAGGAGCCCATAGAGAGCGTGGTGGCGAGGATGATGAGGAGTGCCCAGCCTCCTCAGGCCACTTAAGTTTGTCAATAAAGGCTAATGTCAGGCAACGCCCTTGCCTTCCTAGACCCCACGGCTGGCCTCATGCTGGCGGCGGGCGTCTTTCCTGCAGCCTCTAGCGCCTGCTCATGACGTGCTGTGGAGCCGAGCTTTGCCGAGTTCATGATGGTGCACCTGGCCTTCATGCTTGCAGCGCTCATGCTGGTCCGCTACCTGTGGCCGGCGCCTAGGGCTTCGCTCTGATAAAGTCAGACAGGGACTACCTGTTCACACTTCCAGTTAAGCCAAGGGGCCTAGGCGGGATGAGCTCATCTATTACTAGGGGACCTCCTGTTAGGCGATGCTATCACAAGAATTAATGCGCTGTGTTAGGCGTCCCTAGGCCCCATGCTGAGGACATTTGGTTTCACGGCAAAACGACGGCTCTTCCCCAATGGCTGAAAGGGCTGGCGTATGGAGACCGGCATATAAAGGTCCTCGCCTCAACTCAACTTGATGGCTTTCAGTTGATAAAGGTCAAGCGCGTCTACGAGCCCCCATCGGAGGACGACGGTTTGAGGGTCCTAGTTGACAGGCTCTGGCCCAGGGGCCTGAGCAGGGAGAGCGCTAAGGTTGACCTGTGGCTGAGGGACGCGGCGCCAAGCGACGAGCTGAGGAGGTGGTTCAACCACGACCCCTCTAGGTGGGACGAGTTCAAGAGTAGGTACTTCGAGGAGCTGAGGGGGAACAGGGCCGTCGACCAGCTGCTTGAGGTGCTGAGGTCCGGGAGGACCATAACCCTCCTCTACGCGGCCAGGTCGCCATACAACAACGCGGTCGCCCTGAAGGAATACCTGGAGTCGCTGCTGGCCAAGGGCTGACCGACAAAAGGCCTGCGCATAACGGGTCAGGCCTGTAGGCCTGCTGCTTACTAGGAACCTGTAGACAGTGCCGTTTGTCCCTAGGCGCTCATCCTCATCAGCTTATAATCGCTCGTCGCGCCTAGGGACCTCCGCCTCGCCCGCGCCCCACGGGCTATCGGCGCGGGCTCACGGGCGGCCGTCGGGCCCAGCGGCGCGGGCCCCCACGGCTATGAACTTGGAGGCCACAGCTACGCCCACGTCACCCCTCTCAGGGTCGGCCGCCACTATTGAGAACGTCAAGGGGGTCCCAGCGACAGCTGGCCCAGGAAGCTATAAGGACTGCGGGCCCCGCTAGTTCATCTGCTCAACAGCTATTGAGGTCACAGACCTCGTCCTCCTTCCAACTGCCCTTGCCTGGAGCCCCCTCCTCTCGGAGAGCGCCTCTATGTACTCAAGGAGGCCGTTGTAGTAGCTCACCCTGTTGTGGTCGGCCACCCTGTTGTACCTGCACTCGCCCCTCTCGCCGCTGACTGCGACTGACATTGGGTCTATGTATATCGCGACCTCTGCCCTCCTGCCCCGCCTCTCGGTCTCAGGTATGACCACGACCTCGTGGGGCCTGTCAAGGTATATGCTCTTCACCAAGTCTATGTCTACCGCCCTCTCCAGGAAGTCGTACCTCATCTGCTTTATTTGGCTAAGCACCTCCTTAAACAGCCTCTCCATGGACTCCCTGAACTCATCACACTCGTCGTAGTGGTACACTCCTCCTTGCCCCTGGACTAGGAGGCCCTCAGCCCTTTTAGTCAGATGTTCTGCCCGGGTAAGTATCCTTGCTGTTAAATAGGTAGGACAGAGAACTATTTCGCCTGTACGCATCTAATTTAATTCCCTCTGACATTAGTTGCTGGGACCCGCTATTGTATCGCGTGCTGGGTAGAGCTGGGAGCACGGCCTTGCTGATGGGCAACGAGGCGGTGGCCCGCGGGTTCCTTGAGGCAGGCGGAGGCTTCGCCGCGGGCTACCCGGGCACGCCGTCGACTGAGGTCATAGAGACATTGGCAGACGTTGCCAAGGAGGTCGGCATCTACGTCGAGTGGAGCTCCAACGAGAAGGTGGCGGTCGAGGCCGCCTACGGCGCCTCCTTAGCTGGGGCCAGGAGCATGGCCACGATGAAGCACGTCGGCCTTAACGTTGCAGCAGATGCCCTGATGAGCATAGCTTACACGGGGGTCAGGGGCGGCATGCTGGTGTTCGTAGCCAACGACCCGAGCATGTGGAGCAGCCAGAACGAGCAGGACGACAGGTACTACGGCCTCATATCATACGTGCCCGTGCTCACCCCGAGCGACCCGCAGGAGGCGAAGGACCTCACGGTGCTGGGCCTGGACCTCAGTGAGAAGTTCTCCCACCCATTCATTATGGTCAGCACAACCAGGGTGTCGCACGCCAGGGGGCCGGTGGTGCTTGGCTCCATGAGGCCGCCAAGGACTGGGGGCAAGTTCGAGAGGGCCAGGGGCCTAACCCTGGTGCCAGGGGTTGCCAGGGAGCAGAGGGAGAAGCTGGTCTCCAAGTGGGAGGACATAAGGAAGACCTTCAACGGCCTCGGGCAGTTCAACAGGGTCGAGGGAGACGGCGATGTTGCAATAGTTTCTGACGGCATAGCCTACTCGCACGTTAAGGAGGTCCTCTCTGAGGTGGGCGACGTAAAGGCTAAGCTGGTGAAGCTTTCAGCGCCCCTCCCCTTCCCCAAGGGCTTTATGCTTGACGCCCTGAGCGGCGTCAGGAGGGTCCTCGTGGTTGAGGAGCTCGAGCCCGTCGTGGAGGGCCAGCTCAAGCAGGCCCTGGCAGAGGAGAGGCTCCAGCTTGAGGTCCACGGCAAGGACCTGGTGGGCCTTGTGGGGGAGCTGACGCTTGACCGCGTGAGGAGGGCCGTGAGGCGGTTCCTGGGTATCCCCTACGAGGAGTCGAAGCTCTACAACGTTGACCTCCAGGTGCCCCCGAGGCCCCCCACCTTCTGCCCGGGGTGCCCGCACAGGGCGACCTTCTACGCCCTCAGGAGGGCGGTCAACAGAAGGCGCGTCAAGGCAATATACAGCGGCGACATAGGCTGCTACAGCCTGGGCCTCTACGAGCCCTTCAGGGAGCAGGACATAATAATTGAGATGGGAGGCAGCATTGGGACCGCCAACGGCCTCGCCCGCGCTGCCAGGGAGCAGGTGCCCATAGCGATAATAGGGGACTCGACGTTCTTCCACGCGGGCATACCAGGCCTCGTAAACGCTATCTACAACAGGGCGCCAATGCTTCTCCTGGTGCTCGACAACAGGACAACGGCTATGACGGGCGAGCAGCCAGACCCAGGCTCAGGGGTCACGGCAATGGGCGACGAGGCCCCAGTCATAAGCATAGAGGCCATAGCCAGGGGCGTGGGCGTCGAGAAGGTAGTCACCTTTGACCCGTTCGACATAGAGGGGGCAACCAACGCCCTCGCTGACGCCATAGACTACGTCGTGAGCGAGAGGAGGCCGGCCGTAGCTGTAGCAAGGAGGGCCTGCGCACTAGAAGCCGTCAGGAAGGCGAGGAAGCAAAAGATACAGGTGCCGCTCTACCAGGTAGTTGAGGACAAGTGCACGGCCTGCGGCATATGCTACAACGCCTTCTCCTGTCCTGCCATATTAGTGAAGGACGACAAGAAGGCCTGGATAGACCCGAGCCTCTGCACGGGCTGCGGCGTCTGCGCCGAGATATGCCCATACAAGGCCATAGTTAAGGTGGTCCAGGAGGGGAAGGGGTGGGGCGAGGTATGGATGTGAATAGAGGAAGGAGGCTCAACATAGTTATGGTTGGCGTCGGCGGCCAGGGGCTCATAACTGCGGCCAGGGTCCTCGGCGAGGCCGCCATAGAGGGGGGCTGCAAGGCAATAGTAGCTGAGACCCACGGGCTCAGCCAGAGGGGAGGGGCTGTAGAGGTCCACGTGAGGCTGGGAGACGTCTACTCGCCCCTGGTTCCGAGGGGTGAGGCCGACGTGGTGCTCTCGTTTGAGATGATAGAGGCCGCCAGGGGCACCCCATACCTTAGGCAGGGAGGGCTGCTGCTGACCTCAGACGTGCTCATGACGCCCCCGACGCCAGGGCTTAAGCCGATAAAGAGGCAGCAGATAGAGGACGCCCTCAGGAGGGCTGGCATAAGGTACGCCGTGGTGCCGGCCAGGGAGGTGGCAGAGAAGGTGGGCAACTACGTTGTTGAGAACATGGCTCTCCTGGGGGCGCTGCTTGGGACTGGACTGCTCGACGGCTTCGTTGACGCTGAGAGGGTCAGGGCCAAGGTCCAGGAGCTCCCTATGGCTGACAAGAACTTGGCGGCCTTCGAAGAGGGGCTCAAGCTGGGCGCCCAGCTAAAGCTTTAACTTATTGTTTTTCTGGATCAGAGGGCCGCGTGTGAGGCTTGGACAGACTAAGGAGGGTAGCTTGGGGCCTCTCACTAGCTTATCCGCCAGCCATGGCCCTCTCATACCTTAACCTGCCGTTCCCGGCCAACTTCATAGTTGGAGCATACTCGTCCGTGATACCATTCATTGCATTTTACCTGCTGACATCCTACTCTGAGCTCAGGGCAAGGGACACGGGCCTCCTCCTTGCAACGGCCTACGCAACGTCATATACCTTCGAGTTCCTGGGGGTTCACTATGGTATCCCCTTCGGCAAGTACTATTACACCCAAAGCGGCCTCGGCCCTCAGCTGCTCGGCGTGCCGCTCTTCATACCTCTGCTGTGGGCCTCCCTCGGCTTCTACTCACTCTGCGCCTTCGGCAGCTATCCACTGGCAGCCCTGGGCATGGTCTCCATGGATCTGGCCTTCGACCCCATGCTGTCGGGCAGGGCGCGCCTCTGGGTATGGCAGTCGCCAGGCCAGTACTACGGCGTGCCACTGCTCAACTTCGTTGGCTGGTTCATCGTCTCTATAACCTTTTACTATCTATACGTAGCGCTCGGGGGCAGGAGGCCGAGGCCGTCAGCTGCCTCCACGACCTTCTACCTATCCTACGTGGCTGCGTGGGCCTTCATGGATGCCTTGGCAGGTCTTGCCGTGGCTGGCCTCGTGGGCCTCTCAGCGGCTGTAGCCCTAGTTATAATTAAGGCGCTCCTAACGCAGAGACCTGGCGCTGCTAAGGGTTAGCTTGTTCCTTGAGGAGCCACTCAGCGAACTCGAGGAACCCCGTGCCCCCCTTGCCACTGGCCACGTATTTCACTATAGCCTTAACGCTCTCTGCGGCGTCGCCAGGGCAGCCGCTCAGCTGGAAGGCCCTGAGCATGTCTATGTCGTTCTCGCCGTCACCTATGGCTGCCGCCTCTGAGGCGCTGACGCCTATGAGCTCAAGGGCCCTCAGGCTGCCGGCCCCCTTGCCGCTTCCAGGGTTGACGTGGAGGGCGTAGCCGCTCCAGAGCACATTGAAGCCGTAGCCCTTCGCAACGTCGCTGGCCTCCGCCACCAGGGCCTTGACGTCCTCAGTCCCAAGGCCCCTGGGCACGTAGAAGGCCACGTCGTGGTATCTGAAGTCGTTCTGCCAGCTCGGCCTGAGCCCAAGGCCCTGGAGCCTCCTTATGAGCTCCTCGGGTGGCCTCCCGCTGCAGACGTGCGTCACCGAGCCCCTGTACATTATCACGCAGCCGTTCTCCGCGACGACAGGCCCGGTGGAGCCGAGGTAGACGCCGAGGCCAGCGGTTACAGGTAGGCTGTTGCCCGAGACCAGGAGCACCCGGACGCCCCTGGACTCAAGGAGCCTTATGCCCCTCACGGCGTTGAGGCTGATCCTGAGGTCCCCCCTCCTCACAGTGAGGGTGCCGTCGACGTCAGTCGCCACAGCCTTCAGCAAGACTGCTCCCAGTTTAAGGGCTCACAGTAAATATTAAAGTCTCTACATACTTCTAAACTAATTGAAGCACAGGTTAGGGGGTAACTTAACATGAGTGATGACGTGTTGCAGACCATAGCCAGGAGGAAGGTGGCCACTGACCCAGACTTTGTCCTCTCGCAGATAAAGGACGGTGACGTCGTCGCGATCTCAGGCTTCAACGAGATAACGTCCCCTGACTACCTCATGGAGAGGCTCTATAAGCTCTACCTTAAGACTGGACACCCGAAGAACCTCTTCATAGTAAGTGACACCTTCCCCGGCACCCCGGGCAGGGGGCTTGACAGGATAGCTCAGATGATGTACCAGAGGGGTGACAGGGACTTCATAAAGGGGATGCTCGTCGCCTTCTATGGCTGGAGCGAGACCCTGCAGAAGATGATAAAGGAGGAGTGGTTTGAGGCCTACGCCTGGAGCATCGGCATACTGGCGTACTGGTTCAGGGAGGTGGGGGCTGGCAGGCCTGGCGTGCTCACGAGGGTTGGGCTCAACACGACTGCTGACCCAAGGTTTGACGGGACGGCCCTTAACGAGACGGCCAAGGAGAGGAGGACAGTCAAGGTGCAGCTGCTGAACATAGATGGCAGGGAGTACCTGCTTTACATGGCCCCTAAGCCTAAATTTGCCCTCATAAGGGGCAGCACGGCCGACGAGATGGGCAACCTGTCACTTGAGGACGAGGTGGCCTACGGCACGGTGCTCAACATAGCCCAGGCCACAAAGTCAATGCCAATCAAGGGGACTGTCATAGCCCAGGTGCTCAGGGTCGCCAAGTTCGGCTCCATAAACCCGAAGAGCGTGGTGGTGCCGGGGCCCCTGGTCGACTACGTGGTCGTCGCGCCGAGGGACTACCACTGGCAGTCCCACAGCTTTGACTATGACCCAGTGGCTGCGGGCAGGGTGGTGCCGGCCGTCAGCGTCGAGCCGCTGCCTACTGAGACTCGCCTTGACGAGAGGAGGGTCGTCGCGAGGAGGGTGGCGCTTGAGCTGGTGAGGCTCGTCCAGAGGTACGGCAGGCCCATAGTCGTTAACCTAGGGGTAGGCATACCGGCTATGGTTGGCGACGTGGTGATGGAGGAGGGGGTGCAGGACGCCATAGTGCTTACGGTGGAGTCCGGCACCTGGGGAGGCAGGCCCCTCTACGGCCCTGACTTCGGAGTCTCGATAGGGGCCTTCGCAATACTCTCGGTGCCCGACCAGTTCACCATGTACGAGGGCGGCGTGATAGACGCAGCCTCCCTGGGCTTCATGCAGATAGACAGGCACGGGAACGTCAACTCCTTCTTCACGGAGTCTAAGATACCGGGCCCCGGCGGCTTCCCAGCCATAGCGTCAGGGGCCCCCGACATATACTACGCGGGCCTCTTCACGGCCGGCAAGGGCGCCAAGTACGAGGTTGTCGACGGCAAGCTGAAGATAGTCTCGGACGGCGACATAATTAAGTTCGTGGAGAAGGTCGACAAGGTGGGCTGCTCAACCAAGGTGATGCTTGAGCAGGGCAAGGACGTGCTCTACGTGACCGAGAGGGCGGTCTTCGGGCTGACGCCTGACGGCCTTGAGCTGAAGGAGGTGGCCCCGGGCATTGACATCGAGAAGGACGTGCTGGCTAAGATGGCCTTCAAGCCCATAATAAGGAGGGAGCCGGAGCTCATGGACTCAAGGATATTCACGCCGAGGAGGATGGGGCTGAAGGAGGAGGTCGTTAGGGCAATAAGGGCCTAAGCCTTATTTTTAAGGGGCGCGCCCTCCCAAGGGGTCAGGTTTGGGCACCTGTGAGGTAAAGGCAAGGAAGGGCCTCATAAGGGCCACCGTTGACGCCAAGGGCGGGGTCATAGAGAGGGCGCTCATAACTGGCGACTTCATGCTTCTGCCCGAGGACAAGGTGTTCGACCTGGAGAGGGCGCTGCTCAAGGTGAGGCTCAGCAGGGACGACGTTGAGAGGGCCGTGAGGGAGGCGCTGGGCGGCTCAACGCTAATCGGCTGCAGCTATGGTGACTTCGTTGACGCCATAATGTGCGCGGGTGAGGGGAGTTGATGTTAAGGGTCCTGCTCTACGAGACGCCGGACGACCCCCACATGAACTTAGCCTTTGAGGAGGCCCTGCCCAGGGCCGTGGGCTGCGGCCTCTCGCCCGCCACGCTGAGGCTCTGGAGGAACCGCAGGGCCGTCGTAATAGGGTACTTCCAGAGGGCTGAGGAGGAGGTGAACCTTGAGGAGGCCGAGAGGCTCGGGGTGGCCGTGGTCAGGCGCTTCACGGGCGGAGGGGCGGCCTACCACGACCTGGGCAACATAAACTACGCCATATCCCTCCCGGCCAAGGGGCAGGTGGGGGAGACCGTGGACTTCATATTCTCTGAGCTGATAAGGGCCCCCGTCGAGGCCCTCAGGTCCCTCGGCCTTGAGGCCTCGGTGCAGAACGTCAACGACATAGTCGTCGAGAACAGGAAGGTGAGCGGCACGGCCGCAACCATATCTTGGAGAGCCACGTTCTTCCATGGGGCCATGCTTGTAAGCGCTGACCTCTCCGCCCTTGCCTCGGTGCTCAAGGTGCCCCTTAAGAAGCTCATAGACAAGGGCGTCTCGAGCGTGAAGTACAGGGTGACAAACATATCAAGCATAAGGCCAGGCATAACCGTAAATCAGGTCGCAGAGGCCCTGGCGAGCTCCTTCGCCAGGGTCCTTGGATACGACGGCGTGAAGTATGACGTGCCGACCTCCGAGGAGCTTGAGATAGCTGAGACCCTCTACTATCACAAGTACAGGGAGAGGGCCTGGAACCTTGAGAGGGCCCCGCACAGGGACTTCAGGGAGGCTGAGGAGGAGGTAAAGAGGATCTGCAGGGCCTAACCTCTCTCGGGGGAGCCTTATCCGTCAGTCAGCTAGTTCCCACGTACCATACCTCCGGCTTTGGAGCACTTTTAATCCCACTTTAGTCACAGTAATTTAGGTGAGTGCCTTGAGCGTCTGGACATCCAAGGTGGGTGACGTGGCACGTAAGGACGTTATCTCAGTGGGCCCCAACGCGACCATAGCCGACGTGGCCCGCCTCATGTACACAAGCAGCTCGGGCAGCGTCGTCGTCGTGTCGCCTGAGGGCAAGGTGATAGGGATATTCACTGAGAAGGACCTCAGCCGCGTCGTTTCCAGCAGGGTCAGCTATGACGCCATGGTGGGCGACCACATGACGAAGAACCCTGTGACGGTCTACGCTGACGAGCCCGTCACGAAGGCCGTTGAAACTATGTCAACGCACAGGGTGAGGCACCTGCCCGTGGTTGAAAGGGACGGGAGGCTTGTGGGGATAGTCACCGCCAGAGACATCGTTGACCTCACGGAGCGCTACCTCGCCGCCACCGGCTACTCCGTCGAGTGAGGCCCTCAAGCTCCCCAAGGTCGAAGGTCATAAGCAGAACGAGGACGTCTATTAGCACTACTCCGAAGACCTCGAGGGTCGCGCTGGAGGGCCACCTGAAGGCCATCGCCCCGGCCGGACCAACAAGGCCAACCAGCACCTCCCCGAGGCCCGAGCGGGTCCTGCCAGAGGCTATTGAGCCGGCCCCCCAGACCAGGGCCACCACGTCCATCTGAGCGAAGAAGTAGTTTGAGACGAAGACGTGAGGGTACGTGCCCTCGTGAAAGACGCCTATCATAGCCAGGAAGGCGCCGGCCACTATCATGAAGGAGGAGGCGGCCTCCTCAAGCCTGTTCGAGCTGACGCTCAGCGCGTAGGAGGCGAAGGCTATTATAAGGGCGCCCGTGGTGACCAGCCCGTAGTTGTAGAGCCACGGGTATGAGGCCTTAGGCCCTCCCAGGTCGCTCAGCGCGTTCTTAGTGAAGACAAACCATGGGTTGAGGGAGACGCAGGCTATTATAACGGCCCAGGCCAGCACTGCGGCGAGGACCCCTATGTACCTGAGCGCTGTCAAGGCTCCCCGGAGAGGGTTGCGCGCTGGAACTTAAGTTCTCCTCGCGTAGAGGTAGAAGTTAGCGTAGGGATAGCCGTGGGCCAGCTTCACCACCTCCTCAACCTTGGCGCCCTGCCTGGCTATAATTATCACGTACCCCATGTTCATGGCCTTCTCCAGCTCCCCCCTCCTCGCGAGGGCCGCGAGCTTCCTGTAGTAGCTTACGGAGACCTGCGGCGACCTGCCGGTCTGCCTGAGGTACCTGGCGGAGAAGAGCGAGGCGGCGACGCCCGAGGCGCCCACGACTACCGAGCCCTCGCCCACGAGCCTCTCGATCTCTGCAGCGTCCATCACTGCCTGCTCGACGCACTCCTCGGCTGTGTCGCACCTGACGACCCTGCCGAGCCTCACTCCCCCAAGCGGAGGCCTCACGCCTCTTGCAAGGGACTCATCCATCATCCTCTTGACCTGCGAGTCCACAAGCGCCGGGCCTCCCCTGGCCCTGGCCGCGACCGCGGCCTCCAGCAGCTCCGAGAGCTCCCTCAGCTTCCTCACCTCCCTCAGGGAGAGCCAGAGGGTGGTGGCGTAGAGCTCAGGGTCAAGGTACTTCTTTGGCTTTTTCCAGTCTGGCGAGGGCGACACTAGGGCAACGAGGCTATCGTAGCTCACGGCCTTGCAGCCCTGGGCCTGCTCAAGGGATATTGAGGCGCGGCCGTCGCAGAGGTTAAGGAAGGCCCTCCTGCCCTCAAGGCCCCTTATAGCCCTTGAGAGGCACTGGCCCTCTCTAAGCTCAGCGCACCACCCGGCCTCCTCCTCGACTCTCTCCCTTGGGGCGTCGTAAGCGAGGACGGGCCCCCTAATGACCTCGTAATCTATGACGCCCGTCATCCTGAGGACGTCCAGGTACCTCACAAGGCCCCACTCGCCGCTCGCGTCCTTAATCGGCAGGGGAGCGGGGCCCTCCCTGCGCCTCAGGCTCTCAAGGGTCCCCTCTATTATGTTGAGGGCCCTCTGGACCCTCAGGGGCTTTATGGCGTCACCTCTTGCCATTGCCTTCCTGGCCTCGAGGTCGGAGGGGTTGTAGAGTATGACAGCCCTGGCTGGCTTCCCGTCCCTCCCGGCTCTGCCTATCTCCTGGTACATGTCCTCCACGCTCTCACTTGGGGCGGCGTGCAGGGTCCACCTAATGTTTGGTATGTCGACGCCCATGCCGAAGGCCTTGGTTGCCACCACTACCCTCGGCCCCCTGCCCGTCCTCGATGACATAATTATCCTCTCCTCGACCTCCCTCCTCCTCGCCTCCCCGAGCTGGCCGTGGTAGACGAGGACCTCCTCACCGAGCCTCCCGTTTATCGCCTTGGCTACCTCGTCGGCGTTAAGCCACGGCTCCGAGGAGCTCTGAACGAATGGCACGAAGACGACGCCAACCCACGGGCCGCCCAGCGAGTCGGCCCACTTGGTCAGCTCCTCCACCCTATCAGCTATGTCATCAAGCCTCTCCCTCCCAGACCTAGCCATGACTACGTCTATCGATATCTCAGGCCTTATCGATGGGGCCCTCAGGACTATCGGCCTGCCGCTGAAGTGTATGTCCTCAGTCTCAACGCCCAGGGATATCCTGTGCTCCTCGTGCTCCCCCAGGCCCAGCTCCTCCATTATGTCCTTGACCACGTCTGGGGGGGCTGAGGCCGTCAGCGCCAGCATGGGCGGCCAGCTTGACGATGAGGCCTCCCTCAGCTGCCTCGCCACGTACAGGTAGCTCGGCCTGAAGCTCAGGCCCCACCTTGAAAGCGTGTGGGCCTCGTCAAGCACCGCGAGGCTCGCCTGCCCCGCCGACCTCGCGAGCTCGGAGGCTGCCCCCGTGCCGAAGCCCTCGGGCGTGACGTAGACCAGGTCGAGGAGGCCCTCCTTGGCGGCGGCTATGATTTCGCCCTTCCTTGATGGCGGGACCCCTGAGTCTATGTAGGCTGCCCTCAGCCCCCTCTGCTTGGCGTTCCTGACCTGGTCATGCATGAGGGCCCTCAGGGGGCTTATCACTATAGCTGTCGACCCAAGTCCCATGTCCTCGAGGGCCCTGGCGCTGACCTGGAATATGGCGCTCTTCCCTGCCCCCGTGGGAAGTATGGCCATGAGGGCAGAGGACGTCCCTCTGGAGGCCATCTCGGCGAGGACCCTTATCGCCAGCCTCTGGTAGGGCCTGAGCTGCGCCCCCTCGCCCCAGAGGCGCCTGAACGCCCTCTCGGCCTCGGCCATTATGTCCTCAGGGCCTATATTGACCTGCGCAGCCCCGCTGGCGGGCGGCTCAACGAGCTCAACGTCGTCCCTTGAGCTGGCCTCGGCCTGAAGGGCCCTTGAGACCGCCATGCCGCCGTTCTTAGCGACCAGCTCGACCACGGCGTCAACAAGCTTCCCGTGAACTCCGTATGGCGTGTCGTCCTGCTCTGCCCAGATCATCCTCTCCGGGAAGACGAGTACGGTCGTGTCAGCGACGCCCGCCGCCTCCGGGGCGGCTAGGTAGTCATCCCATGGGATGACCCCAGGCCCTCCCCTGACAGTCCATGTATCCACGGCATCAGGCGTCACCAGGGGAATTCCATAGGCCTTGGCCGTCGCCTCCGCGAGGGCGCGCGATGGAACGACTATTAGCGGCCTGGAGGCCCTAGATGTCATGGCTAGGGCTGACGCCACGGCATCGGAGGCCCCCCTTGGTCCACCCGCTATGAGTTCCCCGTAAGCCTTCACCCTCCCCTTGGAGGGGGCGCTGAGGCCCAGGGCCTCGGCCAGCCTCCTGGGCACGTAGGTGCTTGCGCTGAACCTGATGTTTGAGCCGCCAGGGCACCTGACCCTCAGGGACCTCAGCAGCTCCTCCTCGTCTGGCGGGGGCGCCTGGGGCCTAAGGCAAAGCTCGTAGCTGCGGGCGCAGTCAAGCGTTACCTCCAGGTCTCCAAGGCAGGCCAGGTCCCAGGGCTCAACCTGGGAGCCCGGCCTTGGGCCCGCTGTGGCGGGCACCAGGGAGGCCCTGAGGGCCTCAGCAAGAGCCTTGCCGAAGTCGCCCAGGAGGGGCGCGTTCCTCAGGGCCCTCAGCGGGTCCCCTCCCCTTGAGGTCAGGGACCTGAGGGAGGCTAGCACCTGATAGCTGACGCCCTTAGCCCTTGAGGGGTCCACTAGGAAGGGCCTCCACACCGGCATGAATGCCCTCGGCCTGTCCGTGACAACTATGGCCCTGCCCTCCCTGGGGCTCTGCTGGCCCACGACCCTGTCCACAATGTCCTTGAACTTAGCTATGGCCTCCGCCCCCCTTACGGCCTCCGGCATTGTAGACCAGTCAACGCCCACCCTGCTGAGGGCCTCCACGGATGCCCTGACCGCTGCGAGCACTATGGCTGAGGGGGGCAGCATGGGGTTCAGGCCAAGGTTGTAGGCTATCGACGCTATGGATGGCCTCACGTCCGGGTACGCAATTGAGAGGAGCAACTTTGCGTCCACGGCTCCCTTCAGGTTACAGGGGCCCCAGCTTATCAGGAGCTGGGCCCCGGAGAGCTGCGCTATGGAGCTCATGACCTCGTCCTGGGGCGGCGACCTCCAGGAGCCCCCGGGGGGAGGCACCTCAGAGACGACGCCGTCAACCATGACCTCCACGTGGCCCCCCTCACAGAACGCTACCATTACCTTGGAGCTGCCCAGAAGCCTTGGCTGCTCTCCCAGGAGCCTTGAGGCCTCTGTCTCCCACTTGGACAGGCCGAGGCCCATGGAGTAGGCCCTTGCCCTGCTGAGCGTCGTCGAGTGCACAGAGCAGCCCCTTGAGGCCAGGTACACCACGTCCTCGTAGAGGCCCAGCGAGAGGAGGGCCTCGGCCAGCCTCTCCGAGCCCCTGGGACATCTTGGCATTGACCTTACCAGGGAGGAGATCCTCTGCCTGCTCACGCCGAGGTCCTCTGCCCTCTGTGCCACATCGACTATGCTGTCAGGGTTCATGGCAAGCCTGGCCGAGGTAATCAGTCTGGCCAGCAGCCTCCTCCTGTAGGCGACGTAGGCAACCGCTCCCGCTGCCGCCGCTGCGCCGGCAGCTACTACGAGGGCCTGCAATGGGCCTCCCACTGGCCTGTAGAGGAAAGAAGGTTAAGGGAAGGGAAGCTCAAAGGTTTAAATGCCTTAGACGTCAACGACGACGGTCATATCATCCATGAGGAACCTGTAGAGCTTCCTGACGGTTGACTCCTTTATGCCAACTACCTTGGCCACGTCGCTCTGGCTGATCTCATAACCGTAGAGCCTGGCAACCATGTAGACGGCCGCGGCTGCAAGGGCCTCGGGCTTCTTGCCGTAGGGCGTCTTGCCAGGCGTTGACAGGGACTCCCTTATGAACCTCAGGGCATCCTGGGCCACGGCAGGGGGCAGGGAGAGGCTTGAGGCTATCCTGTTTATATAAGTGAAGGACCTCTCCAGGACCCTCGAGCGGCCCTCAGCAGCTATGACCTGCCTCAGGGCCTCGAGCGCGCCCACCTCGTTGAGCTTCTTGAGTCCGTCCCAGAGGTCGTTATCGTCTATGTCGAAGAACTGCTCCACCTCGCCCTTAGATATGCTCAGGTTGTAGACCTCCACGACCTTCTCCAGGGCAGCCGCGACCACCTTGTTGGCGTCCCTGCCTATGGGCTTTTTGGCCCTCTCGACGTAGGCGTGGAGTATCTGGCCGAGGGCCTCCTCGGCACTACCGTTAAGCTCAAAGAAGCTCGCCGCCCTCTTAGCTATCGAGAACAGGTTCACCTGGGAGGCCTCCCCCTTCAGCAGGGGGACGCCGCTCATGAAGACCGGCGACCTCCTGAGTCCCTGAACCCTCTTAAGCGGCGACCTGGCCTTGGCCGGGCTCAGCCTCAGGTTACCTATGCCGTAGTTGTGCATCAGGCTGTCGTTTGTGGTGGTCGCCCTCTCAACACCCTTGGAGTGACCCTCGCCCAGGTTCCTCCACTCGGGTCCATCACCTATGACCTGCTCCTCTATTATCTCGCCAGTTTCAAGGCATACCCTGGCCCCCGTGTTGGGGTCCACGACAACGCGGTCGGGCGGACAGCCTGACAAGGACATCACCTCCTGTGGTGCCTCCTCCCCCTCCTGGGAGGGGTCACGATGAGGTACAGCTCCTCGCCGTGCGCCACGGCGGCGCCCGGGCTGAGTTTCACAAGCAGGTAAGGCGAGTTGACGTTGCCTATCACGTCGTTAGCTGAGCCCACCCTCTCGCCGCTGGCGTTGACCAGCGGGAGCCCCTGCCTGAAGCTCTTGACGTCGAGCTCAGGCTTCAGGACAGCGAGGCCGTTCACGACGCTGAGGACCTTGCCAGCCTTTAGCACATCCTGGGCGCCGCCTGGCATAGGAAGCCACCTGAGTGCCACCTATAGAGTTGTCTAGGGGCTCAGAAAAGCTGGAGAGGCGGCGCGCCAAGGTGGACGTAACATGAGGCGAGAGGCGCGCCAAGTGGTCTCAGGCCGCAGCTGAAGGAGGGGTATGAGTAGTAAACCGGGGTAAGGCATAAAATCCTCAGGGCTGGCGTCATAGGAAGCCCTTGAGGTCCTGCCTCGCCCTCGCGGAGGCCCCTCCAACTACGGGCTCCCCGTGGCCCGGCAGGAGGACGTCGAAGTCAAGGGACAGCAGCCTCCTCACAGACTCCCTGGCCCTGCCCATGTCAGTGGTGAACTGGGGTGGCGGCCCCTGGACCCTGCCCTCGCGGAGGTTCAGGTTGTCGCCCGCGAATAGGTGCCTCCTGTCATACAGAGCTATTGAGCCAGGGGTGTGGCCGGGCGCATGTATCACTTTGAGCCCTAGGACCTCGTCACCGTCGCTGAGGGTGACGTCAGGCCTCAGTGGCCTGAACCACCTGTAGGCCTCGACGGCCTCCCTGGGCGCCTCCTTGGGAAACTCAGGCTTAACGAGGCCCTGGAGGTAGGGCGCGTCGTCCCTGTGAACGTATATCTTGGCCCCGGTGGCTGACCTTAGGGCCTCAGCGCTGCCGGAGTGGTCCATGTGGTAGTGGGTCAGTATTATTGCCTTAACCTGGGAGGGGCTGAAGCCGAGGGACCTGACGTCGTCAAGTATGACGCCCTCCTTCCCAGGTATCCCCGTGTCTATTACTATGACCCCATCGTCCCTGACGACGAAGTATATGTTGCCGTAGGTCTCAGGCACAGGCTCCCTATAGACTACGTCCGTGACCTTCAGGACCAACAGAGACCCCAGAGGAAGAGTAAGTAAACTAGAAATATAAAGGCTCTGCATATATTCTAAAGTCAACGCCCGTGCTGGGTGGACGTCCCTTAATCCTGCGACTCCAAGAAGCCCTCCAGGACCTCAATGTGGTACTGGCTGGGAGTGACCTACATAGCGGCGCTCTCAATAGTTGACTTCATGATGTTCAACTACATAGGCTTCAGGACGAACGTCTCGGACGTGGACTACGGCATAATAGGGGCGGCCTGGAGCGCGGTCTTCATAGCCACCAGCGAGCTGCTGGGCAGGCTGGCCGACAGGGGGGACTACAGGAGGCTGAGCGCTGTCTCCCTGACTTTCATAGCCGCCGCGTCCGTGCTCTTTGCGCTGGCCAGGGGCGTCTGGCTCATGGCCCTGGCGTACATATTTCACGCGGTTGCCACCTCCACGGCAAACCTGGGCTTCTCCGCCAGCCTGTTCGAGCTCAGCCCTGACGTTGAGTGGGAGTCAAGGACGTCGGGCCAGAGGCTCGGGCTCTACGGCATAAGGGGACTCGGGCTCCTGGCCCTGGCCATGGCCGTCCCCTTCGTCCGCCTCCTGGGCCTAGTGGTCGGCGTCGGGGTTGCGGCCGTAGCAATAGGGCTCCTCTTCCTAACTGCCCTGCCTAGCCAGTGGATAACCTTTGAGAGGAAGCTCCACGGAGTCATTAATAGGCTGAGCCTCACGGGGGCCTACACGGCAGCCCTCGGCTCCTTTGTGAGCTACAGGTACGGCATCCTGTACAGCATATCAAGGGGAGTGGCCAGGGGGTCAGGGTCCTCAATGGGGGTGGCGCTCTCAGCCACGCTGACCACGTTTGTAGGCGACTACTACCTCACTGCCCTGCCCCTCATACTGAGGCAGATGACAGTGGGGCTGAGGGACTACATGATAGCGTTCGCCGCCGCGGGCCTTGCGGCTGCGCTGACGCTGGCCATGGTCCAGGGGACCAGCTCGAGGTCCCTGGCTGCGGCTGGCATAGCCCTCAGGGGGGCCTGGGCGATAGCGGCCGTCAGCTTCATAAGGTCTATGGCAGGCCTGGCAGCGTATATAGTGATCCTAGTGGCTCTCTTCGGCGTGCTCGACCTGTCCCTTTACCAGATATACATAGGCCTGACCGGGGGCTACAGGGTCCACGGCTACATGGTGCTCAGGGAGCTTGGCTCCCTGGCGGGCTCCCTGGCAGGGGGCGTGGCCCTCTACGCGGGCCCCATGGCCTTCATGGTCACGCCCGCCGTCGTGACAGGGGCGGCTGTGGCGGCCCTCCTGGCCTAGCCCTTTTAATCTTGAGGCCTCTACCCACTTCTGAGCCGTCATGTTGTCAATCTGGCTTCAGCTGGCCCTAACGGTGGTCCTCGGCGCCTGGGTGGCCGCCGTGACGCTTTACGTGTCAAGGGGCGTCTACGCCCTCTCGCTCTCGAGGGGCCTAGGCGACAGGATATCAAGGTACATGGCCAGGAAGACGATACACATCCTCGGGGGAGGAGTTGTGGCCGCCCTCGTCCCCATAATATACACCCAGCCCTGGATGGCGTTCGCCTCAGCCATGGCCTTAACGGGCTACATCGCCTACAGGAGAAGGCGTAACCTCATGTCGTGGTTCCAGGAGCCTGACAACGCGTACGAGGCGCACTTCACGCTGATGTGGGGCCTCGTCATACTTGCCTCCTGGTTCTTTGACCCAAGCATGGTGATTGGGGCTGTCCCCGCCCTGTTTATGTCAGTTGGTGATGGCATCACAGGGGTCGTGAGGGGCCTCAGGAGGGTCAGGGGCAAGGCGTGGTCAGGAACCATAGCGATGATCGTAGTATCGTCGCTCATAGGGGGCTACTTCCTGGGCCTCGAAGGAATAGCCGCCGCCGTGGTGGCATCCTTTGTAGAGAGAATAAACGGCGTCGACGACAACATCACGGTACCCCTGGTCTCGTTCCTCCTGCTCCTGGCAATGAGGTACCTGCTCCCCGCTGGCCTGGCTCACTTTACTCCCAGGCTCTGAGTCGCCATCTTGCCCCTGAGGGCTGAGGCCACGGCGGCCACTACCACTATTACGCCTGATATCAGCAGCGTGAACCTGAGCGCATACATGAATGGGGGAGCTATAACGTGGGGGAACCAGGTGTTGCTCAAAACATCACTAATGCCCGAGGGGTCGCTGGCCTCTATGCGGCTCACCATGCTCTGCGGCAGATCCTGAAGGACCACCTGCATGGGGTTGTAGCCCAGGAAGGCCGCGAAGAGGGCCGCAGTTGGGGGAATCTTAGAGACCTCAAGGGCCAGGGCCTGCGGGAACCCGGCGCTCACAAGTGATGAATATATGGCTGAGGGAAGCTTCGCTTCAAAGGCGCTGAGCAGCAGTGAGAAGTACAGGGCTATGCTCACAGTGTTAGCCATGCTAGTCATAACCGACCTCATGCCTGAGGCTACCCCCCTGTGCTCCGGGGGCACGGCGTTCATTATGGAGGCAGTGTTTGGGGCCACAAACATGCCGTTGCCTACTCCCACTATAAATATCATCAGTGCGAAGGGCAGGTATGAAAAGTTGTAGCTGAGCGTCATCATGGCCATCATGGCCGCGAAGGCTATTAACATGCCCCCCGTGGCCAGCTCCCTGGCGCCATACTTGTCTGACAGAGCCCCGCTCAGTGGCCCAAGGGCAACGAAGCCGAAGAGCATGGGCAGCATGTAGATGCCGGCCCAGAACGGCGTTGAGCTGTAGCTGTAGCCGTGAAGCGGGAGCCAGATGCCCTGAAGCATTACAGTGAGCGTGATCATGAGGCCTCCAAGGGCAAGGCCCGCCAGGAGCGCCGCAAATATTCCGGCGGAGAACTGCCTTGACCTGAAGAGCTCAAGCCTGAACATGGGGTACTGGACCCTAAGCTCCACCAGCGGGAACACTGCAAGCACCGCTGCCCCAGCGCTCATAAGCGCTATTACCCTGGGGCTGGTCCAACCCATGGCCTCCCCGTGGTATGGCTCCAGAGCGTAGGTTATGCCAGCCAGCAGGAGCACCAGGCCACCAATGAAGGCCAAGTTGCCAGGGATGTCCACTTTCTCCTCCCTCCTGGGCCTTGAGAGCTCCCTGAGCTTGAGGTATGACCAGGCGGTCCCCGCCACTCCGAAGGGGACGCTTATTATGAAGACAAGCCTCCAGTTAACGGTTGCAAGCACTCCCCCAAGGATAAGGCCAACCAGGTTACCCACCATCCCCGCGACCTGGTTTATGCCCAGCGCCCTGCCCCTCTCAGTTATCGGAAATGCGTCTGTTATCAGCGCAGCGCTGTTAGCCATTAACAGGGCGGCGCCGACCGCCTGCACCATCCTGAAGGCCACGAGCTCTGTCGCGGCCACACTGCCCTTTCCTGGGGTAATTGAGAGAAGCACAGAGCCGAGGGTGAATATCATGAAGCCAAGCCTGTAGAGCCTGACCCTGCCGTACATGTCGGAGAGCTTGCCGAAGGAGACCACCAGCGAGGAGGAGACGACACCGTAGCCCATGAGAAGCCAGAGCAGGTAGTCGAAGGAGCTCGGGGCCAGTGGGTTAATCTGAATACCCCTGAATATAGCGGGAAGCGATATTATAAGTACTGAGGAGTTTATCATTGCCATGAGTATTCCAAGCGTGGTGTTAGTGAGCACAGTCCACTTGTACTCCACCGCGCCATCCCCTCTATATCATTTACCTGAGTATCGGTTACTGAGCTATTTTAAACGTTACCTAACTTTAGGCTTAAAAGCTTTACTTATTAGCAGGAAACCTAACAGCTAGGATGAAGGACCTGGCAGACTTAAACTTCAGCCCCAGGTAAGCTACCTGAGGGCAACCATGCTGCTGGTGGGCTGCTGCGGCTGGTGCTTGGGAAGGCAGAGGTACTACACCAGCTTCGACGTAGTTGAGCTTCAGGAGACGTTTTATGACATGCCTGACGAGGACAAGCTAAGGTCCCTGAGGGGCGAGGCGCCGGAGGGCTTCAGGTTTACAATGAAGGCGTGGCAGGCGGTCACCCACCCTCCCGGAAGCCCCACGTGGAGGAGGGCCAGGCGCAGGGTGCCAGAGGAGCTGGCGGGCCGTTACGGTAACCTCAGGACCACTAAGGAGAACCTTGAGGCATGGGAGATCGTCGCCTCAGCTGCAAGGGCCCTCAGGGCCGCCCTGGTGGTCGTGCAGACTCCCCCGAGCTTCGGCGCGAGCGAGGAGAACGCAAGGCAGGCCAGGGACTTCTTTGAGGCCGTCAGGACGAGGGACTTCCTGATAGGCTGGGAGCCAAGGGGCTCGTGGCTCAGGTCCCCTGAGCTAATAGAGAGGGTCATAGGCAGCCTTGACGGTATCGTGCACGTAGTTGACCCGTTCAGGGCCTGGCCCGCCGTGGAGAGGGAGGTGGTCTACTTTAGGCTCCACGGCATAGGGAGGGGGGAGGTGAACTACAAGTACAGGTACACAGACCAGGACCTGGAGGCCCTGTGCTCCAAGGTGAGGGGGGCGCTACAGGCATCGAGGGACGTCTACGTAATGTTCAACAACGTCTATATGAGGGACGACGCGGCACGCTTCTCCTCACTTTGCAAGGGCGCGGCTGACGCGAAGTGACCTCTGAACAACGGTGACGGCCGCAAGCGTTGCTATCAGTGCCATGAGGGCATCGTTGACGAGCCTGAGCCTGAAGAGCAGGAGTATTGACATTATGAAGAGAATTATGAGGCGGTCGCCCCTCTCGGCCACGCCGATCCCCTCCATCTTAACGTTGAGCAGCTCCCCCTTTGCCCTAGAGTAGCTCACTATGAGGGAGAAGGCGAGGGCCACCATAGTTATATACTGGTTGACCCCGGCCATGGCCATTGCAAGGAAGAGGAGGACGTCGCTGACCCTGTCGGTCACGGAGTCAAGGTAGGAGCCGAAGGGCGTCGTCCTGTTCGCCGCCCTGGCCACGGCCCCGTCAAGTACATCCATGAGACCAGCCAGCAGTATGATGACCGGCAGGAGGTAGAGGGCCCTGAGCCACACGACCAGGGGGGCGAGGGCCGAGAGCGCGAGGCCCGCGTAGGTTATCTCGTTAGGGGTGACCCCTGCCCTGTGGAGGGCCCTGCCTATAGTTGACGGCGCGACCTCGTTGACCAGCCTCCTCAGCCTGCCCAGCACCAAGGCCTTGCCCCCTCTGCCCTGACCTTCGCGTTTTATATGTAATATGGTCAGCTGTCCAGGACCTTGCCGATGCCCAGCAACCTTGGAGCCTCGCGCATAGTCAGCGGCTCGTAGCCCCTGCCCCTCATGTAGTTTACGAGCCTGGCGAGGGGGTCAAGTACCCTCGGCCCAGTGCCTAAGCTTATGTCGGGCCTCAGGTGTCTCACCCCAGAGACCTCCCAGGGGTGTATGAATAGCGTGGCAACCCTGGGCATAACCATAGCCGCTGGCCTGAGGAGCGGCCACGGGAGCCTCAGGACGCTGCTGGTCACAGTAGCTGGCACCCTGACAACGCCCTCCTCAACCCTTGGGCCCAGGGCGAAGGGGGGTTTGTAGGCCGCCAGGCTGGAGTCAACGTCAACGCCCTCATCCCTGAGCACGGGCAGGAGCGCCCTTGGCAGCCTCAGGTTAGGGGCCCTGAAGGACCTGACGTCGTAGAAGTCCCTGAGGACCTTGAGCGACGTCATCACCTCCCCCTCGGCCTCCCTGAGCGGCATCCTGTCGAGCCTTGAGTGGGTGTAGCTGTGGCTCCCCAGCTCGTGACCCCCCTCAACTATGCTGTAGACAAGGCGCGGGTGCCTCTCCGCGACCCTGCCAACCACGAAGAACGTGGCTCTTACTCGCAGCTCGTCGAGCAGGTCAAGGAGCCTGGGCAGGCCCTCGAGCAGCCCCCTCTCGCTACTGAGGTAGGGAGGGGCGTCCTGCTCCACGTCTGATGACAGGAACAATGCCCTCCTTGGCGCGCTCATGGTACCTCCACTTCCTATCCCTGGACCACTCGCAGGGCCTCACGGGGTCTCCCGTGAGAAGCCTGAAGGCCTTGTAGACCAGGAACCTCCTGTCGTCCCTGCACTTCCCCTCCTCCGCAGCCCTGTACTCGTCAAGGTACCTCCTAGCTATAAGGCTGCAGTCGAAGGACTCGGCCCTCTCCGCAGCGGCTGATGACAGCCTCGAGCGAAGGGTCTCGTTATAGTAGAGCTCAACTATGGCCTTAGCCATGCCCTCGGGGCCGTCAACTATCAGCCCGCTCACGCCGCCCTCCACAAGGTCAAGGACACCAGGGCTCCTGTACACTATTGGCGTCACGCCAAGGGCCATGGCCTCCAGCACGGCCAGGCCGAAGGACTCCCTGTAGCTGGTTAAGGCGAAGGCGTCAGCGCCTGACAGCACCGAGGCCACCCTCTCCCTGGGAATAGTGCCCATCATGACTATGTTGTTCTCAACCCCCCTCGCCCTGGCGGCCTCCCTCAGCCCCTCCCTCAGGAGGCCGTCTCCTACCACGTAGAACTTGGCCCTCGGCAGCTCCCTCGTGACCAGCGAGACCACAGCGGCTATCTCGAGTGGATTCTTCCTCGGCGAGAGCCTCGAGGTTATAACTATCGCTGGGTCGCCGTCGAGCCTCTGGCCACCCGCCAGGGACCTCCACCTCCTCACGTCTATGCAGTTGTGCACAACCGAGGCGGGCCTGCCGCTTATCCTTGAGACGTCCTCGGCAGCGGCCCTTGAGACGCCCACGAGCCTCGTGGGCCACTTCAGGGCGTACCTCAGCAGCCTCCTGGTGAGCCAGCCGAGGGAGTCATCAACGAGGGAGTGATTTGTGAGCACAGAGGGGGCTCCTGTGCCGCCGCTCGCTACTATCGCTGTCATAAAGCTCAGTATTGATGAGAGGCCGTGCGAGTGAACAACGTCAGCGGCGTTCTTCTTCACGAAGAGGGCCGCCCTGGCGACAGTCAGAGGGTCAACGGTAACCTCGTCCCTGGCGTTCAGCCTTGACCTGTCCCAGTAGACGTAGTAGCCGTCCCTTGACTCAAGCGTGGGAGGGTAGGGCCTTGCCCTGTTCTGGTGAGTCACCACTATGACTTCGTGGCCCATGGCTGACAGGGCCCTCGAGAGCTCCTCTACGCTTGTTTCAACGCCTCCAACCCTTGGAGGGAACCAGTCGCTCACCATCACAACCCTCAGCGTCTCCAAGCTGATCCCCTCAGCTGCCTCACGACGCGCCAGCCCCCGCTGGCCGCCAGCACAAGGAGTCCAACGAGGCTGGGCACCACAGTGTCAACAAACCTCAGCGAGAGCAGGAAGAGGGCCGCGCTCGCCGTCGAATACCCCATGAGCTCTAGGGCGCCTATCACGCTGACATCCAGGAAGCCCAGGGCGGCCGGGGTTGGGGCGACCGACGTCACCCTCATGACAACATAAAGTATAAGGAGGTCGAAGAGGCCCAAGGATATCCCGTTCAGGTTAGCCAGCAGCCACACCTTGGCCACGTCAGCTGCTATTATGATAGCGCTTACGCTCATGTAGAGTGCCATGAGCTTCCTGTCCCTGGCAAGCGCCCTTATGCTCCCCAGCAGGTCGGCGACGGCGGACTTAGCCCTCTCGGCAACGCTCTGGGAGGCCGAGGCGCCAAGGGCTGCCAGGGTTAGGGCGCCCCAGAGGTAGTGCCTAACTATGACAGAGGTTAGGAGGGCGGCAAGTATGAGCCCCTCCGAGGCCCACTCCATGGTCACGGCCGCCATGACTGAGGGCCTCCTGCCGTCGCCTATTTCAAGGTACGCTATCCTGAAGGCCTCCTGGGCCGCCTTGCCAGCGGGCAAAAGGTTGCCTATGGGGAAGCTGGAAGTGATTGCCACCAGGACCTTAGTGTAGGAGGCCCCGATGCCAAGGTGACGGAGGCCCAGAGTCCACCTGACGGCCCAGAGGAGCGTCAGGCCGACGTTAATGATGGACCCCAAGAGTACGGCGTAGCCAACCTCCTTCAGGTCAGCTGCGAGGGAGCTCAGCGACAGGTCTATCAAGACGCCGCTCTCCGCCCATTGACTAGCGGACCTGAATTAAAACCGCTAGGGCCTGGGGACTCGCCTCTCACGTGTACCTGCCGCCGTTAATGCCTATGACCTGCCCAGTTATGTTGAGCGAGAGCGCAGGGTCTGCCAGGAAGTATATGGCCTCTGCCACCTCCTCAGGCTTAATTATCCTGCCCAGCGGGTGCATGGCCTCCACCTCGCGTCTCCTCCTCTCGTCACTAAGTATGTCAGCGACCATGTCAGTCTCCACGAAGCTCGGGGCAACGGCGTTGACCCTTATGCCGTACTTAGCCAGCTCCACGGCGAGCCTCTTGGTAAGCTCTATGACGCCCGCCTTGGCCGAGCAGTAGGCCACGCTGGCCAGCACGTTGCCCGTCTGCCCAGCTATGCTTGCCAGGTTAACAATGGAGGCCCAGCTTGCCCTCCTCAGCAGGCCCAGGAGGGCCTTGGTGACGAGGAAGGGGCCCGTCAGGTCGACGTCTATGACCTCCCTCCACCTCTCCGGCGTCAGGGACTCCAAGTCGCTGTAGTCTATTATGCCGGCGTTGTTGACCAGGACGTTAACGTAGGGCACCTCAGCCTCAATGGCCTTTGTCAGGGAGGAGACGGAGTCCCAGCTGGAGACGTCAGCCTGGTAGAAGAGAGCCTTGGGGGCGCCCGCCTTCCTGGCGTCCTCCGCGGTCCTCTGGGCGGCCTCGGCACTGCTTCTATAAGTGAAGACCACGTTGAAGCCAGCCCTTGCAAACCTCAGCACGGTGGCCCTCCCGATGCCCCTGTCGCCGCCGGTTACGACTACGTACCTCTCGCCCTCAGCCAAGGCTGTTCGCCCGATAAAGAAGGAGGGCTAAGGGCAAAATAAACGGCTTCACAGGTGAAGGACCTTGAAGATCATGTAGATGCCGACGAGCACTATTATGATGCCGTAGGCCCTCTGGAGGGTCTTCTTGGGCGCCTTTACGGCGAGGCTCGTGCCTAAGTAGCCGCCCACGACGCCGCCCACGACGTAAAGGGCCGATATGATAAATAGGGTGTCGCCGTAGACAGCGTACTCAAGCCCGCTCGCCACGCCGAATGTGCCCACGCTTAACAGTGAGGTGCCTATGGCCCTAGCTATGCACAGCCCTGACGAGAACATGAGGGCCGGCACTATGAGGAAGCCGCCCCCTATGCCGAAGTAGCCGCTTATCAGCCCGACCAAGAAGCCAGAGGCCGCAACAATGGTAGCAACCCTTCTCGTCAGCTTTGGACACCTCGAGACAGCCTCAAGGACCCTGTCGACCTCCTCCCTGGAGCCGGCTGAGGCCGCGTGCCTGAAGAATCCTATGTAGACGCCCAGGACTATCATGGCTATGGCGAAGTAAAGAAGGAGGCTCTCGCCAGGGGTTATGTGGCCCAGGTAGGTGCCGAGGAGGGCCCCTATGAGGCCGACGCCGGCGAACAGCGCCCCGACCCTTGGCGCGACGTTCCTCTTCCTCAGGTGCATGTAGGAGTTTATGTAAGCGTTGATTCCCACGGCCAGCGCCGTAGTGCCGAGGGCCACGTGGGCGGCGTTGGGGATTGAGCTAAGGCCCACTAAGTAAAGTAGCAGCGGGACGGCAAGTATAGAGCCCCCACCGCCTATGAGGCCCAGGGAGAACCCCACTATCACGCCCGAGACCACGGAGAGGCCGTACTGCAGCGGCGTTATCCCTATCAACGCTCACACCTCCTTTAACGCTGCTCTCGACGCTAAACGTAAAGCGAGAATCTTATACGTGTTTGTATCTTAATTAAATACATTGATTATATGCTATATAATGTCGAGCTTCTTCAGCTCCCTGAGCAGGTCCTGGTAGGCGACTATCTTACTTATGTTCTTGCTCCCCCTCGGCCCAGGCATCTTCATGTAGAACCTGTTGGCCGTGGCGTAGGTTCCGCGCACTCCCCTCTCCAGCAGCGACTTGGCCACAGGTATTGCTGAGGCCATGAGCCCCGCCAGGTTTGACTTGTCGTTTATCCTGGCGTTCACTATGACCTCGTCCCTGAAGCCCCCGAAGGACTCGTACTCTATGTGCATGGCCACGAACTTCCTGTCCCCAAGCGGCTCCAGGTAGCCAGTGGGCTTTATGTAGTGGGGTGCGTCGTAGCCGAGTATGTCTGAGACCATGCTGCTCTTGGTGACCTCCTTCGAGTGGTTCCTCTCAGGCTCCGTCAGGCTGAGGAAGTCGCTGTTGCCGCCTATGTTGAACTGCGCTATTGAGAGAACCCTCCTGCCCCTCTCAGCCATGTGCTCAAGCAGGTCAGCCGTCAGCGGCGTAGCCCCAGTTGCGGCGTCGTCCCCCATAACCAGGGCCCCGGCCCTCTCAAAGGCGCTCACGACGCCCGGGCTGTTAGCAGTCGCGGGAGGGGTGAGGTTTATGAACGCGACCGGGTTCCCAGTCTTGGTCGAGTACTCAGCCGCAGCGTAGGCGTAAGCCAAGGTGGCGCCGAGGGCGCACTGGGGGGCAAGCCTCACCAGCTCCCCCTCGCTGTCGACGAACCTCATGGGCTCTGTCGTTATCACGTTTACTATGACGTCTGGCCTCAGCTTCGCGAGCTGGTTTACGAACTCCTCGAAGGCCCTCTCGGGGCTCCCTATGACGTCCTCAAGGCCTGTGGCATCTACGTTAAGGCCGCCGAGGCTGCCGCAGTGGAGGCCCCTGCTGACCACTATGTCCTTAAGGCTCCTCGGTATGTTGCTGGCCGGCACAAGCTTGGAGGCTATGGAGTACATGTCCCTGCCTACCTTGGAGTTATCAACGTCGTAGACAGCGACAACGTTTATGTCTTCAGGCCTGTGGGCCCTCAGGAGCCCCGCCAGGGGTATGCCGACAGGCGGTACCTCCCTTGACTTAAGCCTCTCGAGGCCCACCAGGAAGTAGGAGCTGCCGCCTCCTGCGCCTATCAGTACGGTTCTAATTCCCACTTGTCTGCGCCCTTCCAAGCCGTTCACCTTACCAATATTTATACCTTTCAACTTCTGAAAGTAGGCTACCTTGAGGCCACGTCAGGAGCCGCCAGCTCCGGGTTGAAGCTGACATACTGCACCACGCTGCCCCTTATCAGTATCTTGCCCAGCTTCGCGACCACCTGCCTGCCGTCCTTGACCTCAACGGAGTTGTCAAGCACCAAGTTCATGGTTGAGTCCGTGACCAGCAGGAGGCCCACGTACTCAGTGCCGTCCTTCAGCTTGACGTATATCTGGGTGCTGACGGCCTCCCTGAGGTACCTCAGCGGGTTCATGACCTTCTTTTCCTGGCTCGCTGCCAACCCAAACGCACCTGGTCTTCCGGCTTAGAGCCGGGTGCGACATTTTAAAAGCTTGACAGTGGCGCTCGCCTTGGGCGACGGGCTTTTAACCTAAGGCGCATACAGGTCCGAGGCGAAGCGCTTGAGGCTCGCGACTGTCCTGTTTGGCGGGTCCCAGAGGCTTGCTATAGTTGAGGGGGGTGAGGTTCGCCTCGCCCTGCTTAACTCCTCCCCGGTTGACCCGGCGGCCTTCTACAGGGACCCGCTGAGGCTCGTGGACGGCCTGGAGGCCGGGGACAGGGTCCAGGGCCTGTCAAGCCCCCTTGAGCCCCCGGTGCCGACCCCCTCTAAGATAATAGGCATAGGGAAGAACTACGCGGCCCACGCCAGGGAGATGAAGTCGGTAGAGAGGCCCGTGTTCTTCATGAAGGCCCCCAGCGCGCTCATAGGCAACCTTCACGTGATAGAGGTGCCAGGGCTTGTCTCAAAGCCTGACTACGAGGGCGAGGTTGTCATAGTGATGGGCAGGCCCGTCAAGGGGGCGAGCAGGAGGGAGGCGCAGGAGGCCATACTTGGCTACATGGCCGGCAACGACGTGACCGCCAGGGACCTCCAGTACGACGAGTGCATGCCCTGGTGCCTCTCTAAGAGCGTTGACACGTTCTCCCCCACGGGGCCCTACCTTAAGGTAGTTGAGGGCTACCCAGAGCTCGAGGGGCTGTGCGTTGAGACGTACCTCAACGGCGAGAGGGTGCAGCGCGGCTGTGCGGGCGATATGACGTACGACTTCGCCGGGATAGTGGCTGAGATCTCAAAGTACATGAAGCTCATGCCCGGGGACCTCATATTCACTGGCACGCCTCCAGGCGTGGGACACCCAAGGGGCAGGTACCTGCAGGACGGCGACAGGGTCGAGGTCAGGGTAACTAACATAGACCCGCTTATCAACGTTGTCAGGAGACCGACCCCAAGTACATAGACATAAAAGGACCCTCAGCAGGCTTATCGCGGTGAGAGAATGGGCATGGAGTACACGGAGCTCGGCTCCACAAAGGAGAAGGTCTCAAGGATAGGCCTCGGCGCCTGGGAGTTCAGCGACGCCTGGGGGGTCACGGAGTACCAGCAGGCCAAGGCAACCATAGCCAAGGCCCTTGAGAGCGGCGTAACCCTCATAGACACGGCAATGGTCTACGGCAACGGCATGAGCGAGAAGTTTATAGGGAGCGCGCTGAGGGAGCTCCAGGTCAACAGGGGCGACGTTCTCATAGTGACCAAGATACCGGCCCACTTCCTTGGCTACGATGACGTCTTCAGGGCAGTAGACGGCAGCCTTAGGAGGCTGCAGGTGAGCTTCATAGACGCCCTCCTAGCGCACTGGCCGCCGGCGTGGCACAACATACCCACGTGCGAGTACGCGAGGGCCTTCGAGAGGCTCATAGCCATGGGCAAGGTCAGGTACGTAGGGCTGAGCAACTACCCCGTGTCCCTGATAGAGGAGTTCCGCTACTGCCTGGCAAAGTATGACGTCGAGCTACTTGAGCTCAGGTACAACATAGTTGAGAGGCGCGCGGAGCAGGAGCACATACCATACGCTGAGGCCAACAATATGACCGTGCTGGCCTGGAGCCCGCTGGCCCAGGCAGCGGTGCTGGGCAAGTACACGCTGGAGGAGGTCTCAAAGTTCACAGACGTCAGGAGGGGCAACCAGCTCTTCAGGCCCGAGAACTACTCGCAGATACTCAAGCTGGCCGAGGAGCTGAAGGAGGTCGCAAAGAAGTACGACAGGACCCCGGCCCAGGTGGCCCTCAACTTCCTGCTGAGGGCCAGCAGCTCTGTGCTCCCGATACCTGGGGCTAAGACGCCTGAGCAGGCCCAGGAGAACGCTGGGGCCGTGGGCTGGTCGCTCTCCTACGAGGACTGGAGGCGCCTTGACGAGGCCAGCAAGCAGCTCAGGATCTCCTACGTGGACATCTTCTGAGCTGAACTTGCCCTCCTCACTTCCCAGCTTTTAATCTTCCTCGGGCAAGGCCCTCAGAGGTGCCAAGCTTGTCGCTCAAGGTCATACAGCTGGCCCAGCTCCACGAGGGCCTCGGGGCCTCCTTCGGGGAGTTCGCGGGCTGGAGCGTTCCCATGATATACACCTCGACCGTGGAGGAGCACATGGCTGTGAGGACCTCAGTGGGGATCTTTGACATAAGCCACATGGGCAGGCTAAGGCTGACCGGCGATGACGCAGAAGAGCTCCTAGATGTAGTATTCACAAAGAAGGTCTCAGCCACGAAGCAGGGCTTCATGAGCGGCCCAACACTTGCCTTAACGGAGCTGGCGAGGGTAATAGACGACGAGATGTGGTACAGGGTCTCCGACAGCGAGTGGCTCGCGGTGCCAAACGCCGCTGTGACTGAGAGGATGAAGGCGCACCTGCTCCAGGCGGCCTCCTCGAGGGGCCTGAAGGTGAAGCTTGAGGACCTGACGTCAACCTATGTCATGCTAGCTATACAGGGGCCGAGGAGCGTCGAGGTCATGGAGGGCATGGGGCTCAAGGAGGCGGGCTCCCTTAAGCCGTTACAGTTCATAAATGACGTCCAGCTTGGCGACGCTAAGGCCTTCCTGGTGAGCAGGAGCGGTTGGACGGGCGAGGACGGCTTTGAGGTGTGGGCGGAGCCTGGGCAGGCGGAGAGGATCTACAGGAGGGCCCTCGAGCTGGGGGCTAAGCCTGTGGGCATAGCGGCGAGGGACACCCTCAGGATAGAGATGGGCTTCGTCCTTGGCGGCAACGAGTACGGCGAGGACCCGCTGAGGTTCCCCTGCGCCCTCAGCCTAAGGTACGGCATGGGCGCCATAGACTGGGGCAAGAGCGGCTTCATAGGCGAGACGGCGCTGAGGGCCTGCAGGAGGGAGGGGGTGAGGTGGGTCAGGGTCGGGCTAGAGATGAAGAAGTCCTCGGCCAGGTTCATACCGAGGGGCGGCTACAGGCTAAAGGTTGATGACGTTGACGTCGGCTGGGTGACCAGCGGCACCTTCAGCCCCGTGCTGCAGAGGGGCGTGGGGCAGGCTTACATAGACGTGAGGTACGCCCTGCTCGGTGAGAGCGTCGCAGTCGTTGACGAGAGGGGCAGGTCGGGGGAGGCCAAGGTTGAGGACTTCCCGCTCATAAAGAGGAAGTGAGGAAGGTGAGCCCTTGAGGTCAACCGCCTTCTTCGGGAGGATCTACACCTCCTTTGGGCCGACCAAGGTCGTGGACTCGCTGCTGGCTGTTAACGGGACCGTTGTGCTCGCCGGTGACAGCAGGCGCATCGAGGCGGCCTGCAGGGAGCTCGAGTGCGATGAGGTCGACGTCAGCAGGGGCGTCGGCATGCCGGGCTTCATAGATGCGCACATGCACCTGAGCGGCCTCGCCATCCAGGACGAGGGCGTTGACCTCAGGGGTGTTAAGAGCGTCGAGGAGCTGAGGGCCAGGGTCAGGGACTACCTTAAGGCCCACCCCAGCTTAAGCGTGGTGCTCGGCAGGGGCTGGGACGACAACCTCATGGGGAGGACGCCGACGTCCGCTGACATAGATGACATAGTTGGTGGCAGGCCTGCCCTTCTGATAAGGGTCTGCGGCCACGCCGCCCTGGTGAGCTCCTCAGCCCTGGGGTCGTTGGACCTCAGCGGCCTCAGCGGCTTCATAGACAGGGGGCCCGACGGGTCCCCGACAGGGGTCATAAGGGAGGACGCAGTGATCAGGGCGCTGAGGCAGCTCGAGCCGGGGCCCGAGGAGTACATGACTTACGTTGAGGCCGAGGCCAGGAGGCTCGTCTCCCAGGGAATCACGGCGGTCGGCTTCATTAACGTGCCACTCAAGCTTATGCCTGGCCTGACCTCGGGCTCCCTGCCCATAAGGCTGAGGCTCTACCTCGACGCTGACGCGCTGGGCCTCCTTGAGGCCCTCGGCGTTCACGGCGGCTTCGGCAATGACATGGTTAAAGTAAGCGGCATCAAGGTGTTCGCCGACGGCTCCCTCGGGGCCAGGACCGCGTACCTGAGCGAGCCATACAGTGATGACCCTGGCAACAGGGGCAGGGCGCTCGTGGACGAGGCCTACATGAGCGCAACTCTGAGGAGGGCCAGCGCCCTCGGGCTCCAGGTCGCGGTTCATGCCATAGGCGACGCCGCCCTTGACGTCCTCCTCAGGGGCTCCAAGGGGATGAGGGAGCACCTCAGGGTTGAGCACGCCTCCCTTGTCAGGGACGACCAGCTGCCAGCCCTCAGGGGCCTGAGGATAGCGATTCAGCCCATGTTTAGGGTTGACGACGCTCCCTGGATAAGGTCGAGGCTGGGCGACAGGGTCAGGTGGGCCTACAGGTTCAGGGAAATGCTCAGCGCTGGAGCGGCTTTAGGGCTCTCGACGGACGCCCCAGTCAGCCCAACGGACCCCTGGCTTAACCTTGCGGCGGCCACTGGAGGGCTTGAGGGCGTGGGTCAGGCGCTGAGCGCTGAGGAGGCGCTTCACGCCTACACAAGGGGCTCGGCTGAGGTTCTAGGGGACGAGAGGCTAGGGAGCCTTGAGGTCGGCTCCTTAGCCGACCTAATAGTGGCCTCCCGCGACCCGCTGGAGGTCGAGCCCGGCGAGCTCAAGGGGGTCAGGACGCTGGAGGCCTACGTGGGCGGCCTGAGGGTCTACCCTTAGATGATGCTCTTCACCGCAGAGCCGCGGCTCAAAACCATTAACACCCTGTCCCTGCCCCACTCGTAGCCGAGCTGGCTGAGCCTCTCGATGTCCCAGAGGTCCAGGTCGGCCCTGGCCCCCACCCTTACGATCCCCCTGTCCCTGAGGCCCAGGGAGAGGGCGGCGTTTACGGTGGCAGCCGCTATGGCCTCGGCCTGGGTCAGGCCGTAGAGGTATATGGCGAGGTCCAGGGCTGTCTGCATAGAGGGCATTATGCTGTTGGCGCTCAGGTCGCTGCCCAGGGCCACGGGGACCCTGTGAAGCCTGAGAAGGGGCACGGGAGGCCTCGAGCTCCCCATGGTCGCTAGCAGGCTCGCGGGCAGGAGGCCCGCGAAGGAGCCGGCGGAGGCCAGCGCCTTGATGGAGCGCTCGTCCGACACCTCAAGGTGGTCAACCGAGAGGGCCCCTGTGTCGGCCGCGGCCTCAGCGCACCCCACCCTTGTCAGCTGGTCGGCATGCGCCCTTACCCCGAGCCCCGCCGCCCTGGCTCCCCCAAGTATTACCCTTGCCTCCTCAGGCGTGAAGGCCCCCTCATCGCAGAAGACGTCAGCAAACCTGGCGAGGCCCACGGCCCTCCTTGCGAGCTCGGCGAAGCCCCTAACGTAGGCCCTCCTCGCCTCCCCCTCCCTTGAGTCCTCAGGCGGCACGTGGGCCAGGAGCGTTGGAACGACGTCAACCCCCGCCTCCCTGGAGGCCTCAGCTATCAGCCTCAGGAGCCTCAGCTCGCCCTCATAGTCCAGGCTGTAGCCGCTCTTGACCTCGGCCGTGGTGGTCCCAAGGCTTAGCATCGTCTTAAGTCTTGCGACGAGCAGGCCCTTCAGCTCCCCGTCGCTGGCGGCCCTGGTGGCCCTGACGGTTCTGTAGATCCCTCCCCCTCTTCTCAGTATCTCGGCGTAGCTTACGCCCTCAAGCTTCGCCTCAAGCTCGTCGTCTCTGCTGCCAGCGAATATGGCATGGGTGTGCATATCCACAAGGCCCGGGGTCAGCAGCCTGCCGCCCGCGTTAACCTCCTGGCCTGAGAAGGTGCCCCTCACCTCGCCCCTCTGGCCCACGGCAACTATGGCGCCTGAGGCAACCGCCACCTCGCCGCCCTCCAGCACCCTCACCTGGCCCGAGCTGACGACGGGGGGCGACTCGAAGAGGACGATGTTAGCGTTATAGATGACAAGGTCTGCCCTTGGCAAGCTACCACCTCAGGCAAGGCCTGAGAGGAAGCTGAGGCCCACGGCCTCCACGACCCTCCTCACCGATGTCTCTATGGCCTCCCTCGGGTCCTGCGGCTGCAGCCCCCCTGAGACCCTCTCGGCCTGGGAGGCCAGGGCGTCCTCAACCGCTATGAGCCTAGCAAGGACAGCGCTGGCCCTGAGGAGGTCAAGGGCCGCGTTGGGGGCCATGGAGACCACGTCCTCCTGGGCGCCGCTTGTCGGTATGGAGTGCACGGAGCCTGGGGAGGCCAGGAGCCTCAGCTTAGCTGCGAGGGAGGCGGCCGCGTACTGGTATATCATGGCGCCGACCACGGTGCCCTTCACCGCGAGGAAGTCAGGCAGGCCAGTCGTCTGCTGGCTGAGGAGGTGGGCGGTCCTCCTCTCAACCATGTTGCCCACGTGGGCCAGCGCAACCTTGGCGACGTCAGCAGCTATGGCGGCGCCTGCCGCGTGGAAGTTGCAGGCGTGGTAGACGGAGCCGCCGCTCACGAACGGGTTGTCTGAGGAGGAAGAGGCCTCCGCCTCCACGACGCCCTCGGCGAACCTCAGGGCCTCAAGGGCGGCCCCGTAGACCTGGGGGACGCACCTTATGCAGTAGGGGTCCTGGAGCCTCGGGGCCTTGGCGCAGGCGGAAGACGCCATTGACTCTATGACCTCCCTCACGCCCCCAAGCCTCTTAGAGTCAGCGACGGCCTCGGAGAAGTGCTGAGGGTTGCAGCCCGTGACGCTCAGGGTTTTAGAGAGCGCCCTGAGGGACTCCCTGATTAGCCTCAGGGAGGCGCAGACTCCCAGGGCCGCCATGCCGACACTGAAGGCGTTGCTGTTTATTATCGCAAGCGCCTCGCCCGGGGCCAGCTCTATAGGCTTAAGGCCGGCCTGCTCAAGGGCCTCGGAGCACCTCACGACCCTGCCCCTGTAAGTGGCCATGCCATCGCCCCTGTAGATGCACCTGGCTATCCTCGCCAGCGGGGCGAGGTCGCCGCTGGCCCCGACGCTCCCCTCGAGCTGGACCACAGGCACTACGTCAGCGTTGAGCGCCTCAGCGAGCCTCGCGCTTACCTCAGGCCTGACCGGGGCGTAGCCCTGCGCCATCTGGGACGCTCTGACAACCATGGCAGCCCTCACGACCTCCCTGGGGGCCTGAGGGCCCAGGCCGACGTCGTGCTCAACAAGTACCTTGTCCTCCCTCCCCTCCCACTCGCCCTCCCTGACTGAGGCCAGGGCCCCAAGGCCCGTGGAGCGGCCGTAGACGTTGGGGGAGGACTCGTAGGTCGCCCTTGAGCTTCTGAGGACGCCGAGGGAGGCCTCGCAGATGTTAACCGGGGAGTTAATGGAGGCTGAACATATGTCCTCGACGCTCAGCCCCCTGCCAGCGCAGAGATTAACGGCCATGCGCCTCACCCTTGGCAATGGCAAGGTGAACGGCCCTGAGCAGCAGGGCGGCGGCCAGCCTCACGGTGAGCCCCGAGGGGTCGAGCTGGGGCACAACCTCAGTCACGTCTATGCCCACAACCCTGGCTGATGAGGTCACGGCCTCCATCACAGCCAGGCTCTCCTGCGGCGTCATGCCCAGGGGGCTTGGGCTGTTAACCCCTGGGGCGTAGGCCTGGGCAAGGTGGTCAACGTCTATGCTGAGGTAGACCTCTGAGCCCCTGACAAGCCCCCTGAGGCGCCCGAGGGACCCATCGAGGTCCCTCAGGAGCTGCTGCCTTGTTATGACCTCGACGCCCAGCTCCCTGGCCCTCTGCCTGGCGTAGGGAGGGTTCATGTAGTCTGAGACGCCAACGACAACTGCCTTGACTTTCGTGGACTCCGCCAGCTCCCTGAGCCAGGCCCCGCTGGTCACGCCCTCGCTGAGCCTCCTGAGGTCGTAGTGGGAGTCCAGCACAACTGTAGTGGAGCCGGCCTCGGCGAAGGGCCTGGCGGTCCACGCTGTTATGGAGTGGTCACCGCCAAGGAAGACAGCAGGGGTCCCCCTCCCCCTCGCTACATCCATGGCCTTCCTGGCGGCCTCTATAGCCCTTGAGCCCGTGAGCGCAGGGTCCCCTCCTGCGACGTCCACGTCGCCAAGGTCATCGAAGCCGACGCTGAGGCAGCCGAGGTCCTCGGAGAGGGGCGTGTACGACAGGAGCTCCGACCTTATGGCGGAGGGCGCGAACCTGGCCCCTGGCCTCCCCGCCGTGGACCAGTCCCACGGGACGCCGACCAGGGGCACCAGGGGCCTTAGGTCGCCGACCCTGACGTCACCTGGGTCCTTGAGCAGCCTCGCCCTCCTGACAAGCATGCCCACTACCTTGGGCATAGGCCTAGCCGAGGCTTAAAGCGTGGCGCCTTCAGGGCCGCTGTCGCCTCAAGTTCAACGCATAAATATTTGAAATGTATACATGCGTCGCGGTGCTTCGCTTGTCCGTCCCGTCTAAGTACAGGGGGCAGCCCATAGAGGAGCTCATATCCGAGGGCCTCTACGACCCTGAGACGCGCACCGTGCACGCGATAACAGGCCCTGAGCTGCACGTGAGGAGCAGGGACTGGCAGATAGAGGGCATCCTGAGGATGCTCTTCCACGTCCTTGACCCCATGGTGGCCAAGGACCCCAAGAACCTCATAGTGTACGGCGGCACTGGCAAGGCTGCGAGGTCCTGGGACGACTTTGAGGCCATAGTTAACACGCTGCTTACCATGGAGAGCGACGACACCTTGGCTGTACAGAGCGGCCAGCCCGTGGCGGTCTTCAAGACTGACGCCAGGGCCCCGAGGGTTGTCATGAGCAACGCCATGCTCGTGCCCAAGTGGGCCGACTGGAGCTACTTCAGGGAGCTCGAGGCCAAGGGGCTCATAAGCTTCCACCAGATGACCGCGGGCTGCTGGGCCTACATAGGCACCCAGGGCGTCCTGCAGGGAACCTACGAGACCATAGGGGCGGCCGCCGAGAGGTTCTACGGCACCATGGAGGGGAGGCTCTACGTCAGCGCAGGCCTCGGCAACATGGGAGGGGCCCAGCCCCTGGCCGTTAAGATGCTGGGCGGCGTTGCGCTGATCGCAGACGTCGACAGGAGGATGATTGAGCGTATGATAAAGACCGGCTACCTGGACACGTGGACTGACGACATAGACAAGGCCATTGACATGGCCCTTGAGGCCAAGAGGTCTGGGACCCCCACGAGCATAGGGATCCTGGCCAACGCGGTGGACCTCCTGGAGAGGCTAATAAAGGAGAACGTCGTGCCGGACGTGCTGAGCGACCAGACGCCCGCCCACGACCCCCTCTCCTACGTGCCCCAGGGGCTGAGCGTCGAGGAGGCCGAGGGGCTGAGGGCCCAGGACCCGCAGAAGTACATGGATCTCGCCAGGCAGACGATGAAGAGGCACGTCCAGCTCATGCTTGAGCTCCAGGCGAGGGGGGCGGTCACGTTTGAGTACGGCAACAACCTCAGGAAGCAGGCCTACGACGCTGGACTGACAGAGGCCTTCAAGATACCTGGCCAGATGGAGTTCATGAGGCCCCTCTTCGAGGAGGGCAGGGGGCCCTTCAGGTGGACCAGCCTCACCGGCGACCCAAACGACATATACAAGCTCGATGACGTCCTACTTGAGCTCTTCAGCAGGAACCAGAGGCTCGCCAGGTGGATAAAGGCCGCCCACAGGTACGTCAAGTTCCAGGGCCTCCCGGCCAGGGTAGTCTACCTGGGCTACGGCGAGAGGGCCCTCTTCGGCAAGGTCGTGAGCCAGATGGTCAGGAGGGGCGACCTCTCAGGCCCAATATGGTTCGGCAGGGACCACCTCGACGCCGGCTCCGTGGCTTCACCCTTCAGGGAGACCGAGGGCATGTTGGACGGCAGCGACGCCGTAGGGGACTGGCCGGTGCTCAACTACGCCCTCAACACGGCCGTGGGGGCTACCTGGACCTGCTTCCACCACGGCGGCGGCGTCGGCATAGGCTACGCCATACATGCCGGCTTCGGCATGGTGGTTGACGGCACTGAGCTGGCGGAGCAGAAGGCAATAAGGCTGTTCACCGTTGACCCCGGCATGGGCGTCGTGAGGCACGCCCACGCCGGCTATCCAAGGTCGCTGGCCGTGGCCAGGGAGAAGGGGGTGAGGATACCAATAATTGACAGGCTGGAGCAGAAGAGCGAGCAGGTCATAGAGGAGGCCAAGAAGGAGGGCAGGGCATCGGATTACACGTACCAGAGGGTCAAGGGGGACCTGGAGGACTATAAGGCAAAGAAGGGCAACTACAGGCCGCCGTTCAACACGTAGTCAAATCCCCTTCCCGAGCGCCTTTAATGGCCCTCAGGAAGGCAACGCCTCTCAGGGGCCAGCTTGTCGAGCGGCGTGGGTGCCCGGCCTCCCTCGCCGCGAGGAGGGCATATGGGAGGGGGGATAGTGTCGGCCCCCTGGCTGAGTCCGAGAGTATTCTCAGGGGCGCCGTGGCAGTTAAGCCTGAGGTCAGGGAGGTCAACTACCCTTTCATAACCTCTGCCTGAGGTTCGGCAACAGGCCCGCCAGGAGGCTGCCCAGGTACTACGGCGACGATGACGACCTCGGCATGGCGTGGCTCCCCCAGCTGTTCGTTCAGCTTGAGACGGGGGACGTCAGGCTTGTCATGAGCCAGTACCCGTTCGACCCAAGGACGACGAAGCCGAGCGACTCGATGGCGCTTGAGGAGGCAAGGAAGAGGATACAGGAGATAATGAAGGACCCGTGAATATATATTTTGCCGACCGCAAGGGACCTGTAGGGAAATTTGTTGGCAGCGAGCCTTGGAGAGTCCTCAAGGCTCCTCCTGATTGCAGTTGAGCTTATCATAGCCGTTGCAATAATAGTAGTTATGGTCCTCTCGCTCTGGGACCTGATGGTGGAGGTCAGGACAGCCTCGGCGCAGCTGTCCTCAGGCAACACGGCCGCCGCCCACGTGACCATATTAATCATGGTGGACCTCGTAATTATCATGCTCCTGGCGGCCGACCTCATGAGGACCATAGTGATAAGTGTGAGGGAGGGCTACATATCAATAAGGAGCATAGTTGAGGTGGCCATGATAGTCATAGTCAGGGAGATGGTCGCCACCTCTATAACCCAGCAGGAGATAAACACGGTGAGCATAATGGAGCTGGCCCTGGCTTTCCTGGCGGTCGCGGCGGCCTACGTGATAACCGGCATGTTTAGGGGCGGGGAAGAGGCACACCAAGGGTGCCCGCAAGCGCCCTGACCCTGTCAACTATCTCGTTAACCACAGCCTCAAGCCACTTTGCTCCCCTTTCAGCTGAGGCCTTTGTTGGGTCGCCGAGGACCGCGTGGGGGTACAGGGCCTCGTCAACTGCTGGGGACTCTATGGCCGCGCCCTGCAGGTAGATTATTGAGTTCCTCAGGGCGCTGAGGTCCTTGGCCTCCCCCTCCGCAGAGGGCGACCAGCCGGTGGCGTTAACCTTTGCCGCGCCCATGTCAACGTGGCTCCCATCTATGTAAAGCATGGCGCTTGTCTCGTCCTCGCCCGCGTGCCCCGGCGCCGTGAAGAGCTGCCTGAGCGCCTCCTTGCCGGCGTCCCTCCACCAGTCGAACATTACTATGGTCGCCCCTGTCGAGTAGGCGGCGTCCTTCATGGCCACCCTTATAGCAGTGCTGTTGCCGCCGTGGCCGTTTATCACTACTATGAGCCTGTAGCCGTTCCTTGCTATCTCCTTGAGCACGCCCCTGACGTACGCAATGAAGGCGTCGGCCTCAACGTTTATAGTGCCGGGGAACCTCGCTAGGCTGGGCGATATGCCGTACCAGATTGGAGGGAAGAGGTGTGCCCCTACCTTCTCGGCGACCCTCTGGGCGACCCAGATGGCCTCTATGGCGTCGGTGCCGAGGGGCAGGTGGTCCCCGTGCCTCTCAACTGAGCCTATGGGTATGACCGCGACCCCCTTCTGCGAGGAGTCGAAGCGGGCTCCCGGGAGCTCCCATACCTCGGACAAGCCGAACCCCAGTTATAGCCGCCGGCACTAAAATTTAAGTGGTGAGGCTCACGCTCAGGCAGCCCCCAAGGATAAAGGTCCTCGAGGCGGCCGGGGCCATAGCTGACGGCAGGGTGCAGATGCTGAGCACCCTCAGCCCTGACGTGCTTGAGGCGGTGGTGACGAGCAGCGAGGGCGACAGGAGGTACCACGTGAAGGTAGTAAAGGAGGGAAAGGCGCTCAGGGCCTACAGCGACGACAACGGCACTAAGCTAAGGGGCTACGTGGGCTACCCCATAATATCGGTGCTCATGCTGGCCGACATAATAAAGAGGGACCCCGAGGTGGAGCAGGCCCTTAAGGGCATTGACTGGAGGAGGCTGAACGAGACCTACAAGAAGTACGCCGTCGTTGAGGACCTGGTGCTCAGGCAGGCCGAGGCCAAGGTGCCCAGGGAGAGGGTCGAGGCCTACAGGGACTCAGTAATGAGGGCCCTAAGGGGGCTCAGGATAGAGTTTGACGAGAGGCTGGCTAAAGCTTAAACACCTGAGGCCTGACCGCCTGGGGGAGGCTGGGCGCTCTTCATGAAAATGGAAGCCCTTTACACTATTTCATTGTTATTAGTGCCTCAAATAGGGAGCCGATGCAGATCCGTCCTTCGTAGCTGTTTTGGCTTTCGTATAGGTTCAAAGGTATTACTATAACACAACATACACAGGAGGTATGTAACAGGACGCTCAAGATGTGAGGCCCCTGGGGCGGCCCTGAGTCCTCAGGCCCGATGAAAACCCGGGCGGGGCGCGGGAAATAAGGGTGAGGCGATGAAAACGTATCACGTGAACTATGAAAATCAAAACTGCTACAGTACGGCACTTCACATAAAATCTCTGGCAGTTAAGTCTAGAGCGGCAGCCCAGTTGAAGGTCTCGCTTGAGGAGTGCGCCGAGGAGCTCAAGGACATATACATGACCTCAAGGGTCTACAGGGCCACGGTGGAGCTCAAGGAGTACTCGCCGCCAGAGGCCCCCGCCAGCAGGGAGGTGTCCCTTCTCGTCAAGAGCGTCCACGAGCCCAGCGTTGACGAGGTGCCCATACTTAGCGCCCTCCTCAGCTCCTTCAACTTTGCCGAGATATACGAGTACGAGAGGGTAGCTGAGGTCCCCGAGGGGGACAGGGCCGAGCACATGGCCAGGTTCATAATGGACGCCCTGTCGAGGGGAAGGGGGCTGGTCATTGTGGCCCCTGACCTGATGGGCGTCTCCCTGGCCGGCAGGCTGCCCGACGAGGTGGCCGAGGAGCTGGACTACGCCAGCGTCGCCGACGTGGGCGTGACCTCCGACAACACGCTCTACCTGCCCCTCAAGGAGGTCGTTGACGACTCCCCGGTTGAGGTTGTGGCCAAGGCAAACAGCAGGAGCAGCTACGAGAGGGTCTCGTGGCTCATGGAGGAGGCCAGGAGGAGGGGCTTAAGGGTCAGGGGGCCGGTCTTCGTGCCTGACAACAGGTCAGTCATGGAGTACATTACATCAGGCGGCCTGAGGGGCTACGCCTACAGGGTGCCCGTGACGAAGCTGGCCTCAATGCTTGTCGCCTTCGACAGGTGCTCCGAGGCAGGCCTTATAGAGGACGTGAGGAGGCCTGAGACGAGCACCCACACTGTCTACGCCCTCAGGGTGCCGGAGGAGCAGGTGAACAGGCTCCTGGGCGTCCTGGGGGAGCTGGGCAGGGGGTACGCGGGCGCGCCCCTGCTGAGGCCCTCCGAGAGGCTTGAGAGCTTCATGGAAAGGGGCTTCCTTGAGTCGATGGGGGAGCTGCTCAGGAGGCTTGGGGCCCTTTAAGGTGAGGCGAAAAGGCCTCCAGGCTCAGCGCAGGAGGAGGTCCTTGTACTTCTCCACGTAGTCTATGCTGGTCCTGAGGTCCACGAACAGCTTTGACACCTGCTCCACGTCGCTGGCCTCAACCCTGCTTGACCCTCTCCTCTCGGCAACGAGCTTTGCGGGCTGAAGCAGCTGCACAGAGTACCTCAGGCTCCTCTCAACGCCTATCTTAGTTAGGGCCGCAAGGGCGTCGTCACTGAGCTCCACGTCCTCCTCGGAGGCCCTGACCTTTATTATCTCCCTTACCTCGTCCTCTGTGTAGGGCCTCGTCGTTATTATCAGCAGCCTGTCAAGCAGGTCCCTCGGCATCCCGTGGGGCGACACCTCCTCGGTGCCCCTTATGGTCGTCATGCCCCTGTTTGTTGCCAGCACCATTATCGGGGCGAACTCGCCCTCCATGGCCTTCGTCAGGAAGCTGTAGGCCTCTATGTCAAGCATGTGCGCGTCGTCTATGAATAGTATGCCGGGCACGAGCTCCGCCTTCCCGTCGTCCCTCAGCTTCTTGACGAGCTCATCGGTCCTGGCCCTGACCTCGTCGCTTATGGCGCTCTCCTCCCTCAGGAAGCCGAATATGGTGAAGGCAGCCCTCTGGGCCGCTATCGAGGCGTCTATGTCGTGAAGCGTGAGCGTCCTAACTATCTCCCTCCTCGACCTCACCTTGCCGCTCGGAACCTCGACGCTCCCTGCTACGTCTATGTCGTATTTGACGGCGGCCTTCTCTGCCACCCTGCCAAGCCTCCTCACCTCGCCCGTGTTGATGTCAATTATTATCACGTCGCCCTTCCTTATGCCGAGCTCCTGGAACTGCTGGGCGACCTCCGGGCCAACCGTGAAGGTGCCAGAGTCGTCCTTGGTCTCAAGCGTCACCTTAGCACCTCCCAGGACAGGCAGGGGCGAGAACGGGGAGGTCCTCTTGATGTACTTGAGGTCGGTGACGACGCCCGTCACCACCTCCCTCTCATCCCTCATCCTCACACCCACTGCCCTCCTCAGGGCCTGCATCAGGAACTCCGCCTTGTTCTCGGCTGCAAGCACCTCGGCCCCGTTCACTGCGACGAAGGGCGTGTCCTCCCCCAGCTCCCTAGCCATGGCGACGGCTATGGCTGTCTTGCCTGTGCCGCTGGGGCCTACTATCAGGACCCCCTTGCCGCCCAGCCTGCCCTCCTTGACCATCCCAACTACGACTCCCGCCGCCTCCCTGGCCTCGGTCTGCCCTATCATGCCGTCGGCCGCCAGCAGGGCCTTCCCGTTCTTGTCAAGGCCAAGGCCCCTTATGTGGCTGTGGACCGACGACCACCTCGGCTGCCTGACGGGCGTTATCTGTATCTCCGACACAGCCGTCACCGTAGAGGGGGCTCTATGGCGCGCCTTTAAGCTTTAGCTCAAGGCAACGAAGGCCCCGAGCACCATGACCCCGAGGCCGGCGGCCTGCACTACGTTTATGGGCTCCCCCACGGCCGCCTGTATGCCAGCGGCCACGGCCGGCACCGAGTAGCTCAGCAGCGTTGCGGTGGAGACCCTCATCCTCTCGAGGACCTTGCTCCAGGAGAGGAACTGGAGGGCCCCTCCAAGGGTTGAGGCCCACGCGAGGCTCTCGGCGAGCTTAACGTTGAGCCTCAGGGGAGCGGGGTCGAGGGCCAGGAAGGGGAGCATAATGGCTGTGCCGAGGACGAACATGGTGAGGTTGACTGAGGACATGTCAACACTCCCTCCCCTTCTGACAGCTATGACCCTGTAGAGCACCGTGTAGCCAGCCCAGAGGACGGTGTTCAGAAGGGTCAGGGCGACGCCGAGGGCGGAGCTCCTTGTCCTCAGGGACGCGACGGCGTAAAGCAAGACGCCAACAGCCCCTATTGCGACGCCCGTCGCCCCCCTCCTGCTAAGGCCCTCGCCCAGGGCCAGGTAACCCATTATCATTGCTATAAATGGCATGAAGTAGCTTATGCTTGCTGAGGTCGCCGGCTCCACAAGGGAGAGGCCCCAGGCCCACACAACCGAGCTCGAGGCCGCCAGGGCAGCCAGGAGGCCACGTCCATGCCCAGGGTGAGGCGCCTCGACAGGGCAGCATCACAAGGGCTGACAGCGCGAACCTGAGCACGGTGAAGGCCAGGGGGCTCGCGTAGAGCAGCCCCTCCTTAACAAAGAAGTAGAGCAGCGACGAGCCGGCCACGTAAACTGCCATCCAGCCAGCGCTTGTCCTGTCCATGGCTCCCCAGGGCCTGTAGAATGCCTACTTAAAACCTTAGGTTAAAGCTTTAAATTAAGGCCAGCGCCCTTAGGCGTGAGAGACCTTGAGGAGGACATCCCTCTCCACAATGATAGACGCCGCGATACTCCTCCTCGACGCCTGCAGGGAGAGGGGGCTGAGGTGCAGGGACCCGCCCCTCGTGACGGGCAGGGTTCTCCAGAGGCTTGAGCTGAACCAGTACCAGGCCAGGGCCTTCTGGGAGGACGCCGAGGAGCTGAGCAGGGAGGACTACGTGATCTACAGGTACAGGGCCGTGACCTTCAGCCTCAGGCTCTCCCTGACGGAGGCCGAGCTCATGCACGTGGACGGCTGGGTCCCGGTCGACTACCTCGAGTGCAGGGCCAACAGCGGCCGCTGCGAGAGGTCCCCAAGGGGCAGGGCCCTCTACGCCTACGTGATAGGCAAGGTAGAGGGGGGAGAGCTGAAGGTGAACGGCATGAACATACTCAGGGTACTTGACGTTGCCGTGCCCGGGCTCGCCAGGGAGCTGCTGGAGGGGGCGAGGGACGTGCTGTGGGGCAGAGGGTCCGCGAGGCTCCTGGGGGCCCTCATGAATGCTCTGAAGCTTGAGAGCGTCAGGCTAGTGCTGCCTGAGACCCCGGACGACGAGAGCGGCCTCATGAAGCTGTCGCCGCTCCTCTCGAGGCTGACGAGGCAGGCCGGCGCCTAGCCCTCCTCCTCGCCCTCCTCCTCGCTGGCCCTCCTCGCCTGCTGTGGGGCAGGCCTGGGCTGCGGCTGCTGAGGCTTCGGCGAGAGCCTCTCGAGTCTCAGCCTCATGACCCTCTCGGCCTGCTCCATTATTGAGAGCAGGTCCCCCGCCTCGCTCACGTCCCCCTTGTCCATGAGCTCCCTCAGCCTGACGCTGGCGAAGTACTCGAGCCTCCTAAGCGTCTCGTCTATCTCGACCTCTCGAGCCTCCTCGTCGCTGTTAACTATGTACACCTTGCCGTGGAGCGGGCAGACGACGTCGCCGTTCTTGAGCCTGAAGAGGGGGAGGCCACATATGGGGCAGGTCTGCTCAAGCATCACGGCCCCCTGGGCCATGAGCTGGGTCATTATCTTTATTACCTTCGGGTCCTTCCTCACGTCGTACTTGTTTCCCTCCTCGCTCAAGCCTATTCCCAGGTGCTGTGTCGCCCAAAGTTAAAACGCGCTGGTCCCTCCCCGCGAGTGGCGAGGTCCGTCATCCCTCTATAGGTTCTGAATTACATGGTCCTAATAAAGGCGTTCTCCCACAGGCTCAGCGTATGAGTGCGCCTCAGGCCTCCTCCTCGCCGCCATAGGCGTTAGCGCGCTCACTTACGCCCTGGAGGCATATGCTTAAGCCTTTTGGGCCTCCTGCCCAGCCGTAGCTCGGCACAGAGAATGACGGCGGTTGTGGCCACCCTGGCGGGGGAGCTGTGCATAAAGGGCAGGCAGACGAGGTTCCACATGGTCAGGGAGCTGCTAGCTAACATATCAGCTGCCGTGAGGCTCAGGTCGTCAAGGGTCTACGGGGGCCTCCTCGTGCTAGACGTTGACGGCGACCCCTCCGCCCTCTCAAGGGTCTTCGGCCTCGCCCACTACGCGGTAGCCAGCGAGGTCAGGTACGATGACCTGGGGGACCTGGTGAGGAGGGCGGCGGAGCTGACAGCTAACGACGTCAGGGGGAGGCGCTTTGCCGTGAGGGCCAGGAGGCTGAGCGAGGACAGGTTCACCAGCCTTGACGTCAACAGGGAACTGGGGGCAGCCCTCCTGGGCGGGTCCGCGGGGGTGGACCTTGAGTCGCCCGAGGTCACGGTGTATGTTGACATGGTTGAGAGGGGGCTGGCCTACGTCCACACCTCCCTTCAGGCGGGCCCTGGGGGGCTGCCGGTCGGGGTCGCCGGCAGAACAGTTGCCCTCGTCTCAGGCGGCATAGACTCCCCCGTGGCGACGTGGATGATAATGAGGAGGGGCGTCGTGCCCGTCGTTCTGAACCTTGCAATAGGGGGGAGGGAGCACAGGGAGGCCGTCCTGAGCGAGGTTAAGCTTTTGAGGCCGTGGGCGGGCCGCCACGACATAAAGGTCTACTTCATAGACGGGGTCCCAGTTATGAAGGCCCTGGCCGAGGTCAGGAGGCCCCTGAGGGTTATAGCCCTCAAGAGGGTCCTCTACAGGCTCGCCGAGGCCCTAGCTCGCATAGAGGGGGCGCACTCCATAACGACCGGGGAGTCGCTCTCGCAGGTCTCCTCCCAGACCATGTGGAACCTTGAGGCTGAGGAGCACGGAATAGAGCTGCCCATACTGAGGCCGCTGATAGCGATGGACAAGGAGGACATAGTGAGGGTCGCGAGGTCCATAGGGACCTATGGCGTCTCAGCAAAGGTGCCTGAGTACTGCTCCCTCGCGGGCCCCTCCACCACCAGGGCCTCTGTGAGCGACGTGCTCGAGGCCGAGAAGTCCATGAACCTCGACTACGCGGCGCTCGTGAGGTCAGCGGAGGCCGTAAGGGTAACCCTTGAGGGCCGGCCGAGGCCCCCAGGGAGGGCCATCTAGACAAAAGCCGGTGAGCTGCTCCCTTCTTCAGGCCCTGTTGTTCAGCTGGCTGGACCTCTCGGCCGGGTACGGCACTATGGGCACCATGGCCTTCTCCTGCAGCTTCGCGAAGAAGTAGCGCTTGTAGTAGGCCGCCTCGTTGACGTCGACGTAGGCCAGGGCGCCCTCAGGGCACGCCTTGACGCACGCTGGGTCGCCGCCGCACAGGTCGCACTTTATGGCCTTCTTCTCCACGTGGTCAATGGTTATGACGCCGTACGGGCAGACCTCCACGCACCTCTCGCAGCCGTCGCACCTGGCCCTGTCAATTACGACCGAGAACGTGTTGGGGTCCCTGTATATGGCGTTGTGGGGGCATACCCCCTCCATGGCGCAGAGGCCGCACTGTATGCAGAAGAGCGGGGCGTCCAGGGGCTCCCTCTCCAGCCTAAGCACGTGAATTGCCGAGAGCTCGGGGTCGAAGACCTTGAAGTGCTCGAAGCTGCAGGCGAGCTCGCACCTACCACAGCCAGTGCACTTCTCAGGAATTGCAATGAGCTGCTTCAAGCCAGGCACCGCCTATCCTCAGTGGCAGGGGCCTTATTTTAGGCTATCCTTGGCCCGTCTGTACTAAACTAACTCTGAGCGCCTCAAGCGTCTCCTTAGTGGGCCTGCCCTCCTCGTCGTAGCCCCTCAGCCTGTAGTACGTCATAAGCATGGACCTCCACTCGGCCTCTGTGACGACGTAGCTTTTGCCCTCGAACTCCACCGGCTCGCTGAGCCACCTGGGGGGCAGCCTGTCCTCCTCAACTGTGGTGCCGTTCATGAGCCTGTGCAGCACGATAATTCTCTGGGCGACCTGCCTAAGTGTCTCCTTCGTGTAGTCGAAGCCTGTGACTGCGTTAAGGGACCTCACCAGCTCGTCCCAGCCGTAGGCGTTCCTGCCGAACTTGCAGAGAACGGCGCTGTCATATACCGCGTTCCTCTCCTCCAGGTCCATAACGGCCCTAACCTTCTCCTCCCCGGTGGCCTGCCTGCCCCCCGCCAGGCCGGGTATGTCAACAGCGTAGGCGCTTGCCCACAGGTGGTCGGCGCCCCTCTCGGCTACAGCGTAGTTGAGCGCCATGCCCTTGAGCGTCCTCGGGTCGTAGCCCGCCGGCTCGAGGCCCTTGACCTCTACCGCGGCCTCAGGGTGACCCAGCTCCTTGGCGGCCTCCTTGGCCCCCAGGGAGAGGACCTTGCCTATCCCCTCCCTCTTTGCTATCATGAATATGAGCTCCCTCATGCGGGCCGCGTCCCCAAACCTCACCCCCTCCCCTGGGCTGACGGCCCCCCTCTCGGTGAGGTAGGCGAGGAGGCCGAGCACGTTCCCTGTCGTTATGGAGTCCAGGCCCATGTCGTCAACGACGTGGGCCAGCTGTATCAGCTCGTCAGGGTCAACTACCCCGGTGAGCCCAGCCAAGGCCATTGTGGTCTCGTACTCGAGCTCTACGTAGCCCCCGTACCTCCTGGAGGCCACAGTCTTGTGGCAGGCCACGGGGCAGTGAAGGCACGTGGTCCTCTTGCCCGTGTAGTAGTACTTGCTCAGGACGTCAAACCAAGATATCCTCCTCCAGCCTGGGGCCGAGACCCTGGTCCAGTAGAGCGAGGGGAAGAAGCCAGTCCCGTTCCCCGCGTCTATTGTGCCGAGGGTGCCGTTGTCCCTGTACGACTTGGCCCCTGTGGCCAGCCTCCTCGTCATCTCGCTTATCATGGCCCACGTCATCTCTGGGTCTGCAGCCTCGACGGCCCTGCCGCTGGGCACGAAGACGACCGCCTTGAGGTTCTTTGAGCCCATCACGGCTCCTCCCCCTCCCCTGCCGAACTGCCTCCACGTCTCGTGGTTTATCGACGCGAACCTCACCATGTTCTCCCCTGCCGGGCCTATCACTGCTACGGCGGAATCGTCGCCGTGAACCTCCTTCAGGGCCCTCTCAGCGTCGAGGGTGCCCATGCCCCAGAGGCCTGAGGCGTCCCTGACCTCGGCCCTGCCGCCCTCAACCACTATGTAGGAGGGCCTGCTGGCCCTGCCGGTGACCATAAGGACGTCGGCCCCGGCGTACCTCATTATGACGGCCAGGGAGCCGCCGACCGTTGAGTAGCTCCACCTGTTGGCGAGGGGCGACATGAACACTGCCACGGCCCTTGAGGAGAGGGGCATCCCTGAGCCGGCCAGGGGGCCTGAGGCGAATATCAGTGGCGAGTCCGGCGACAGGGGATCCACGCCCCTCCTGAAGCCGCTCCTGGAGGCTAGCAGGAGGCCCAGGCCCCTGCCGCCCAGGTAGGCCTTGACGTCCTCCTGCCTTGCCTCGTCGTAGCGCACAGCCCCCGAGCTCAGGTCGACCCTTATGAGCCTGCTGAATGTCCCCTCCAAGGCTCGACCTTCCCCCGGTGCAGGTGACTGGGAAAGGAAAAATGCAAAACTATGCTCGTCAGAACAGGGGCCTGGGTATCCTGGGGTACTTCTGCCAGTTGGTCGGGTCGTGGGTCATGTACATGTGGACCCTCCTTGACGAAGCCCAGAACTTCAACTTCCTAGTGAAGGACTCGAACTGCTCCCCGTTGAAGAGTAGCCACCCCTTGCTCTCGGCCTGGAACTCCTCAGGCATGTGGAAGAAGTCCCCCATGAAGTACCACGTGTCCCCGTTCGGGGCGTCCACCTTGACCACCATGTGACCTGGCGTGTGGCCACCCGTGTGGATGACCTCTATGCCTGGCAGCACCTCAAGCCTCTCCTCGTCGATGAGGACCCACCTGGCGCCCTTCAGGGGCTCGAAGTCGCCAGGCACATAGGCGCCGTACTTGCCCTCCCATATCTGCGTCAGGGCGTGGGCGAGCTCAAGCTTGTGCGCTATAAGGTAGGCTGAGTCCCTGAAAAGGTAGGCCTGCCCAACGTGGTCCAGGTGCAGGTGGGTGAATATTATTGCCTTTACGTCCTCCGGCTTCAGGCCGAGCGTCTTGAGCTGGTTGACAGACACGTTCTCCTCGCTGAACTTGACCACAGGGAAGGCCTCGAAGGACTCCTTGGGCCACGCCTTTGATGCCTCGGGGCTCGGGCCTGAGTCAATCATTATCCAGCCGTCCTCGTGCTCTATCAGGGCGCCACTCATAGGGAACTCCACCCACCTCCTCGGCTTGTCCTTCTGGCTGTGCGTGGCCGCGTCGGGCAGGAACCAGCCCCACTCGGCCTGCATGAGGCCATAGTCCAGGAGGTACGCGTGCTTGACCCTGGTCTCAGCCATGGGCCTCGCCGTGGCCTGAGGGGAGCCAGTGCCTATATTTTCAGATAAGTGGTATTATAAATATGTGGGATAATATATACACGAGAAGGGGCCCAGGATAAAGCTACCAGGCCCCAGGCTGAGATGGGCGGAAGCCATGTCTTACTCCCAGTCCTACCTGGCGTACTCGGAGTACACGGACTCCGTCTTCGTGATAAACCTGCCCTACATAAAGTTCGGCCTCGGGGCCTCCAAGGACGTCGGCTACGAGGCCAGGAGGCTCGGCATGACCAGCGTCCTCCTCGTCGTGGGGAAGAGGCTGGCTGAGACGAGGCTGGCTGAGCAGGTCAGGGGGAGCCTCGAGGCCCAGGGCATAAAGGTCGAGGCCTTCACTGACGTGCACGTAGAGCCTGACGACGAGGCCATAGTGAGCGGCTTCTCCAAGGTGAAGGACCTGAGGGTCGACGGCTTCGTGGCCCTGGGCGGAGGCTCGACGATAGACACCGCCAAGCTGCTCAACCTCCTCTACTCCTACCCGAGGGACCTCATGGACTACGTCAACAAGCCCGTCGGCGGCGGCGCCTCCCCGCCCGGCCCCCTGAGGCCCATGATTGCCATACCCACGACGGCTGGCACCGGGGCGGAGAACACTAATGTGGCGGTGCTTGACGTAAAGAAGCTCCACGTCAAGACGGGCGTGAGCAACCAGTACCTGAGGCCCTCGGTTGCCATAGTTGACCCCCTGACGACAATAACCATGCCGCCCATGGTCACCGCGTCAACAGGCCTTGACGTCCTCAACCACGCCATAGAGTCCATAACTGCCCACCCGTACACAGCAAGGCCTGCCGTGAGCCCGGCCGAGAGGCCCGTCTACGCCGGCTCAACGCCCATAGGCGACCTGTTCCTGCCCGTCATAACGTGGGCCGCCAAGTACCTGAGGAGGGCCTACGCGGACCCATATGACATAGAGGCAAGGTACTACATGCAGCTCGGGGCAAACCTGGCTGGCCTCGGCTTCGGCCACGCGGGCGTGCACGTGCCCCACGCCATGGCCTACCCGATAGCTGGCATGGTGAGGGACTGGCGCCCGCCGGACTACGACTTCGGCTACCCCATAGTGCCCCACGGCATAAGCACTGCAATACCAGCCGCCTACGCCTTCAGGTACCTCGCCCCCTACAACGAGGACAAGTTCAGGCTTGTGGCTGGCGCCCTCGGCCTTGACACGAGCGGCACGGGCAGGGAGCTTGGCGAGAGGATATTTGACTACTACATAAGGCTGCTCGAGGACCTCCACATACCGACCAACCTGAAGGAGGTAGGGTTCAACAGGTCTGACCTGGACGCGCTCGTGGAGGGGGCGTGGGCGCAGCAGAGGCTGCTAGTGCTGTCCCCCAAGACAATATCTAAGGACGACCTGAGGAGGATCTTCAGCGAGATGCTCGAGTGACCCGGCAGACGAGCTTTAAAAAAGATAACGGCAAAAACCTTTGTTTTGAGTCTGTCGGAGCCCGGGCGCCGGCCTTCAGTGCCTCCTGGACAGCGCGACCGCAGCTATGACTAGGGATATGACGGAGATCACGGCCACCCCCACGCCCAGGCTGAAGCTCCTTGAGGCGCTGCTGTAGGCCTTGGTGGCGGTCGTGCTGATGCTCGAGACTCTTGAGCTTATGTTGGATACCGTTGAGCTTAGGCCTGAGACAGTTGAGCTGAGGGCGCTTAGGCTGTTCCCTAGGCCTGTCACGGTCCTGTTGACAGCGCTCACGTTTGACATGAGCCAGCCTGACAGGTCGCTGATCCTTGTGCTCAGCTGGCTGGCCTCCGACGTTAGCTTTGAGCTGAGGGCGCTTAGGCTGTTCCCTAGGCCTGTCACGGTCCTGTTGACAGCGCTCACGTTTGACATGAGCCAACCTGACAGGTCGCTGATCCTTGTGCTCAGCTGGCTGGCCTCCGACGTTAGCTGGGATACCGTTGAGCTTAGGCCTGAAACAGTTGAGCTGAGGCTTGAGTACTCCTGCCGCAGCTCGCCCTCCTCTGACCAGAGGGCTGACAGGTTGTGCATAATTGAAGACTCCACGCCGCTAACTAACGCAGTGATCTGCGGGGGCGTCACATAGTTGACGTGCCCGGACACGCTGCTTATGACGTCGCTCATGTAGAGGTTTGCAACGCCGCTGGCGACCACAACCCTGGAGGCCCTTACGTTAACCAGGCTGACGTTGGAGTTCACGACGTATATGGTGCCGTAGGACTGGGAGTCAGCTATCGTGACGTTGCTGTCAACTATGTAAACGTTGCCCTCAAAGACGGAGCCCTCTATGGTGCCGTTGAAGCCCGTTATGTTGGCGTCGTAGAAGAGGCCGTTGTACGGGTAGAAGCTGCCAGGGGTTAGGACGCCTGTGTAGTAGACGTACTTGGTCTCAGCCACATGCGCTATCGCCGCCTTAGCCGCGGGCACGCCATTGAAGGCGTTGCCGGTCACGACCACAGCCCAGGGCTCACCTGCGTACAGCCCCGAGAAGGCCGTTGAGCCTGGCGAGAATGGCGAGGGCGTCGTGGCGCTGCCGACCCACAGGCCCAGGCTTGAGTTGTAGTAGAGCGGCACGTTGACGCCTGAGAGCGCTAGGCCCTCGAAGGCTCCAAGGTCTGCCTCGGGCACCAGCACGGCTGAGAACTGGCCGTACTTGACTGGGGTCCCGTTGCCGTAGGTTATGTTGGCATATATTGTGATAGACTGGCCCTGGGCCGGGCTTCCTGGCGAGACCCAGACCTTGACGTTGAGCGGGGCGCCCACGTAGACCATGCCAACGCCGATGCCCTCCACGTAGCTGGGACTTATGTTGCTGCTTGCAAGGGTGTAGGAGCTGTAGTTGGCCTCAAGCACGACCCAGTAGTAGCCTGGGCTTATGTTTTCGGGCACCTGCAGGAGGCCTGTGTAGAGGCCCACGTTGGGGTTGAAGGTTATCTGGGCGCTAGACACGGCCTTCCCCGACAGCGAGACGAGCTCAGCGGTCACGTTTGAGCCTACCTCTATGGCATTAAAGAGCGACGTGCCGAGGCTTAGCGACTGGTAAGACTCGGTCTCAATGGGCGGATAGACGAGGCCTTCCACAAATATGTACTGACCGGGCGCGACGACTCCTGGCATAGACAGGACCTCAGGGAACAGTTCGAAGTTCTGCAGACAGTCACCGAAGAACACGGGCACCAAGCCAAAGGCGGGCGGCGTGAACTCTATAGCTACGTAGCCTGCAGGCGCGTTGAAGTATAACATGGTGTTAATAAGTGGCCCTGTGAACACGTATTCGTTATAGGCGCTGTAGGTGTTATCGAGGAAGTTATAGTAGCTTATAACCATCTCGTACTCTGTTGAGCTTGGCGCTGGAGACCCGTTTAGCTCAGTCACATTGAAGTAGAGAGGAAGGCCTAGGGACGGGTCCCATGGCGAGTCGCTCACCGGCCAGGCCACCGTGACGAAGTAGCCGCTGAAGGCCTCCGTGAAGCCTATGCCCCAGCGTCCTGCTGAGGTCCCGTTGACCTGCACGTACGTTGTGCCGCTGCAGTTTTCAGGCACCGTTATGTTGGCCTGCCAGAGCCCGAGGGACTGCACGTAGGTCATCTGCTTCGTCAGCATAACGCCCTCGGGCGTCACAAGCTCCGCCTTGAAGTCACCGTTCGTGACCTCGCTGCCGTTGCTGTAGGTTATGTTGGCCTCTATAGTCGCGCTCTCCCCCGGCAGTAACTCAAGCGGCTGGTAGGCCTCGGCCTGGTTCACCATGCTAACGCCGTTCACGACGACGCTGACGCTGAGGGACGGCATATGGTTGCTTACAAGGGCCTGATTGCTCAGCTCGTGGGCGAGCACGCCAACGTTTATGGAGCCGAGGCCTGTGACCAGGTTATAGCCGCTGTTTGAGAACCAGGGTATGTTGTAGCCGAAGGTTACCGGTATGAACGCGCCCCTCGCCGACGGGTTCTTATACAGCGCGTAGAGGGTTGGGGACAGCAGGCCGAGCCTTTGGTTTAGGTAGGACTCTATGAGGGCCAGGAGGCCAGCCGTCAGCGGCGACGCCTCGCTGGTGCCGCCATCTATTATGGTCTCGTTACCATATGTTATCTGATATATGCCTGGGAATATGTTGGCGTTGGCTGAGACGTCCGGGATCGCCCTGCCGTAGGGGAAGCCCTGGGGAGGCGTTGGCGCCACGCCCTCCTGCCACCACGGCATGGGCTCAAAGTATGAGTAGCCTCCCGTGCTGCCGCCGAAGTTGAAGAAGAAAGGCACGAAGCCGGCTGCTGACCACGCAGTGGAGTATGAGGAGCTCGGCGTCCCGTTGGGGTAGAAAGTGAGGTAGGTGGTAGTGCCGCCCACTGCGAGCACCCAGGGCGAGGAGGCAGGGTAGTTCACGCCCCCCAGTGGGCCGGCGCTGTACCCCATGCCTCCGCCGTCGCCACTGCCCGCAAGGAACGTTATGCCCTCTGCAGTCCCAAGCGCGTAGTACATGTCTGTCAGGTATATGTTGTAGAGGTAGAAGCTGAAGCCATAGTAGGAGAACTCGGACTCGTAAATTCCGAAGCTCTGGCTCACTACAGAGACCTGATCGAGCTGGTCTATGGTTGCTATTGGCACCACGAGGGGCAGTGCGCCGTTAGCAGCATAGAGCACTATATGCGCTCTAGGCGCAGCGCTCTGCACAGACTCAACGTCGAGCTCTATCTCAACATTCCAGCCTGTCACAAGGCCCAGGTTGGGGTCATAGGGCCCTATCGGCACCACTGTCAGGTTGGCAGGGGGCAGGCCGTAGACCTGGTCGAAGTAGGCCAGGGCCTGGGCGACGATAGGGTCGCCGTAGAAGTCCAGGATGCCAACGCTGACGTTCTGTCCGTAGTACCCCATGGAGTAGAGCGGCGTGACGTTGTAAGCCCTTACGACGTCCGGCAGCGAGTAGGCCGTGAGGGACGTGACGACCTGCTGGCCCCTGAGGTCAGGCTTAACTATGTGTATGAGGGGCGGCGACCTGAATATCACGGCGGTCACGTTTGAGACGTAGGGCACGAGGCCGAGGGCGTTGCCGCTGTAGGAGGTTACGGCATAATATGACAGCGAGCCGTTGCTGAACATGCCTACCTTCACCCCCAGGGCGCTCTCAACGTCCTTCACCGTGCCCTCGAAGACTATGATGGAGTCGGCCGCCGTGTAGAGCACCCTGAGGCCGTGGGACGCCAGGTAGGACTCAGCCTCCTCGAACCGCTGGGTCGGGTAGAACAGCTCCTGGACCTGCTGCGGCGTCAGGAACCTGTGGTAGAGCGGCGAGCCGGGCGTGCTAACCGCCTGGGCGTAGTAGTATATGAGCTGGGCGTTCCTGAGGGGCACGTAGAGCACTCCGAGGACAACGGCGTCCCTGCTCATGCCGCCGACGTACCTGTAGCCTGGCAGGGGCTGCGGCGCCACGGCTGAGGGCGTTGGGCCTGCCTGGGCCTTGGCAACGGCGGGGCTGGCACCATGGCCAACGCGAAGAGAAGAACGAGAAGCAGGGGCGACCACCTAACAAAGGCATGCTTCAAACGGATCGCCGCGCTTTTAATGACGTTCACATACTTAAGGCTTTCACATTAAGCGCCCTCGCTGAGGCCGCGTGACATTACAACTGAAAGCCTCGCCCTTTAGGGCGGGGAGGAGGTCAGAATAATCGTGGCACTAGAGTAACATGGACTATTGGGGAGCGCCGGGCCGCTACCGTTTGCCCCTACGCCCTCACCTCAATCACCTGCTTATTCATGATTGAGCGCAGCGACTTCCACCTCGACGTGGGCTCACGCGCGTCACCCACGCGTCATGGGCAGCCGTCAAGCCCAGCGGCGCGGGGCCCCCATCTACGGCCTCTCATCGCCCCTGGGGCATCGCCCCCATCAGGCGAGGGGTCATCCACTTAGCCTGTTCGGACGCAATACCATAAAGGATCTCTATTGACGTGAAAAGGGTTCAGCCCTGCCTCAGCAGGTCCTTCAGCACCTCGCCTCCCCTTATCACGAGCTTAACCTTTGACCTGTCAGTCAGCGCCCTGACGTTCTCAAGCGGGTCGCCATCAACGGCAATTATGTCGGCCAGCGCGCCCTTAGCTATGACCCCCGCCCTCCCCTCAAGCCCGGCCGCGTAGGCAGCGTTCCTGGTCGCGGCAATCAGGGCGTCCTGAGGTGTCATGCCAACCTTCTCAACGAAGAGTGCAATTTCCTCGGCGTTCTCCCCGTGCCTCCCCACCCCTCCGGAGAAGTCCGTGCCCGTGGCGAGCCTGACTCCCATCCTGTGGGCCCTCCTTATGTTCTCGACGTGTATGTCCGCGAGCTCAGCGATCTTTTTCATGCCCCACTCAGGCACGCCAAGCCTCTGCCCCTCCCTCAGCAGCGCGTAGTCAACTGCGAAGGTCGGCACGCACGTCGCCCCTGCCTTCAGCACCTCCTCGGCCGCCTCCTCGTCCATGAGGTCGCAGTGCGCGACTACCTTTACTCCAGCCCTCGCCGCGTTGACTATGCCTACCTTGCCCTCCGCGTGCGCGTGCACCCACCTGTTGGCGGCCCTGGCCTCGTCAACTATGGCCTTGAGCTCCTCCAGGGTGAAGCCCCTGTACTCGGGCCTGTCCCTCTGGCTCAGTACCCCTCCCGACGCCATGACCTTTATGAAGTCGGCCCCCTCCCTCATGGCGTACCTCGCGGCCTTCCTGCACTCCGCCTCGCCGTCGCATAGGAGGGAGGCGAAGGGGGTCAGCTTCCTCGTGGTCCTGTAGTCGACCCACTCAGCCGGGAGGTAGTGGACGTCCGCGTGCCCAAAGGTCTGGGAGAGCACGGGGCCAGCAGCAACAACCCTTGGGCCCCTGACCGTGCCCTCGGCAACGGCGTCCCTCAGGTGAAGGGCAACTATGCTGCCTGCGTCAACAGCTGTTGTGAAGCCGGCTTCAGCCAGCGCCTCCAGGTCCCTCACTGCCCTGGCGAAGAAGACGCCTATCGGGGTCAGCAGGTCCTCCTCTACCCTGCCGCTCCTCGAGCCCATTATGTGCGTGTGGGCGTCGATGAGGCCAGGCATGAGGAACGCTCCCCTGAGGTCTATGACATCCGCGTCGTCTGGGACTCCCACCTCCCCCCTCGTGCCCACGTCAGCTATCTCGCCGCCCCTGACTATGACCGTGCCCCTGAAGGGCTGCCTTCCGGTTGAGTCAAATATGAGGCCGTCATAAAGGGCTAGGGCCCTCTGGCCGCTCGACAAGCTGAGCACCTCGCGTGAAGGGCGTGGGAAAGATTTAAGCCTGGCCTCGGCGCCTGCGCGGCTCATCGTGGGTCAGCAGATGGCCTTCAGCCTCATCGGCCGCCCTACCTGGGCGCGGCGTTAAGCTTGTCATGGACAGGCGGCACGCAGGGTTATTAACTTGGAGGCGCCCTAAAACGAGGTGAGCTTCTTGCTCTCGAGGAACCCAACGGAGCCCTCCCAGAAGGTGGAGGGCAGCGGGGTCGCCCAGGCCGTGAGGCTTGCAGTGATAGCGGAGCTTGACGCCATAAACCTCTACCAGCAGCTTGCCGACGCTATAGGCGACGACTCCGTCAAGAAGGTCCTCCTTGACGTTGCAAGGGAGGAGAAGACGCACTTCGGCGAGTTCCTTGAGCTCCTCAGGAGGCTCGACCCAGAGCAGGTGAGGGAGCTTGAGGCCGGCTCCGCCGAGGTAGCCGGGGAGCTGAAGGCCCAGGGAGGGGACAACAGCGACCCGGCCCAGCAGGGCCAGGCCTTAGGCCCCCTCTCGGGGGACGAGGCCTCCTCCCTCCTCTCGGCGGTAAGAGAGGAGCTGGGCAGGGCCAGGCCCCTCAGGCAGGCTCTCCCCGTGAGCCAGGTGGGCCAGGGGGTGCTCGCTGTCCCCTCAGACTCCCTCACAGAGGGGGACGCTGTTAAGGCATCAGCCCAGCCCCTGCCCCTCTCAAGGCTTTCGGCCTACTTCGAGGTAACGCAGGACCTCATAGACTACTCGCGCAGGGCCTCCCTGCCGCTCAGGCCCTCGTCCGCGCTCAGGGCCGCGAGGGACCTGGCGCTTGCGGAGGAGGCCCTCGTGGTGAGGTCCCTTGAGGCGTCCGCGGGGGTCAGGGTTTCAGGCAGCTGGGCCTCCCCAGGCTCCTTCACCTCCCTCGTGGCTAAGGCGTTAAGCCAGCTAAAGGTCAGGGCCCCCTCGTACCTGCTCATAATATCGCCGTCTGCAAGGGCCGCGCTGGCCTCAGTCATAGACCCCTCGGGCCTCGACGAGCTCAGCAGGGCGTCGCGCCTCGTGAGCGTTGTCGTCTCCCCGGGCGCCAAGGACGACGTGGCGCTGCTGGTGCCCCCTGAAGCCGACGTCGTTGACATAGCCGTAGGCTCAGACTCAAGGGTCGACTACGTCGGCCTCATCGAGGGCTCCCACAGGTTCGCCCTCTGGGAGACAGTAGCTGTGAGGGTCAAGGAGCCCTCAGCCGTAGCGGCGATAGCTCAGGCCGCCTAAAGCAAGGAGCCCCTCATACCCCCTCTCCAGCCTTTTCTCTCCGCGCGCCAGCGCCCCCTGGGGAGCCCATTGGAGGCCCTTGCAAGGCTGCTGAGGAGGGAGCTTGAGGCGGAGCCCAGGGCGGAGGAGTTCGCCAGGCGCTGCCTCTCATCAATGAGGTGGGGCGGCAGCGTCGTGCTGATGGTGGTTGACGCTGCGATCACCTCAGCGGGCCTCGGCTACTTCACAGCCGTGGTGCCCAGGGTGCTGAGGTTCAAGGAGGAGCTCGTCGACACCGGGAGGGTGAGCAGCCTTGAATCCCTGGCATCAGCTGATGACGGCCTACTGCTGAGGTACTGGGCCAACAGGAGGTCGTGGTCCGTGGCCAGGGGGGTCGCGGGGGCCCTGCTGCGCTATGGGAGGGACGACAGGGAGAGGCTGAGGTCGTGGGCCTCCTCCTCAAGGCTCGAGGGCTGGAGGTCTGACCCAGTCGGCTCGGTTAAGGGCGTGGGCCTGATAACGTATCAGTACCTCAGGATGATGGGGGGCGTCGACACTGCCATGCCGGACAGGGTCGTCAAGAGGTACGTCGCCTCCCTCGCGAGGGGGGCGGGGGTTGACGTGCCCGATGGCGACGCCGAGTTCATAGGCCTGCTGGAGGCGCTGAGGGACTCCCACGGGGTGAGCCCCGTGGCCGTCACCTGGCTCTCGTGGCTCAGGCTGTCGGAGGGGGACGAGGCGCTGAGCAGGTACAGGGACCTCCTTGAACTGCTCTAGGCGCAAGGCGTAAATTTCCTTAAACAGGTATAGGCCCGGTGTCGGCCTTGAGGTACTCCACCTACCTCATGGTGGGGGCCCTTGTGTTTGACCTGGTAGTGGCGGTTCTGTTCTTCATAGTCGCCCTCGCCGTCAGGACCCCCTCCCTCATAACTGGCTTCTACGCCTTCCTGGGCGCCCTAATATTTATCCTAATAGGCATGGGGGCCTCCCTCGGCCTTGCGCTGGGCAGCTACGGCAAGTCGATGTTGACGGTAAGCGTAATCTTCAACGTCGTCATAGCTGCCCTCATGGTTATCTGGCCGCCGGGCCTGGCGTCTGAGGCCCTGACCATAATAGTTGCCGTGGTCAACATAGCGATAACTGCCATGGCCTACTCCGCCCTGAGGTCAGGGAGGACAGTGGCGCTCCCGATGATTGACGAGCAGGGGAGGCGCGAGGGCAGCCCCTCCCGGTATTAACCTGGGCCGCGGGCAAGGCTAGGAGATCAGCGGGCCCTTAACTCAACTCCTTATTACGCTCCAAGCCCATCAGGGCAGCGGTGCAGGGCTTGGAGGCTCGCCGCGTCCTGGGCGCTGCCATAGCAATAGCCCTCGTCCTTGTGACCCTGCCTGAGCTGCCGGCCACGTCAGCGCAGGGGACGCCCGTGATAGGGGTCCTCTACGTGCCGCTCAGGGACCTGCCCCTCGTCTTCCTCTACGCCGAGGAGGCCAGCACCCCTGGCTCCCCTCTGTACGGCCACTTCATGAACTCGTCCGTCCTCTCCCAGGCGCTGCCTCCCCCCTCTCAGGTGGCCCAGGCAGAGGGCTACCTCGAGTCAAGGGGCCTCAGGGTGATGGGCGTCATAGAGGGCTCCCTGATAGTGTTTGAGGGCCTCTCCTCCCAGCTTCCCCAGGCCTTCGGGGGGTACCCGGTCTACGGCAGCTATGATGGGCAGCCCTTCTACGTCTACTCCGCTTACGTGCCGGGCCTCGGCCTCGTCTTCTCGTCAAACCTGAGCCCGAGCCCTGACGGGCTGATAGGGAGGCCCTCGTCCCCCCTCACCCCCAGGGAGCTGCAGGAGGCATACAACGTCACCCCCCTCCTCGAGGAAGGCGTCACGGGCTCAGGGGTCCAGGTGGGAATCATCGCATACTACGGCGACCCGTACCTCGGGCAGGCCCTGGGCTACTACGACGAGGCCTTCGACCTCCCCCCTGCGAGGGTCTCCTTTGCCAGCGTGGGCCCCTACAACCCAAGCCTCGGCGTCTACACGGGCTGGTCCAACGAGGTGGAGGCGGACGCTGAGGTGGTCCACGCCGTGGCCCCCGGCTCCGGCCTGGTCCTCATCTCCCTTTACCCCGGCCTCCCCCTCTCAGCCGCTGTGGCTGAGGTAGACCAGCTTAACGAGACTGCCGTGGTCCTCCAGACCTTCAACTTCCCGGAGGGGCTGATCGGCTACGCTGGCTACTCCTGGTTCTTCTACAACGTCTACCTCTCTGACATATACTACGCTCTCGGGGCGGCCGAGGGCATCACCTTCGTCGCGGCGGCTGGGGACAATGGGGGGCTCTCAAGCTTTGGGCCGCTGGGGGCCCTCGGGTACCCAGCGTCGTCGCCCTGGGTGCTCTCCGTGGGAGGGCTGACGACCTTCCTTGGGAACTACACCTCCCTGGCGGCCTGGTCGGCCACAGGCAGCACTGGCACGGCTGGCGGCGCGAGCGGCGTTGAGCCGATGCCGTGGTGGCAGGCCCTGGCCGCCGGGAAGGTAGGCGGCAGGGAGGTGCCCGACGTCTCGGCCGACGCGAGCCCGGCGACTGGGGTCCCCGTGATAAACGCCTCCGGCCATGAGGTGATCGCAGGCGGCACCAGCGTCGCCGCCTCCATAGTTGCAGGGGAGCTGGCTGTGATAGAGCAGGCCGTGGGCCACAGGCTCGGCCTCGCGGCCCCCGCGCTCTACATGATGTACAGGGGAGGGTGCTGCAGCAGCTCGACCAGGTCAGCCCTAATGCAGGCCTCCCTGGGCTACAGCTTCCCGTGGGTGGTGGGCAGCGGCTACAACGCCGTCACAGGCCTCGGCGCCATAAACGCTGGCGAGGCGGCCTACTGGCTGAGGGGCGAGAGGCTCCTCTCCGTGATAGGGCCGAGGGCCCCCATGATACTCGTTAACGTGACCTCCCTGAGCTCCCAGGGCCCTGACCTGCTGCCCGGCCAGGAGGTCCACGTTGAGGCTGTGATCACATACCAGGGGCGCGCCGTGTCGAGCGGCTGCGCGATGCTCTACCTTGAGACTGCGCTGCAGGGGGTGGTCGAGGGCGTACCGATGGAGTACAGCGACGGGGCGTGGAGCGCCTCCCTCAGGGTGCCCTCAAACGCCTCAGGCCTCGCAATGATTGAGGTGAGGGCGTGCGCGAACTACACCTGGGGGGCGTACGAGTACGAGGCCTTCATAGGCTACTTCATGAGCGACCTCAACGTGACGCCTGGGGAGCCCTACCTCGGCGCCACGGCCCTCGAGTACAACATCACCGAGCTCAACGGGACCCCGGCCACGGGGAGGTTCAGCCTTGGGCTGTACCGCTACGAGTTCTTTAACAACAGCTACGCGCCCGTCGCGGGCTACCTTGTAGGGCCAAACGGCACTGTAACGCTCAGCCTCAGCTCTCCCGGCTTTGAGGCTCTCGTGGCGAAGCCTCCAGCATACGGCGTCGTCCCTCTAGAGGTCGGCCTCGGGCTCAACGTGAGCTACCACCCGCAGGTCATTGGGGGCTACTCCTTCGCCCCCGGGGGCTGCATGTACGTCGAGGCCACGGTAAGGGCGCCCGCGCAGGCCCACGGCTACCCAGGGCTTGCCGGCAGGCTGGAGCGCGGGGACAACCTGACAGTCTACATAATTGCGAACCACAGCGGCCTGCTATCATACATCTACTCAGCGCAGCTCTTCTACAACAGCAGCGCTGGGGCCTACCTGGGCTGCGTCAGGCTGCCAGGCTTCCTGGGCAGGGGCCTCTACGCCGTTGAGGTTACTGCCTCCTACGACTCCGTTGAGCTCGGCAACGTGAGCGGCCAGTACTACGGCTTCATATACGTTGACCAGCCCCTTGCCGCTGAGCTCCTCGTGCCCGCCTACTCTATGGAGGGGCAGGGGGTTGAGGTCAGGGCGCTTATAACGTACCCCAACGGCACGCCCGTGAGGTCAGGGGCCTTCTCGGTCACCGCGTTCCCTGCGGCGTACCCCGGGCTCTACGGCCCCCTCTCGGAGGTGCAGGTGCCTCTTTCCTTCAACTCTTCGAGCGGCGCCTGGGAGGCGACCATAGTGCTGCCGTGGACCAACGGGAGCGGCAGCCTGGCCGGGGGCTGGGCCCCGCCGACCTCATGGGAGGTGGTGCTCTCTGGCATGTCGCAGGAGGAGGTGCTCGCCCCGGTTACTGCAGCTGTCACCCAGCTCCCCGTCACATATTACAGCGACAGGGACCTGGCCCAGGGCCAGTTCTCGCCCGTCAGCTCGTACTTCTACGACGTCAACGTTACCTTCAGCGGGGGGCTGTACGACGACGTGTTCGCCGGCACGGACTACATGGTGAACAGCGCCGCCGAGGTCGTGGACTCCCTGGTCAACGGCACCCTGGTGCTGGTCAGGTCAAACGTCACCCTCGTAGGGGTCACGGCGCTGAACCTAGTGCTGGTCAACTCCACGGTCTACCTGCTGCAGTCAAACGTGACGAGCGTGTCTGTGGGCCCGGGCTCAAGGGTGGTGGTTGAGGAGCCCTACTACGTGCAGGTCGTCGCGGCGAGGCTTGAGGCCCAGCTGGCTGACTACGTGCAGGAGCTAGAGGGGAACGTAAGCGGCCTCTCGGCGGAGCTGGGCAGGGACTTCAGCAGCCTAAGCGGGCAGGTGGGCGCGCTGCAGCTGCAGGTCGAGGACATCGCCTACAACCTAACCTCGCTCTGGCAGCTGTCCAGCTCCCTCAGGTCCAACCTGACGGGCCTCAGCTACGCCGTCAACGCGTCGGTGGCGTACGCCAGGGAGCTCTACTCCGAGGCCGTGAGCGCCGTGAGCTACGTCAAGGCGATCCCGGCGGAGGTCAACGAGAGCCTTGAGGGGGTCTACAGGAACGTGTCGGGGCTGGAGGAAAGCGTGAGCTCGCTGTCTCAGGGCCTTGAGGGTGTGAGCGCAGAGCTCAGCGTGATCAGGGAGAACATCAGCTCGCTGAGCGGCGAGCTCAGGCTGCAGGGGGCTGAGGTCAACGGGACGCAGGGCAGGGTTATGCAGCTGGGCGCCTGGCTGGAGGGCAACGTCAGCGAGCTGTCAGCGAGGGTGACGGGGCTCTCCACGTTCACGGGCAGCCAGGTGGAGGAGCTCTCGGGCAGGCAGGCGGCCCTGCAGAGGTACGCCTACGCTGCCCTTGGGCTCTCCCTCGCTGGCCTTGCGCTCGCTGCCTACGCCGTCGTCCCAGGGCTGCTGAGGAGGCCCTCGGGGAGGGAGGCGCAGTAGCGCTTTAGTGCGCCGCAGCTGGGGCAGAGGGCCGTGGCGCGCCTGAGGCCCTACAGTGACGGGGACTTAAGGCAGCTCCTCGAGGTGGAGGAGGAGTCGTTCCCTGCGGGGCAGAGGTACTCGGCTGAGACCTTCAGGTACCTCATGTCGCTCAGGGGCTCCTTCACGATAGTCGCAGAGGAGGGCGATATCATAGTAGGCTACGTGATCGGCTACATGGAGGGCAGGGGGGTCGGGCACGTGGCCTCCCTCGCCGTGAGGAAAGCCTACAGGAGGAGGGGCGTGGGGACGGCCCTTATGCTTGAGGCCGAGAGGCTTCTCAGGGAGGAGGGGGCGGTCGTCATAAGGCTCGAGGTCAGCGCCTCAAACGGGGCGGCGCAGGCCCTCTACCTTAAGCTGGGTTACAGGCCCGCGGCGAGGCTGCCTGGGTACTACGCGGGCAGGGAGGACGGCGTACTCATGATAAAGGCGCTGGCGTAGGCAAGGGGTGCCATGGAGGCCCTCGACTCGTCCCGCTTAGGCGCCGTTCCCTTACTCTATGGGTGCCTGGGCCGCCCTCTGACCTCCTCCCCACCCTAAAGAGCGAGGGCCCCTCAGGGCGGCTCACTGGTTCGCGGCTTACCGCCTTTCGCTTTTACAGGTCGACCTTCATCGACAGCTTGCCCACGAGGGAGCCCTCCTCCATTACCCTGTGGGCCTCGGCCGCCTGCGAGAGCCCCATCCTCCTCGTTATGATCGGCCTCACCAGGCCCTGCCTGTGGAGCTCGAGGGCCCTCTCCATCTCCCACGGGCTGCCCGTGTGGGTGCCCACCACCCTTGCGTGCTTGAGGTAGAACCTGTTCCAGTTGAGCTCCTTGACAGGGCCGCCCAGGTAGCCGAAGACCACTATGGTGCCCCCACCGGCTAGGGCCTCAAGGCTTCTGTCGAGGGTCGTGCCCACCACGTAGTCGATAACAAGGTCGGCACCCTTGCCGTCGGTGAACTCCATGACCCTTGAGACTGCGTCCTCCTCGCTCGTGTTAACTATGAGGTCGGCCCCGGCCTGCTTGAGGACCCACTCCTTCTCCTCGCTGCGAGTGGTGGCTATCACCCTGGCCCCGTAAGCCTTCGCAACCTGCACAGCTATCGTGCCGAGGCCGCCCGTCGCCCCCCATATGAGCACGTCCTGCCCCCTTGAGACGTTGCCTACGCTGACGAGCGCCCTGTAGGCGGTCAGCAGGGACAGCGGCAGGGCGCCTAACTCCTCCGGGCTGCCGGAAGCCGGGAGGGCGACCCTGGCAGGCGCCTTCACAAGCTCAGCGTAGGAGCCGTCCTCGTGGAAGCCGAGCATGGACCACAGCCTGCACATGTTCTCCCTGCCGCTGAGGCAGTAATTGCAGTGGCCGCAGCCGTGGACCGGCGAGAGTATAACCCCCTGCCCCTCCCTCAGGTGTGTCACGTTGTTTCCCACCTCCTCTATGACCCCGAAGACGTCTGAGCCCAGGACGTGGGGGAGCCTCACCTTTATGCCAGGGTAGCCTTTACGGATAAGCGCGTCTATCCTGTTGAGGGACGTGTGGGAGACCCTTATGACGACCTCGTCAGGTGCAGGCCTTGGGTCAGGAAGCTCTGCCTCGTGAAGCACCTCCGGGCCCCCGTGCCTTTCAAAGACGACTGCCCTCACTGCGGACACCACCTGCGCGTGGTTCTCCCCTCTGCCCCTCCCTCCCCGGGTTTAACGCCTTGCGCTGAAGGGGAGGGAAGTACAACTTAAAACCCTGAGGGGGCCTTGGGGCCTGGCGAGAGGGGATGGGCAAAATAGTTAAGGTGATACTTGACACGGAGGACTTCCACCCCCTGCACAGGAGCTGGAGCAGCCTGGCGGAGCAGGTAGCGAAGGAGCTGAACGTCGAGCTCGAGGTCAGGAAGGAGGACTACGTGTTTGCCATATCGTATGGGGATAAGGACGACCTCGGCATGGCGTGGCTCCCCCAGCTGTTCGTTCAGCTTGAGACGGGGGACGTCAAGCTTGTCATGAGCCAGTACCCGTTTGACCCAAGGACGACGAAGCCGAGCGACTCGATGGCGCTTGAGGAGGCAAGGAAGAGGGTGCAGGAGATACAGAAGGACCCTTAGCTGCCTAGTGCGTCCTGCAGGCAGGCGCTGACCCCCAGTCCTTTTATATGGCAGGCGGGCCCTGAGGGCGCTGCAGGGCCGCTACACTTAAGCTAACGCTCTAGCCTGTGCCGCACAGGCGCGCAGCCCTTCAGCTCACGGATGTCCCTGAGCATTAACGGAGGGCTGTGGGGGAAGCTAAGTCATCAAGGCCCTGCGCGGGCCTGGCCGTTAAGGGCTAGGGTTTATGCCTACGCAGGCATCTCCAGCTCACAGCGGTTGAGCTCCCCTGGGCCCTTTTGAGCGCGGCGGCGCCTCCCCGATAAGAGGTTGTGGTTGAGAGGGCCGAGGAGGTTGTCCTGAGGCTCAGGAAGGCGCTGGTCGAGGAGCTGGAGGACCTGCGCCTTGAGGTACTGTCGCCGCCGGAGGCCAGGAAGGCGAGCGGTACAGTTCTCTTCAAGGTCCCTGGGGCCTGAGGGAGAACTACGCTGTTACAACGAGGCTGAGGTCAAGGGAGGTGATGGTCCCGGCTAGGGGTGCTGCGGGCGTCTGGGGGATAAGGGCCTCTGTCCACTTCCCCAACGGGGAGGAGGACGTAGAGGCGCTGGGGGAGGCGCTGAGGGGGCTGAGGGCCTAGGCAGGCCTTGTGTTACATAGTATTGTGTAAAGGCCCTCTTATGGGCTTTAAGTTATTAGGAGAGCGACTACAGGGACTTGAGAGGCGGATCGAGGCTGACAACACCATATTGTTTGTGAGGCCTGGCTCAGCTTCATGGCAGCACATATCTTCAGAACGCTCTGTTAGGCTGTCTTAGCTTAAAGTTTTACAGTGGTAGATGTTTTGACCTAGCTTTGGTTCAAGCGTGATGTGAAGCCTGCACTCAAACCCCAGCTCTTTAAGTGAGGCAAGTAGCTTCTCGTTGCTGACGCCAGTGATGAAGGGATGCGTCTCAAATATTATGTGCTCAAAGGCCCTCAGCCTCTCCCTCTCGGGGCCAAGTATAGCCTCGGCCTCGCAGCCCTCGCAGTCCATCTTGAGCAGGTATGGGTCGTCAATCATGTCAAGTAGGTCACTTAAAGTGACGCCTGGCACCTTACAGGGGCCACTGGTGCTGAGCGTGGAGAAGCCAATAGACGACCACAGGTCATAGTCGCACGGTACACTTACAGGCCCACCGCCAAGGGCTGCATTTATCACATTTACCTTGTCGGTAGCGCCGCTCAGCCTCGCGTTCTCCTCTGCGCACTTGGCCACATTGGGCAGGGGCTCAAGGGCTATCACCTTCCTTGCCCCGTTGAGGACGAAGTAGAGGGCCGTGTCACCTGTGTTAGCCCCCACGTCGATAACGTCCCTGTCCTTGAGGCCTGAGAGTACCTCAGGGACCTCGTAGTCGCCTTTTATAAAACATCGGCGAAAGCGGAGCTTACACAATGGAAATTGAAGGCCACAGAAATGCCGTTAACCTCTAGACTTGCCCCCTCTGGAATTATGTTAATTGAGACCTTCTTGCCTAACCTTTGTAGCTTACACGCATAAGGTGCCAATGAAAGGGCCGTTAGCAGTGAATAGAGGGCCTCCTGCGGCTTAAGGAGGCTGCCGGCCGCCTTAGCCAACTCCGTAGGCAGCTGTGGACAGCACTTAGCGGTGTAATACGCATTTGCGGCCAACGCCTTGAAATCAGTCCTCCGCAGCGTTACGTCATCTATGTACTTCAGCCTAACCTTCAGCTCGTCCCTTTTAGCTAAGTAGCCCAGGAGGGCGCTGAGCCAGCCCCTCTCTATAAGCTTCCTGGCGAATAGCGCCTTCAGGGCCTTCTCCTTAGCCTTGGCAGGGCTCAGCAACTCAGCTCAGTATAACATGGATGACCTAAGATTAAAACGTATAATGCCTTCACCTTAACGCTGTCTTGTAAGCTCACTACCTCTATTAGGATTTTTGCCTTCTCAGGCTCTTACGAACGCCCTCTGCAAGTCTGCCTATAATACTTCTCCCTTTAGGCGACACAGGGAGGTGGCTGAGAAGGGCGTTTCCCATTACAAAGGCTACGTCAGCGAGGCCGCTAATGTTGACGTTCTCCTCAGCGCAGCTGGCTGCGTTTGGCAGCGGCCCAAGGGCTATGAACCTCCTGGCGTCGTGACGCGCAAAAGTATATGGCCGAGTCGTCAATGTTTGCCCAAATCTATTACGTCCCTGTCCTTAAGGCTCTGGAGGGCCTCAGGGACAAAGTATTGGCCAGATATTGGCCAGCTACGAGACGTTCACCATGTCTCTGTTCAACTGCTTTCATCTTAGACTCTCTCTTTCTCTTTTTAGGGATCTTTTCGTGGTCAGGGCTTTGACGATGCCCTCCACTATCTTGCCTATGACAAGCCTCCCTCTGGGCGATGCGAGGAGAGGGCTAAGAAGGGCGCTTCCCATGACAAAGACCACATCAACTAAGTCCTCGGCTCCAACCTTATAGCATCTTAGGGCCAACTTAACGTCGGACAGGCTCAGCCTCAGCTCCGGGGGCAGAGTGCCAAGCTCCGGCAGCGGCAAAAGTAGTAGCGCTCCCCTATTTAGCCTCTCAAGACATAGATATTTATTGATGTTACCATCGAGTAGCATAGAACCTATTAGTCCAGAAGTCTTGATTGCCTGTATGAGAGGCCTGGCCCGCTTTAAGCGTGTTTCATTACTTCCACTTCTCGCTATTTCCGCGTAGTAGGACCAGTTCTCCCCATGTACCCTGTATAGCGTCAGCTTTTCGTCAGTGAAGTACATGAGGCCTCCGGCCTTTACTGAGCTAACGAACACGAAGCTATCTATGCTTATCGGAAGCCTCTTTAGCAGCTGGACATGAGGCTCTAAGACGGCCTCCTAACTGCCAGTGAGCTGCTGTTGAAGTCAGCCCCAGCCCTTACTTTAAGTACCAGGTCAGCAACGCTCACGTTATATCTTTTGGCGAGCCCGCGCAGCCTATCAACATCAACAACTATAGGGCTTCCTCCGACAAGGTTCTTAGATATAAGGGGAGAAGGCGGGGGCCTCTCAAGCACATTACCATTTTCGTCAATTAACGTCTGCGAGTTTTGGAAGTATACAAGGCGCTTAAACGAAGTGAAGGCCTTGTAGACCTCCTCAAGTCTATTGTTGACATACATGTCGTCATCGTCAAGAAAGGCTATCACCTCGCCCCTCGACTCCTCAAGGCTCGCCAGGACCATCCTGCCGTGGTAGGAGTCATCATTATAGACGTCCTTCCAGCCGTTCCTTGATATTATACTGTCAGACTCCTTGTCCTCGAAGTTCTTGACGACAACTACCTCAAATTTGTCCCTCGGAAGCGTCTGGGCCTCAAGGCTCCTCAGCGCGAACGGAAGGTACCTCCTCCTGTTGTAGGCAGTAACTATGACCGAGATGTAGGGCTGGTCCAATTTATGTTGTCCTAATGGCCGAGGGTCTAGAAGTTGCTAATAAACTTTACATGCTTCCTTCTCCTTAATATAGGACGAGGCGCTTAAGGTGTCAATAACGGTACGTATTATCTTAAGCTAAAATGTAATAATGTAATATAGTTAGTCAGCTTTATATAAGTGCTCCGCCGCTCTGCACGCCCTTACTTGCTGTCATTATTTTGATGACTTGAAGCAAACATATTTAGCGCTCTTCAGCTGCCTCAAGAGGCCTACAGCTCTGAGCCTCGAAAAGGTTGAAGTGAAGATAGTCGTTTATAGCCTCTACGGCGTTCAAGCTTCTCACCCCAACTATTGACTCTCCCGCGTTCATCTGCCTACACTTATAAGGCCCTGGTGAAGCCGTAGACGCCCACAAGGGCCAGGTCGCTTATGGGCTCCCTCGGCTTCTCAACCACCTTGACGACCCTCACCAGCTTGGCCTGGGCTTGGTGTACTTTGAGTAGTAAACCCTCTTGTAAACAGACTGGCCCAGCCTGTAGAGCGCCCCGCCCAGGGGGGAGGAGAACAGGGGGTACAGGGCGAAGGAGACGAGCGCCGGTAGCAGGCCGGACTCCGCGAGGCTCCACGGGCCTCTCAGGTAGCACCTGAGCGCCCTGGCCAGGTCCCTTAGGCTTACCATGAGGCAGGATGGCAGAGGGCCGAGCCTGAGCAGCATCTGAAGCCCGGCCCTGGTCGACAGGGAGTGAAGGCCGTAGTAGTTGCAGTCGTCCCCGAGCACCTCACTGATGAGTCTGTAGGCCACCGCAAACTTCAGGTAGCCCAGGGCCGCCCTGAGCTCAGCGGCCCTGACGTCGCCGAGCTGCATGGAGAAGTTGGCGGAGAAACTGGCCCCGTGAACCCTGTATAGCGTCAGCTTTTCGTCAGTGAAGTACATGAGGCCTCCGGCCTTTACTGAGCTAACGAACACGAAGCTATCTATGCTTATCGGAAGCCTCTTTAGCAGCTGGACATGAGGCTCTAAGACGGGCCTCCTAACTGCCAGTGAGCTGCTGTTGAAGTCAGCCCCAGCCCTTACTTTAAGTACCAGGTCAGCAACGCTCACGTTATATCTTTTGGCGAGCCCGCGCAGCCTATCAACATCAACAACTATAGGGCTTCCTCCGACAAGGTTCTTAGATATAAGGGGAGAAGGCGGGGGCCTCTCAAGCACATTACCATTTTCGTCAATTAACGTCTGCGAGTTTTGGAAGTATACAAGGCGCTTAAACGAAGTGAAGGCCTTGTAGACCTCCTCAAGTCTATTGTTGACATACATGTCGTCATCGTCAAGAAAGGCTATCACCTCGCCCCTCGACTCCTCAAGGCTCGCCAGGACCATCCTGCCCTGATAGAGGTCATTGTTATATACCTCCTTCCAGCCGTTCCTTAAGATTATGTCATCAGACTCCTTGTCCTCGAAGTTCTTAACCACGATTACTTCAAACCTATCCCTCGGAAGCATCTGGGCCTCTAGGCTCCTCAGGGCGAACGGCAGGTACCTCCTCCTGTTGTAGGCAGTAACTATGACTGAGATGTAAGGCTGACCCGTCAACCCGCCCTCTGAAGGCCTAGCAGCTATTTTAGCTATTAAAAGTTATATGCCTTCCTCCTCAGCCCTCGTCACCCTTCATTCGCTATCCCCTCCAAAGCCCTTTACTTGGCCCTGGCCACATCGTCCCATGGAACCCCTTTGAGGACTCGATACCTTCCCTGCCAAGCATATCCTAGTCGCCGCCCCTGAGCAGCTCATAGGCCTCATTTACAGGGCCCTTTATATCAAGGGACCTGACCCTTATCACCGCCCTTGTCTCTGCATAGTCGAACTTCATAATTATGTTGTAAGCAACTATGAGCGTGTCGCGGGAGAGGGACTCAAGGACAATAAGGTAGAAGGCGTTAAGCCTTATAGAGTAGAAGATATTTCAAGGAGAAGCCTCTTCAAGTTGCCGCTTACTTTAACTCTTGAGTTAAACTCGGAGCTCAAATGCGTCAGGCTTAATGAATCGAAAGACTTGACGTGCTTATTGACGTTACCTTTTTTAAATAAGGACCGACGCCTTAGCCCTGGAAGAGGCAGTGAGGGTAGCGCTGATCCACGCGGTGTTCTTCAGCGCCGGAGGAGCTGAGAGGCTACTCCTAGAGATGCGCAGAGCCTTGAAGGATCTAGGCCATGACGTTGATCTTTATACGGCCTATTTTGATAAGAGAGCCTGGGATGTAATAACTAATGGCATGAGTGATGTTCCAGAGCCAATTATCCTCAGGGAACCTATGATCAGTAAGATTTTTCGCAAAGCGCAGCTACTTAGGATGCTCTTAGCTGCTTGGCGCCTAGAGGAACCCGTTGAGAGGCTCAGGCCCCACTACGACCTAGTTATTGAGACCCAGATTAGCGTGCCGTTCAGGTGGGCAGACGCCACTTACGTGCACTTCCCGCTTGTCGACAGTCTGAAGTTATTGGAGCACCAGCACAGGTTGCGCCTCTATGAGAGGGCCTACAACTCGCTTGTCATCTGGATGGCCAGGGCGCTCGCGGATTACACTAAGCCTGTGATGACCAACAGCACCTGGTCAGCTAAGTACATAAGGGAGACATACGGTAGCAAGAGGGTCTACGTCGTTCACCCCCCGGTTAACGTGGAGGAGCTGTCGTCAATAGGCGGCGACAGGGGCAGGATAGTTCTTACTGTGAGCAGAATAGACTGGGGCAAGAATGTTACTGAGATCCCGGAGGTGGCTAAGCTTGTGCCTGAGGCCGAGTTCTACCTAGTTGGATCTACAAGACTTGACTCAGGGCCCGTTCTAGAGGTCCTCAAGGAGAGGGCTGAGGGTCTAAACAACTTCCACCTTGAGACCGACGTGCCAAGGAGGAGGATCCTCGAGCTCATGTCACAGGCCTCAATTTACCTTCACCCTCCCTTCGCCGAGCACTTCGGGGTAGCGATTGCTGAGGCCGCTGCAGCAGGCCTTGTGCCAGTGGTCTACAGGGACGGGGGTGGGTGGACTGACATAGCCTCAAGGGTGGACCAGGGGCTTGGGTACACGAGCGTTGAGGAGGCCGCATCAATAATAAGGTCGCTGCTTAACGACCCTGGGAGGCTTAAGGAGCTATCGGCCAAGGCCAGGGAGGTAGCCAAGGGGTTCAGCTACGAGAGGTTTAAGGAGAGGCTTGATGAAGTAATTAAGGAGCTGGCAGGACCTAAAGCTAAGAGTTAGAAGTCTTACAGTCCTAGTAGCAAGTTAAGAGGTAACAGCACCCTAAAACAAAGTAAAGCCCTCGCCTTGATCTGGTCCTCAAGTCTTTTTAATTCTCGCTATAGCCTATCGCCTGTGGGAGTAGCCGTACGTCATACAGGGCCAGGGTCTTCGCCGGCGCCACGAAGCTGTTTAGCGGCTACGCGGTAACCCTGGCCCTGCAGGCGGCCTTCTACCTGATCATAGTGAGGGTCCTGAGCCTCAAAGGCCTTGGGGCCTACGCAGCCGCTGGCACCCTCTTCACGCTGCTCCTGCCGCTTCTCACGTGGCCCATATTTGGCATAGGCAGGTACGTCATAGGCTACTACCAGACAGGCAGGCTTGAGGAGGCGAGGGGGCTATACATTAGGGGCCTTGCGATAGTTCTCGTTTCTAGCGTCGCCACAGCCGTGGTCATCTGGGCCCTCGCATCGCCCCTCTCAGAGCTATATTATGGCACGACCCGCTACGCCTGGCTGCTAAGGCTCACGGCCCTTGACCTAGTAACGTATACTTACTACAACTACGTTTACTACGTAGCCTTCCAGGCCTCCACGAGGTTCGGCAGGTGGGGCCTTACACAGGTCGTCTGGGCATTAGTTAGGTACAGCGTGGGCCTTGCCCTCCTCTTTGCCGGCTTTGGCCCCGCAGGCCTAATAGCCGGCTGGGTAGCTGGCGACGCTGCCTCAGCAGCCTTAGGAACCTATTGGTCTTTGGACTTTGTAGTCGGAGGCAGGAGCAAGGCCCCCCTGATTCCGGCCCTCTCTATTGCTGCCCCTATAGCCATAGGCTACTTCATGGCGACGCTGTTTCAGAACGTCGACAAGCTCTTCGTCCTGAAGTACATAGGCCTAGCTGAGGTGGGCTCCTACTCGATCATAATGATAGGCTCCGTCATGCTTCAGAACATTGTTTACAACACCCTTTCAGGTGCCATTTACCCCGTCTTCGTTAAGTTCGAGGAGGGTGGCTCCCTAAGCGGAGAGGCTGTCGCGGCCGCAATAAGGTACGTCACGGTGCTCACGGTGCCCCCCTTCTTCCTCATAGCTGCCCTCGGCAGGCCCCTGATACAGTTCCTCCTCGGCCCAGCCTTCGTCCACGACTGGGAGGCCTTCGCCGTCCTCATGGTGGGCCACGCCGCCATGAACTACGACCTGCCCATAACCCAGGCCCTCCAGGCCAGGAAGGCCACGAGGGCGCTTGGCACCCAGGCCATAGTGTCTGCGGCCGTCATAGCCGCGCTGAGCCCGCCTTTGATCGCGCGTTGGTTCGCTACAGGCGCCGCTGTCGCATATGTCCTGGCGAGGCTTGTTGGCTTCCTTGGCGTGGCCGCCCCAAAGGCCAGGTCGCTGGGCCTCCTGAAGATTGACATTAGGGAGTACGCTAAGACTATCTCGGCAGCCATTATAACGTTCGCGGTCACGCTTGCAGCTGAGGCTGCCACAGGCTTTGGCTTAGTCCTTCTGCCCCTCTACATAGCCCTTGGCGGCATAGCCATGGTAGCCTCGCTAAGGGTTCTAAAGGTTCTAAGGGCGGACGACTACATAGCTCTCATTGAGGCGACGCCAGCCAGCCTGAGAGGGCTCGTGGCGAGGACCTGGTCCCTCCTCGGCCTTCCAATGCCAGATCCTCAGAGGGCGCAGTAAAAGCTCATAGAAGGGCCTATGATTAACTGTAACCTCGCACAGGCTGATTACGCTATTTAGCTGAGAGGTCTGGGCTCAGGGAGCTAATTACCTCGCTAAGCCTTATCTTGAACCTTTCGTAGCTGAACCCCTTCGCCACCTCCCTCGCCCTCGTTGAGAGCGCCTTAAGCCTCTCAGCGTCGTTAAGTAACGACCTGACTATGTGGGCAGCCTCCTCAACGCTCGTGTACCCAAGCCCCTGGTCCACCCTTGAGGCTATGTCAGTCCACCCACCCCCGTCCCTGTAGACCACTGGCACAAGGCCTGCTGCAGCGGCCTCAGCAATCGCTACCCCGAAGTGCTCGGCGAAGGGAGGGTGAAGGTATATTGAGGCCTGGGACATCAGCTCAATTATCCTTTTCCTTGGCACGTCGGTCTCAAGGTGGAAGTTGCCCAGCCCCTCAGCCCTCCTCTTCAGCTCCCTGATCGCAGGCCCCGAGTATACGCTGGTGCTGCCGACCAGGTAGAACACCGCCTCAGGCACGAGCCTTGCAATCTCTGGGATCTCAGTAACCTTCTTGCCCAAGTCCATTCTGCTCACCGTCAGAACTATCCTGCCCCTGTCGCCGCCTATTGACGACAGCTCCTCCACGTTAACCGGGGGGTGAACAATGTATATTCTCTGGTTTCTATATGCCTCCCTTATGTAATTAGCTGTCCAGGTGCTGTTGGTCATAACGGGCCTAGTGCCATCTGAGAGCGCCCTGGCCATCCAGATGACAAGCGAGTTGTAGGCCCTCTCATAGAGGCGCAACCTGTGCTGGTGCTCCAAATAGAACTTCAGAATGTCGACAGTCGGGAAGTGCACGTAAGAGACGTCAGCCCATTTGAGTGGTACGTTGCTCTCAGTCTCAATGATTAAGTCATAGCGATGTCTAAGATTTTTAGCGTGCTTTCCCAGATATGATACCGTCAGGAGTCCCCTGAGCATCAGCACTCTGTTGAAGAGCTTGTTTATAGGCGGCTCCCTGAGAACAGTTGGCCTCGGTATGTCATCCATGCCATCCGTCAGCACCTGCCAGGCGCCCTCGTTCAAGTGGGCAGTATAGAGGTCAACCTCGTAGCCGAGATCTCTCAGAGCCCTGTACATGTCGAGGGTTAGCCTCTCAGACCCACCAACCCCCTCGAAGAGCGGGTAGACCAACGCTATCCTCATGGGCTTCCCCAACTACAAGGGGGCCTTATGCTATTAAAAGTCAACTGTCAGCAAGGGCTTTTCACACAAGGATTATTAGGTCTTAGCTAAAGCCGATCAAAAACGCTCTTACTACGCCTTTAACATTACCTTAGAAGTCCTCATAAGGCCTCTAACGCCCTGCCTTGCTAAAAGGGTTATTTAAGTCACATCATAGCAATGGTTCTGTCGCTGGGCGCTTACGGCTTAAGGTGGCGGACAGGATACTATGTCGGGCTGCGTATAAATTATCCTGGCGTAATCGTGCTCTATGACCTCAGGCCCGTAGGGCCTCAGCCTCCGTAGGAACTCCTCGAAGATACTGCGCCAGTCCCTCACGAAATATATGTCCTGGACTACGTACTTGCCCTCAGGGCTTACGTCCTCTATTTTGCCCATGTTCCTCAGCTCCTGCAGGTAAACGAGCTCCACGTTCGAGAAGCCCCTGGAGACCCTGTCCCCGATCAGGCTCGAAAGGGGGCCTAGCAGGAAGAGGCCGCCTATCATCAGAGGGTCACCTCCCCTGACCACTTGCGCTACCTCTGAGGGGGACAGGGCCCAGCCCCTCAGCCTGTGGACCTCGTTCTTGAGCTGCCTAAAGATGAAGTGGAGGAGGCCCTTCGTGTAGCGGCGCTCGCCTCGGTAGCCCCTCACAGCGTAAAGCCTCGGAGCGTTGCAGGCGACCCTGACCGGGTAGTAGAGGGACCTGCAGAAAGTGAAGGCCGAGCCCAGAACGGGTAGTCCTCGCCGAAGTTGAGGTCTGGGAAGCCGCCCGTTAGGCTATAGCACCTCCTGGAGGCTATGTAAACGCCTGAGTGGGCCAGCGAGAACCCAACCCCTCTTTTAATGACCGTTGAAAGGAAGTTGTACAGCTGCTCTCTGTTGGCGTACGCGTCGGCGTCGTAGAAAAGGAGGTAGTCGCCCCTGCTCATCGAGGCGGCCACGCGCCTTCCCAGGCCTCTCGTGCACTTCATGACCTTTACCCTGGCGCCGAACTCGTTAAGAACCTCTACCGTGTTATCGCTTGACTCGTTGTCTGTGACAACGATCTCGTAGTCGGCCCCAAGCTCATTAAGGACTGACGTTAAGCCCTCTAAGGCCTTCCTTATAGTCCTCTCCGCGTTGTATGTTGTCATGATGACCGATATCACTGTCACGGTCCTGCCTACCTCGTTGGTTAGAAAACGCTTAGCCGGTATTTATAATGTCTGTTAGCATAGCGGGCTCTAAGCTATGGTAGAATCTTGGCTTGACTCCAGGAATTTAGAAAGGTTTACATTGGATGCAGTCTTTCCATAAGTCACCGCCTAGGCCGCTCACGCAACTTTTAACTGAAAACGGGCTAGGGGCTTACGCCTTACTGGCGGAGGCCAAAAACTCTAGAGTAGCCTAACCTCAGGTCCTGGCTACAGGTTGGAGCTTTACACGGATTATAGTGAAAGCTACTTACGGCCTAGTAGGCATTTATGCAATTTCGAAATGAAATTTAAAGCTGCCCATGGTCTGGCCTCGGCCGGCCTCAGGGCTGACCGCAGTTGGCGGGCTCAGAGCTCGGTGTGCACGAGGGCCTCTGCCAGGAGATCTTCGTCGAAGCCCTCCTTCTCCTTCAGCACATTGGCGATCTCTATGAAAAGCCTCCGCGCCTTGGGGATCACGTAGGCCATGAGGTAGTCCCTTGCCTCCTTGGGCAGAGCTGGCGAGCTCTACCCATAGCCCTTGGCCAGCTGCCAAAGTTCCAGGATGAGCTTCATGGACTTGAGTAGCAGGGGCCTGTAGGCGTTAGAGCACTTACTAAGCTCCTCAAGGCACTGTCGCTCCCTCTCCTTGAGCAGCCCCCACAGCCCTTGCCCTCCCACCCCTCTCGGATCTCTGCGACTCGTAGAGCTCAGCAGCCACGACTTCAAGGTCCCTTGAGACCCTTTCCCACCTCCCTCCTGGCCCCCTCATCTTGAAGCCCTTCCTGTCCCTCGTGAGCCTCCAGCCCTCCTGGACCCTCCTCAGCTCCTCAACGCTCCGTACTACCATGGGCCCTCCGTCGGCAGGGAGTCCGAAGGCTATAACGTGCTGGGTTCACGGAGACACCTCCTTGGTGTCTCCCTCAAGTGTCTCAGCCTTGGCCAAGGGACACGCCCAGGAGCCGAGGCGGCAGGCCGCGTCATTATGGGTACAGTCTGCAGCCTAAGGTAACGGCAGAGTGCTATGGGCTACGCGCTGAGAAGGGCTGGGACGCAGGCCTAGACTTCCTGGAGACGTACCAGAGGACGCTCACACCCATGAAGACCATGGTGCTCCCTGAGGGCTGAGGAAGGAGGCAGCTACTTCAGGCCGCCTGCGCCAGGCCTCAGCCCTCAGGAGCCCAAAGCAGGCAGTCAAGACGTACTGTAGGAGGACGTATGAGTTCAACACCCACAGCCTCAGGTACGCCTTCATCGCGCACCTGCTGAGTCTCAGCCGCTCGCTCTCAATCGTTGCCAAGATTATGGGCCACAGCTCCCTTGACCACATCCTTCACTACACTGAGGTGAAGGTAGCTGAGGAGGTCCTCGCTGGCCTCAGGAGGACCTGAAGCGCTAGAGCGCTTGACCACTTTTCCCCAGAACCTTCTGGGGAAAGGTGGTCAGGCTCATGGCGCCTTAACGTGAGGCCTGGGCCCTCTTGAACTCCCTCACCGCCTCCAGGAGCTCCCTTATCTGCCTCTTAACCTCCTCAGGCGTCAGCCACACGAGCGTTGAGGAGGCGGCTCACATAGTTAGGTCTCTGCTCGATGACCTTGGGAGGCTAAGGGAGCTCTCGGCTAGGGCCAGGGAGCTGGCAAGGGCTTCAGCTATGAGAAGTTCAAGGAGAGGCTTAACTAGGTGATTAGGGAGCTGGCAAGGGCTTAGGATCAAAGAGGAACAAACTTCTACAACGCCATATAAAGGGAAGGACGGCCTTAGAGTGGCATGGGCCTAATAGAAGCTTCGCTTTGTCTTGACGTCCATGAGCTTAGGTACCCCCAGCGTATTAGAGACAACTGGCAGCTGACGTGGCTAGGTAGCCGTGACCGTTAATGTAAAGCGTTCAAATAAATAACGTTATCAACGATTTAACCCATCTTATATAATTTAGCGACTGGCCATAGCAAGAAGCGCTAAGGCCACGACATGCTGTGGCTTAGCTTCTGGCTAGCCCCTAAGGGGTTGTGAGAACGAGCCAGATAGCAGGCCAGGTGTCTAGCCTTCGGCTTTCCTTATAGGACTGGAGAGCTTCAGCCAAAGCTTAGGGGCTTGTTACCACGCATCCTTCAGAATGCTCTGTTAAGTTACCTTGGCTTAGAGTTCTTACAGTGATAGATGTTAAGTTCTACCTTTTGAGAGAGTACTCTGTGGAGCCTACACTCAAAACCTAGTTCCTTAAGTGAGGCAAGTAACTTCTCGTTGCTGACGCTGGTAATGTGAGGATGCGTCTCAAATATTATGTGCTCGAAAGCCCTTAACTTCTCCCTCTCGGGGCCAAGTATTACTTGCGCCTCGCAGCCCTCGCAGTCCATCTTGAGCAGATATGGGTCCTCAACCATGTTGAGGAGGTAGCCTAAAGTGACGCCAGGCACCTTACATGGGCCGTTGCCCTTAAGCGTAGAGAAACCGGCAGACAACAACGTATCAGTATTGCATGGGATACTCACAGGCTCATCGCTAAGGGCCGCGTTTATCACCTTTACCTTGTCAGCCGCGCCGTTTAGCCTCGCGTTCTCCTCTGCGCACTTGGCTACGTTGGGCAGGGGCTCAACGGCTATCACCTTCCTTGCCCCGTTGAGGACAAAGTAGAGGGCCGTGTCACCTACGTTGGCTCCCACGTCAATTATGTCTTTGCCCCTGAGGCCGGAGAGCACCTCAGGGACCTCGTATTGGATCTCTACAAAAACGTCGGAAAGAGAGCGGGTTACACAATTAGGGTTGAGAGCAGCAGAGACGCCGTTGACCTCTAGACTTAACCTCTTTGGGCTCATGTTAATTGAAACGGTGCTGGACTGGGTCCATGAGGTCAGCGTCAAGGACTCTGGGCTCATGTTAATTAAGACCTTATTGCCAGAGCTTTGTAGTTTACATGCACTCGAAGCTAATGAAAGGCCTGTCAATAGCAAAGAGAAGGCCCTTCTCGGTTCAAGGGAGCTACTAAAAGTCCTAGCCAGCTCCTCAGGCAGCCCTGGCCAGCACTTGGAGGCATAATACGTAAATATTGCCAAGATCTCAAACTCCTCCCTTTGCAGCCTTACGTCACCTATGTACTTCAGCCTAACGCTCAGCTCCTCCCTTTTGGCTAAGTAGCCCACGAGGGCGCTGAGCCAGCCCCTCTCCATAAGCTTCCTGGCGGATAGCGCCTTCAGGGCCTTCTCCTTAGCCTCAGCCAGGCTCAGCAACTCAGCTCAACATAGATAAAGTCAACTTAAATTAAAAACTTATTATGTCTGTAGGCCCTGTCAGAGCCCACGTCTTGTAACTCGGACTCATGTTGTCGGCCTAGCACGGTCGTGCTGAGCTCTCAGGCTAGCGGAGAGGTTGAGGAGTACGCAGGGCAGGAGGGGCAGGCATAGGCGTGCGGTCCGCGCAGTCATGTCAGTATCTGCTGTAATATCCGCTCCGATCGAGCCAGTGCCGCTGAGCGTCATACAGGTACCGATGACTGTTCTCGAGGCACTCTAAGTGTCTAGTCAAGTGTCTCCCCAAATGTCCGCAGGCACGACTGACCAGCCGCATGGCCTTACAGGCGCGTAGGCTCGCAAAGGAGGTCAGGCCCTTACGGCCTGGAGGGGCGAGCGGTGGCCTTGAGGCTGGGCCAGGACGCGGTCCTGAGCGGCCATGAGGCCTCTCCCTACTCTGTCGCTTTTTTACACAACCTTGTATGGAAAACACCAAGGGCTAACGCGTATGGGAGGGTGTCCCTGGGGCCGGCCAGACATAGCGCGAGCGTGGCCTGCTCCATCATATGGCCCAGCTTGCAGCCTCGTCCAGCGCACAGGGCCAGCGCCCTGTGTCCCTGGGACGCATCTTGGGGACACTGACTCAACAGGGGCCAAGTGCTCGGGCACGCCGTTGTCCTAGGACACGTCTCTCGGACACACGCCCAATCAGGCGCCTTGGCCCTGGGGACACCACTGGAGTGTCCCGCGGACACCGCTAGTGTCCCCTTAACGTGTCCTGTGTCCCTTGAACAGGAAAAAAGGAAATTGAGGGAAGGCCTAAGGGCCGAGGTCCCCAGCCTATGCTGACGAAGTTGGTAAGTCGGGACACGAGCGACGTATAGGAGCGGGTCCGAGCCCCCGCGGCAGGCCCTGCGCGGCTGAACCTTGCCCCATCATATGGAGCGGCTTGTAATCCCTGTGGGGGCTACGGACTGTAGGACCGGCCGCAGGACTCAGCGCGCGGATCGGCCTCAATAGGGCAGGTGTCCGCAGCGGACTACGTTAAAGTCATCCCTGACGCGTTAGTGCCCGCTCAGCGCTTTCTTAGCGGCTACCGTCTCATTAACGGCCTCCTTGGCTGTCTCCTTATGGGCCGCCTCCTCTGCGGCATACTCGCTCAGCTCCCTAGCGAGCTCCTTGAGCTCCTCGCTGAAGCGGGAGAGCGCGGTAGCGAGCTCCCTGGCCCCCTCTGCCGTCAGCCTGCCGCCCCTAATCCTATCCCTCACGGACTTCACGAGCGCCTCCATGTAGTCCCTCTCCCTCCCCTCCTCCATGAGGCCCTTCAGGGTTAGGCCTAGGTCGCTGTGCGTCCTACTGACCTCTATGTACTCGGCAGGGCCAAGGTAGCACTTCCTGACCCTCTTGCGAACCCTGCCGTCGGGCCCCCTCTCGTAGCCCTCGTAGTGGACGGCGTAGTAGTAGACCTGGTTGCCGCGCCTCTGCCTCTCCACGTAGCTTATGGGCTGCCCGCACCTCGGGCAAACCATGACCCTGGGCTGGCCCTCCAAGCCCCTCACCACGCCCTGGGGGTTGCCAGGGGTTAAGCACCTTTCCCCAGAAGGTTCTGGGGAAAAGCGGTAGGGACTGTACTGCCTGGGGAGAAGCTGCTGACGCTAGCCCCTAGGCCCTCCATGAACTTTCAGGTTTTGTGTTTTATCCTATAATTCTTTTCCTATTTTTCTATATGTCCCTTAGGACCTGTGCGTGTGTGTCCTATAATTTAATTAAATATACGGACCTATGCTTGCGCGTCCCCAGGTTTGTCCCAGGGCCAACGGCGTGCCCTGAGCACCTGGCCCAGGTTGGGCGCGCGTCCCCAAGATGCGTCCCAGGGACGCAGGCGTCAGGCCCCTGTACGCTAGGTGAGGCTACAAGCTGGGCCATACTATGACGCAGGGCCCAGCTGCGCTCGGCCTGCCCAGGGCGCGGGGACAGCCTCCCCGTAAGTGCCAGCCCTCAGCGTTTTTTCACACAAGGTTACGTGAAAAGGGCAGCGGTAATGGGAGGGGCCTCATGGCCGCTCAGGACCACGTCCTGGCCCGGTCTCCAGGCCACCGCTTGCCCCTCAGGCCGTAAGGGCCTGACAGTCCTTGTGACCTGCCCCTCCTGTAAGGCCATGCAGCTACCAGGAGTGCCTGCGGACGCTTGACTAGACGCTTAGGTGTCTCGAGAACCGTCATCGGTGTCTGCAGGGCGCTCAGCGGCAGTAGCTCAATCGGAGTAGATATTACAGCGAACATCGACACGTCCGCGCGGACCGCCTAGGGCCTGCCCCTCCTGCCCTGCGTACTCCTCAACCTCTCCGCTAGCCTGAGAGCTCAGCACGACCGTGCTAGGCCCACGGCATGGGCCAGGGTTGCAAGAAGCGGGCATGAAGGGCCTGCAGGCTTAGATGACAGCTGTTAGCGTCCTTCAAGCTCACAGGTCATGAGGCCAGGGCCCTTTCAGGGCTCGACGAGCTCTTGGAACCCTGACAATTAAGTGCGATAACGAATTAAATCCCTCAGGCCGCTAGCGAGACGAGGCCACAGCCAGTCATGAAGGTCAAAGAGATGCACCTGAGGCTTATAGGGGCCGCGCTGTTTTTACAGTTCTACGTTGTCTGGGCCCTCGGCTTCGCCAACTACGTGCCTCAGCTCTACAGCCTCGATGTACTGCGGGCGTCAGCGATACTGTTAGTGATAGGCCTGCTCATGATGCTCAGCGGCTACATAAAGGACGTGGCAAAGCGCGCGGCCGCAGACAAGTACTTCAGAGCCCTCATGATAATTTACTTCGCGGCCGTTTATTACATAGTTTACAGCGCCATGACCGAGTACTATCAGCTGAACTTAGGGGTAGGCCTTGACACTGCGACCTACATGCAGTCCTTTGCGTCTGCGGCGCTGTACCACAGGCTCTTCGATAACCTTGCCGTGCCCACGTTCTTCTTTAACCACGCTTCGCCGATACTCTTCTTGCTGTACCCCCTCTACCTCACATACCCGAGTATAGTCACCCTTGTGACCATAGAGGTCGCGCTGGCGACGCTGCCAGCTATACCTCTGTACAAGCTCGGGCTGAGGCTCTTCGGCGACAGGAGGTACGTCCTGCTCACGGCGTTGGCCTACCTCCTGTTCCCGTGGGTCACCACGTACTTAACTGAGGCCGTCGAGGTTGTGGTGTTCACCGCGCCCTTCTTCGCGCTCGCCCTCTACAACCTCTACACGGGCAACAGGCTCAGCTACTGGCTGTCCCTGACCCTTATGATGACTACAATAGAGTTCTCGCCTATACTAGGGTTCTTCATAGGGCTTTACATACTGGCCACCAAGTTCGACTGGCTTAAGGCCAAGGGGAGGGTCGCCCTGGGCCTTGAGACCATTGCCTTCTCGCTCGCGTGGTTCTTCGGGGACTTCCTGATGGTCTACTACTTCAGCCATGGGGCTATAAACATCTTCGGGAACGTATGGGGCTCAGCGCTCTCTGGCCCGCTGATATCAATAACTGACTCCATAGGCAACGCCATCTTCCACTTCACTACTCACGCAAGCTCAAGCCCCTCGTCAAGTCACCAAGCCGCGCTCAGCCTGTCCAACGTCCTCGAGTCCCTGATGAACAACGTGAGGGCAGGCCTCCACACGAAGATCCAAAGCACAGTATTCCTACTGATGCCAACCCTCTTCCTGAACCTCGTGGAGCCCCAGAGCCTCCTGCTGCTGCCGTGGCTTTACGTGATGTGGCAGACCCCATGGGGCTTTTACTACGTTATCTGGGTCTACTACACGGCCCTCGTGGCGCCTGCCGTCATAGTGCCCGCCATATGGGCACTAAGGAAGTTCAGACCGCGCATTAGGAGGGCGCTACTGGTCACAGTCTTCATCGCAGTGACCATTTCAACGCTGCTCCTCAACGGTCTATCGCCCCTGTCAGCCCTTTACTTCCACGAGCCCTTGCCGAACCCCCTGCAACCTACGACAACGCCATATGACCTGGCCCTCATCCAGCTGAACTACTACGTGCCGCCCAACGCCTCCATCTCTGTGCCGGCAACGGCCGTGCCCTGGTTCTCGTTAACGAGGTATGGCTGGAATGAGCGCGGGGTGCCGTTCTTCGGGCCGAACAATTACACTAAGTACGAGGTGTACTCGCCGTTTGTGCCAACAGGGTACCCGTACTACCCGAACTTCAACAACTACCTGCCCTATGTTTTCAACGACGGCGCTTGGCTGCTTGTTGGGCCCTTCCAGAGGCCTTACGGCTTCAACTACACGACGACAGTCACGCTATTGCCCCTGACACCCGGTCAGCACCAGTACAGCATAACCACTCTGCCGGGCGGGCCCTTGACGGTAAACCTAAGCATCAGTTATACGCCGCTGCAGGACATAGGGTATCTCACCAGCAACTTATCATGGCTGCTCCAGCAGCCCCAGAGCGGCATCTGCGGCACCCTGCCAGGCTATTTCGCAGTGCTGAATTCCAGTGACTACATAGTACAGCCGATAACCATCAATGAGACGACGACGGTGGAGGCCCTCACGATATTTGGGTCAGGGTCCAGCAACCTCGCAAGCGGTGAGGTGATGATATCGTCGTCCGAGGTTCCAGCCCTGAAGCCCAAGGTCCTGTGGAGCACTAGCTTTGGGGAGCCGTGGTGGTGCGGCCCTCGCACGTGGGCGACGCCAATAAGCTTGGAGCCCAACCTTACGCTTAAGCCAGGCACCTACTACGTTATAGTTAACATGCCCACTAACCCATGGCAGGTCGCCTGCACCTACATACCTGGGGCGCCTAAGGCCCTGCTCTACAACGGCACGGGGCTAAAGCAGCTGAACTGCACCATGAACCTGATAATGGTAACCAACAGGCCGGCGGAGGCCGCCAAAGCTAACGCGAGCGTCTCAACATCGTTAATTGTACAGAACAGCACTGCCGTAGTCCTGAACAAGACTGTGACACTATTTGCTCAGAGGCCCTTTGAGCTTCCGCTGACCTACTGGGCCAACCTCACGGGCAGCTCCTACCAGGAGGCCCTCGTGGTTAGCGTCAACGGGGCTCGGGCCTGCCCTTGTCCGGCGAGCTCTCGGTTACGATAAGCAATTACATGCCTGCCGACAGCCCGCCGATACCGCTCATAAAGTTCCACAGCCTCAACTACACGGCCACGGAGACGCTGTTACCCATAACGCCGGGCTCCCACCAGTACTCGCTGGCCCTTCTGCCTGAGGGGCCAGTTAAGGTCAGCGTGAGCGTCGATTACACGCCGCTGCAGACCATAGAGTACGTCACCAGTGACCTGCCTCAGGTGCTCCAGCAACCCCAGGGCGCTGCATGCGGCACCCTGCCAGGCTACTTCGCCCTCCTGAACAGCTCGGAGTACTTGGTGCAGCCGGTCACAGTCAATGAGACTGCCACTATAGAGAGCCTTACTGTCTTCGGCTCAGGTCCTAACAACCTGGTGAGCGGTCAGGTGGTGATCTCGAGGTCACCTGTGCCAACGAACACTAGCGGCTACCTGTGGAGCGCGGGCTTTGGGGAGCCCTGGTGGTGCGAGCCCCACTCGTGGGCGACGCCAATAGTCACCAGCCCCAAGGCGAAGCTGGAGCCAGGCACGTATTACGTAATCCTTCACATGCCTACCACGCCGTGGCAGGCCCTCTGCACCTACATACCTGGGGCGCCTAAGGCCCTGCTCTACAACGGCTCAGCCCTCGTAAAGCAGCTGAACTGCACCATGAACCTGATAGCTGTGACCAACAGGCCAGCTAGCTCGACTAACGTGAGCTCAAACATAACTGTGTCGCTGCTTGGCAGGACTATAACCATAAGCCCCCAGAGGCCAACACAGCAGGCCCTGGCCTTTGATGCTAACGTAACGCAGAGGGCCGCCTGGGAGACCCTTGTGGTTAACGCGAGCGAGACGGTTCCTGGCAACCTGACGATAAGGGTGAACACCTACGTGCCGGGCGAGTACCCGCCCATAAGGGTGCCCTGGTACCTGATACCGGCCTACGGCAACATACCCGCCTACGCCCTGCTCGCTCTAGCCATAGCCTTCCTGGCGGCCCGCGGGAGAAGGCCAGCGGACTAGGCCGAGCGAGGGGGCAGGCCCTGATGTTAATCAAGGGCTTACCATAAGGCCTACTCCAAGGGCCTGCACCTCACGTCCTTTAGGCCCCGCCCACTGCTAGCGCCCATGCCGAGGGTTTAACCTGCTGGTGTTACGCATAAAGTTGGCCAGCTCTGTCAGCGACCTGGCTGAGGGCCCTGATGAGGGTTGCGCTAATCCACAACCACAGCCTCACCTACATGGGCGGCGGCGAGACCTTCATATTAAGGCTTGCGAGGGCCCTCTCGGGGCAGGGCCTTAACGTCTCCATCTACTCCCTCCCCATAGGCCGCCGCGGCGGCGTTGAAGTTAAGGGCCTCCTGGGCCCCGTCGACTACAGGGAGAGCCTGCTCCCCGAGGCTGACGCTGACGTCGCCTACGTGACCTACTTCCCCATGGCCTCGCTTGCCCTCCTGAGGGTCAGGGCCCCTAAGGTGGCAGCAATTCACTCTCCCCTCCTCCTGCCCGAGGCCCAGGACCAAGGGCTCTTCAGGGGAGGCCCGGCAGCCCTCCTTAACAGGCTGGGCGCCTGGGGGGCCTACAGCTACTACCTTCACAGGGCCGCCCGCCTTGAGCTGAGGCGCTTCAAGGCGGTCCACGCCTACCCCCACCTTGTCAACTTCGTGAGGCACAGGAGGGTCTACGCCCTGCCCCCCTTCCTTGACGTTAGCCGCTGGAGGCCCACTAGGGAGAAGGGCGAGGACTTCAGGGTGCTCTTCGTGGGCAGGAGGGCATATGAGAAGGGCTTTGACCTCTTCACGGCCATAGCGAGGGAGGCGAGGGGGAGGCTCGGCCTCAAGGCAAGGTTCCTGACAACCGGCGGCAGGGAGGGCGACGTGACTGACGGCGTCGAGAGCCTCGGCTTCGTGCCCGAGGACGAGCTTGTGAACCTCTACTCGTCAGCCCACGCCGTGATTTACCCCACAAGGGCCGACACCTTCGGCCTTGTAGTGCTTGAGGCCCTGGCAAGCGGCACGCCGGTCATAACCTCAGACATACCCTCGCACAGGCTCCCAGGCCTCCCCCTCCTCCTGGCCAGGGGCGTCGACGGCGCGCTGAGGCAGCTCGTGGACCTCTACAACATGTTCTACAGCGACAGGGAGAGGTACCTTGAGCTCTGCAGGAGGGGCAGGGAGGCCGTGGTAAGGAGCTACAGCGAGGACGTCGTGGTCCCCCAGTACGTCAGGATGTTCAAGGAGGTTGCTGGCCTTAGCCCTTGACCTTCCTCAGGACATCAAGCCATTTATCAGCTATTACCTTGGTGTCGAACCGCTCAGCCCTCTCCCTGCTCCTTGCCCTCATGCTGCCCGGGTACCCCTCCCTCCATATCCTGACAGCCATGTTCACAAGCGACTCCTCGTCCTTAGCCAGCCAGCCCGTGGCCCCATGGATTACTGTCTCCCCGGGGCCCTGGGCTGCGTAGGTGAGCACTGGGGTGCCGCAGGCCATTGACTCAACCGGCACGTAGCCGAAGGGCTCGTGCGTGAACGGGAACAGGGTGAAGAGGGCGTTCGAGTAGAGCTCCACAAGCTCCTCGTCGCTCACGCGGCCAAGGAGCTCAATGTTGGGGTGCCTCCTTATGTAGTCAGGCACGTGGGAGACCTTTGAGCCGAAGGCCCTTATCTTGACCCCTGCGTCGGCCACCCTCTTTAAGACCGAGAAGGCAGTCTCCTTGCCCACGTAGGTCAGCGCGTAGTCGCCCGACGACCTTGAGGTTGTTGGCCTGAAGAAGCCCGTGTCGAGGGGAGGGTATATCACGCCGTCAACCCTTATCCCCCAGGCCTCGTACATTGACCTTGTGAAGGAGCTGTTCGCTATGAATAGTCCTGAGGCCCCCCTCAGCCCCCTGTTGAACCTCCTGTCGTGAAGTATGAAGGGCCTCCTGAGGGCCCTGTAAATGGCCCTGTAGAGGGGCCTCATCTCTGGGTACATGTCTTCAAGGGCCCTCGTTATGGGCCCCTGGGCGTAGTAGATGTCCGCGTTCACAAGGAAGGCCTGCGAGAAGTTAACTATGACCGGGTCGTCTTTGTTGCCGTCCCTCTCAACCCTGTACCTTATGCCCCTCAGCCAGGCCTCAAGGGTCCTGAGGGACCCCCTGAGGAGGTACCTCCTGTTGAAGCTCACAGCCTTAAGGCCCGCTGACCTTATTGCTTCCGCCGTCTCAGGCGACGGGGTCACGAAGGTGACGTCGTGCTGCCCCCTGAGCTCCCTTGCGAGAAGGTAGGCGGGCCTCAGGGGGCCGTGAAGGCCCTCAGCGGGGTCGACGAACATAATTATGTCCATTGTCTCACCTTGGCTTCACCCCTCCCGCGGCGGCCTTACGCCATCCAGCGCATGGAGGCCCTGCGTTCGGGAGGAGTTCCAGCTTTTAACTTTGAGTGAGCCGCCGCCCTTCCTTAGCTCTTATATATGGTCCACCGTCGATAGGTGCCGCCATTAAGGCCCCCAGAGGCAGCCTCAAGGCATTGAGTCCCCTAAGGCCCCGGCTTAGGCAAGGGCCTCGCTAGCGCGCCAGCCCGCTGACGACCTCCATGACCACCTTGGTGAGCTCCTGTGCGTCCCCGCTCACCTCCTCAAGCGCGCCAGCCCTGACGTTATACGTAGCTGAGCCGCGCCTGGAGTAGACCCTGACCCTGTGAGAGAAGGCCCTCTCTAGGGCCTCCCTCGGCAGTTCGCCCTCCCTGTAGAAACTCTCAGGTCTGTTCGGGGATCCGAAGCTCTCGGCCAGTACGACGTCAGAGCCTAAGCTTAACGTTTCGCCGTTTACCGCGCCCCTCACAATCGAGGGAACCTGGGCAAGGCTCACGAAGGCCCCCTCCTGCTTAACGGGCCTGGCCCAGCTGGGCCACCTCACCCAGAGCGGCACCCTGAGGAGCCCGTCCTTGAGGAAGTAGCCGTGGTGCACGCCCCCGTCACCCAGGAGCTCGCCGTGGTCTGACGTCACTATAACGAGGGACCTGTCAAGGTAGCCCTTGAGGGCATGAATTATCTCCAGGGCCCTCCTCGCGGCGTAGGCCGCGTGCTTGGGGTAGCTCTGGCGGTTGAGGTTAGCGACCTCCTCGTCAAGCCTGTTGAAGAACACGGCCTCAAGGAAGGCCCTGACAGTGAGCCTCAAATCCATGTCCTTAACTGTATAGGGGCCGTGCGCCTCCATTATGTTTATCAGCATGAGGAAGGGCTCGGTGAAGGATCTCCCCCTCAGGAAGTCAAGTATTGCCAGGGAGCCCTTCTCCATGGTCGGATCGTGGAGGCCTAGCCTCCCGGCCAGCCTCCTGAGCCTGGACCTGGTGAGCATCCTGAGGCCGCTGAGCAGGAGGCGGAGCTCCCCGTCCCTTATGAGCTCCGCCGCGGCGCCCAGGTAGCCCTCACGCCTGGACAGAGCTGTAATTAGCCTCTCGTAGTCCCTGCACTCGCTGTGGCGCCTGCAGAGGCCGTCAGCCACGAGGCCCTCCGTGACTCCCCCGAAGCCGTAGGCCGCGGATATCAGCGGGTTGGCCGATATGATGTAGGCGCTGTAGCCCTCCTCCATAAGCTCCCCTATTATGCCCCTGTTGAGCTTGCTCATCCTCTGCCTCGACAGCTCCATCATTGTGCCTGCGTAGACGCCGTAGGCCTCGTGGACCCCGTGCTGGCTCGGGTACAGGCCGGTCACCATGCTCACGTGGCTTGGCAGGGTCCAGGGGGATGGCGCTATGGCGTTCTCATACTTGATGAAGCCTAGGTCCCTAAGCGCCTCCAGGCCGTCAGCGTGGTCCTCCCTGAGCGTGTCTATGACGAGCACTATTATGTTTGGCCTCCTTGGCTTTTCCAACTCTGCGCCCACCTGGCGGCCCAGGGCCGCGGGCGGCGACCCGCGGCCGTTAAGCGAGTTAGCCTCTACTTCCTGCCCGCGTTTGTTATTAAATTTTATTGTGCTCTAAGGCGGCTCGCCCTGACTGTGAAGGGCGCCGATGCAAACGGCTGCCGCTGTAGGCTAAGGCTGGCGGAGGATGTCAAGCCTCAGCGTGCCCACCTCCTCAACGCCGAAGTCGCCTTTGCTCAGCGGCCTCCAGCCCAGCCGGCCTGTGACAAGTGCAACGCTAGAAGACGCCGCGGCCCTGAAGCCGTCGCCCTCAGCGACGTGGAGCCTGTAGTACTCCTCGCTCTCCCTGTCGCAGACTGCCTGCACAGCCCACATAGCCGCCTCCATGCCCTCAAGGTCGACGCTCAGTATGAGGGAGTCGAGGGATGTCTTGCAGGCCTCCATGAGCTCCGCGTAGCACGCCTCCACGCCTTCCCTGCCAGTGAGGTCGCAGGCCCCAGCCACCAGGTGGGCCATCAGCTCAGTGTCCGAGGTCCCCGGGCCCGGCCTGAGTTCAAGGCCGTGCCTCCTGGCCGCCCTGAGGACTGCCTCCGGGCTGGCGGAGCCGTTGTGGGCTAGCGCCACTATCGACCTCTGGCCCCTTATAACGAATGGGTGGGCCCTAGCTAGGTCAACTGACCCCGCTGAGGCCATCCTTGCATGTATCATGGTCAGCTGGGGCCCTGAGGGCAGCGCCGGCGGCCCCTCGGAGAATATTGGGCTTGCTGAGGCGTAGTGCAGGAGCGACCTTGGCGTTAGAAAAAGGAGGCCCCAGCCGTCGCCGTGGGCTTTGTAGCCGTCAAGGGGGTCAGCGCTCGCGACCTTCACCAGGGCGTCGTAGAGCTCCCTCAGGAGCGCGCCGCTGCCGCTGTAGGCCAGCATCCTGCACATGGCTGCCGCCAGGGACCCCCGGGCCCCCACAAGTTAAAGCGCTAGGGCGGAAAGGAAAAGGGGTGTGTCGACTGAGAAAAACGCAGACTAGGGCCGGAGCCTCAAGCCTCAGAGCGACTTAACTGCCTCCAGTGCCCTGTCGGCGTGCTCCTCGGCCCTCCTGAGGCCGCTTATGACATGCCTTATGACGCCGTCGGGGCCTATCACGAAGGTCACCCTTGAGGCCGTCATGAGCTTAAGGACACCGAAGGCCTTTGAGACCTCCTTCCTCGCGTCGCTCGCCAGCGGGAACTTGGCTCCATGCTTCTCCGCGAACTTCCTCTGGGTCTCAAGGCTGTCAACGCTTACCCCTATGACCTCAGCCCCCGCCTTCCTGAACTCGTCGTAGAGCTCCGCGAACCTCCTCAGCTCCCTGGTGCAGCCCGTTGTGAAGGCCTTTGGGAAGAAGTAGAGCACAACCTTCGTGCCCCTCAGCTGGGACAGCCTTATCTTCCCCGCCGTCGTCTCAAGCTCAAGGTCAGGGACTGGGTCGCCTACCTGAACCACTCCTCTCACCGAAATGCGTTTCTACGCGGTCCTTTTAAAGCGGAACACGTATGGTTGGAAATTTATAGAGGGCATGTGCCCGAGCTTATTTACTTTGTCCCCCTCAAGGCAATAGGTGTATACAGTGGCGTCCGAGAGCCTCGAGCTGCTCAGGTCGAGCGTCAGGGAGTTCGCGGAGAAGGTGATCAGGCCAGTCGCGAGGGACATAGACAGGGACAACGCGGTGCCGCAGGACGTGGTAAAGCAGGTGGCCGACATGGGCTACTTCGCCCTCAGGGTGCCCCAGGACTACGGCGGCCCAGGCCTCTCCACCCTTGAGTCAGTAATAGTGGTTGAGGAGCTGGCCAGGGCCTCGGGGGCAGTGGCCATAATGGCAACCGTCTCAGGCACAATGGTCGCCTACCCGCTGGTTCACTACGCGGGCGAGGGGCTCAGGAGGAGGTACCTCGAGAGGCTCGCCAGGGGGTCAATAGGGGCCTTCGCGCTGAGCGAGCCCTGCTGCGGCACTGACGCGGCTGCCATAACTACTAGAGCCGTCAAGGAGGGGGACGAGTACGTCATAAGCGGCAGGAAGACGTGGATAACTAACTCCCCCTACGCCGACTTCTTCCTTGTTGCAGCCAGGACCGGCAGGCCCGAGGACAGGCACAGGGGGGTCTCCATATTCGTCGTCGACAGGGGGCCGTGCGTTGAGGTCTCAAAGCTTGACATGATGGGCTACAGGGGGAGCGGGACGAGCGAGGTGCTTTTCAGGGACTGCAGGGTCCCCGAGTCAAACATGGTCGGGCAGCTGAACGGGGGCTTCAAGATAGTAATGGATGCACTCAACGAGGGCAGGGTGGTGACCGCGGCAACAGCCCTTGGGCTCGCGGAGGCCGCCTTCGAGGACTCCCTTGCATACGCAAAGCAGAGGGAGAGCATGGGGGTCCCCATAGCGGAGCACCAGATGGTCCAGTACATGCTCGCAGAGATGAAGGTGAGGGTTGAGGCCATAAGGCAGCTGATATATGAGGCCGCCCGCAGGGTAGACGCAGGCGACCCGGACTACCCAATGTGGAGCAGTATGGCGAAGCTCGCAGCCGCCAGCTGGGGGGTCGACGTGGCGAGGATGGCGGTGCAGGTTGAGGGTGGGTTCGGGTACAGCAGGGAGAGCCTGGTGGAGAGGGTGTACAGGGACGTGAAGATGGTGGAGATAGGGGACGGCACCAACGAGGTCCAGAGGCTGGTCATTGCGAGGAGCCTGCTGGGCAGGGTGAGGGGCGTGAGGGCGGGCTGACCCCCTCCCCGCCTTAAAAGGTGAGGTCTGCCTTTCGTTTTGTCAAGAGGATGGGCCGCGCGCCCCAGCCCCCATGGATGGCGGCGGCCCTTGGAAGAGTAACCTGGCGCAGAGCGTAATCCCTTGGCCGGTCCGCATGCCAAGGCTTTAAAAGGCATGGCCTAATGGGCTGGGAGGCAGAGGGGTTCAGCTCTCATACAGGTTCATGATGCCTTACGGTCATCGCCTCATCCCTGTTCCCCCGCGCCCCGCTCGGGATTTCATCGGGCTTGGGGGCGTTCAGGGCCACCCCAGGGGCCCCACATCTTGAGTGCTCGTTTACGTACCTCCTGTTGTATATGCTGATTGCGGTGACAACTTGTAAAACTATATGAAAGTTGAAACAGCTACGTAGGGCGGGGCCTGCCTCAGCCCGTCGCCGGCCTCAGGTACTCCTCGCCCGTCACTGCGCCGCAGAGTATCGTCATGAACACTATGGAGAGGGTCTTTATGGCGTCGTCAAGCTTCGCCACTATAGCCGCCTCCTGGGCCGACTGGCCCTCCCTTATGTAGCCCTCAGAGCTCGACATGAGGGCCATGAAGTTCACCCCTATCTCGTGAAGCCTCCTGACGCTCGGCTGCGCCACCAGGGCCCCCACGAGGGGCGCCAGGTCCCTCACCTGGGAGGCCAGCTCCGCCACAGCCTTTGACCTGACGCCGAGCCTCAACGCCATCCTTACCGCGTCAAGCAGCACGTTCCCGACAACGCCGAGCAGGGCAGTGCCGACGACCGTGCCCTGGAGGTTCGGCTCCACGGAGCCGCTCCCGAGGGCCCCGACGACGTACCTCATTATGAGGTGCTGGTACTTGAAGAGCTCGTTGTATGCGACCTGAAGCCTGTCCTCAGTCACCTGGGCCCCCTCTGCCGCCTGCCTGAGGAGCTCAGCTATGCCGGAGACGGCGGAGCCCAGGCCCTTTATGGCGTGCTTCGGGTCCGTCTTTGAGTCGTCGAGTACTACCTTCATGACGGCCTTCTCCCTCTCCACCTCAAGTATCTCTAGGCCCAGGAGCCTCATGGCCGTCTCCTTTAGGGACTGGAGGGCCTCGGCGCCGAGGCCCCTCAGGTCGAGCACTGCCTCGTTGATGTCGTTGACGTATAGGCAGGAGAGGGCCGTGGAGACCAGCTGGGGGAGCACGAGCTTGTAGGCCTCAAAGACGTAGGAGGTGCCGCTGCTGTTGCTCGCCGCAGGCGCAATCCTGAGCCTGTCGCCCTCGTCAACCACGTAGACAGTGTCGCCGGCCTTGAGCCCGTGGGCCTCTATCCAGGAGTGCGGCAGCGTCACGACGAGAGACGAAGCGCCAAGCTTCTGGAGCTTCCTTGGTGTGACGTTCAAGGCCAACACCGTATATACTGGTCCTTGCTACTCTGTAAAGGAGCCTTAGAAGTTTTAACCTTTGCTTTGTATTTTAAGAGAACATTGTTTCTGTTAAAAAACATTCTAGGAGGGCCTCACGGGGCGTACTTCAGGGCCTCCTCCACGTCCTCCTTGGGCGCTCCCTGAAGGCAAACCAGGGGCACAGCCCTTGAGCTGGCAAGCCTAAGCGTCCGCCGGCCTCCCACCGGCTCAGAGGAACCTGTCCAGCTCTCTGTAGAGCTCCTCCCACTCCTCCCCCTGGCCCAGGACCTTGCCCCTCGCCAGGGCCTGGTAGAGGTCGTGGAGCACCACGTGGTGGAACCTCTCGTCCCTGAGCACGAGCCTCAATATGAAGGAGAGCTGGGGGTCCTGCTGCACGGCCGGGTCCCTGACGAGGCCCTCGAACAGCCTCAGCGCCTCGGCCTCAACCTCCACGTGCCCCCTTATGTCGTCCAGGGAGGCCTCGAGCTCCCCCTCGCCCAGGGCCTGGGGGCCCTCCAGGAGCCTGGCGGCCTCAATGAGGAGGGCGTGGTGCTTCTGGGAGTCCATGGCAACTGCAGTTAGGGCTGCCCTCACCAGGGGGCTCCTGGCCTTTGCAGCGCTCTCCGCGAGCCTCTCGGCGTAAAGCCTCTCCTCCTCGGCCCACGCCTCCAGCCTGCGCCTCAGCTCCTCCCTCTCCAAGTTGCTGCCGCCCCGCCTCTAGGAGCGCTTTGATCAGACATAATTATATGTATTGTGTCTTTTTATTTTAATTTATAATTATTTAGCTTCTTATTAAGTTTATAATTGTCTTTACGTAAGTGCTGGCACATTTTAAGGGCCTGGCGGCAGTAGGCCTAGGCAAGATGCTGGGGGACCCGCAGAGGGGGCTGCTGACAGGGAGGCTCGCCAGGGGCTGCGAGCTCTGCTACGCTGGGCTGAAGGCAGTCATCTTCATAACTGGCGTCTGCGATGAGAACTGCTACTACTGCCCCGTCGACAGGGACAGGTTCGGCAGGAGCGTGATCTACGTCAACGACGAGAGGGCCCACAGCCTTGATGACATAGTCAGGGAGGCGGAGAGGCAGGGCGCGACTGGGGCGAGCGTGACGGGCGGCGACCCCCTCGCTGACCTCCCCCTCACGCTCAGCCTAATAAGGGGGCTCAAGGCGGCCTTCGGGCCCGAGTTCCACATTCACCTCTACACGCCCGGGAGGTACGCCACCCCTGACGCGCTTGTCGCCCTCTGGAGGGCCGGCCTCGACGAGATAAGGTTCCACCCCGTGAGGGGCGACTACCTGAAGGGGGTGGAGTACGCGGTGAGGCTGACGCGCATGAGGGTAGGGGCTGAGATACCCATAGCCCCCGGCCTGGAGGGCTGGGCGAAGGAGGTCATAAGGTTCGTGGACTCCGTGGGGGGACACTTCGTCAACATGGACGAGATGGAGTTCGCTGAGCCGAACAGGGAGGCCCTGAGGCTCAGGGGCCTGAGGCCCTCAGACTCAAGGCAGGCGGCCGTCAGGGGCGCCCTGAGGGCGGCGATTGAGGTGCTCAGGTGGGCTGAGGGGAACGTTAAGGTGCCCGTTCACTTCTGCCCAGTGTCTTATAAGGACCTCGTGCAGGTCAGGAACAGGTTCAGGAGGACAGCGATGAGGGACCTGAGGTGGTACGAGCTGCCCCTGCCAGACGGCACCGTGGCCAGGGGCGAGGTTATTAGCGAGGGCGGCGAGGTGCTGGGCTACTTCAGGCCCGGGGGCGCGGTTGAGCTCAGGGAGGGCGAGAGGGCCAGGGTGGTGGTCTCCTACCCGACCCAGTCAAGGGAGCCGGTCGTCTGCGAGGCCGAGTCTGAGGACCCCGGGGAGGCCCTCAGGGAGTGCGTTACTTAGACGTCTGTCGGGGGGCCTCAGGGACACCCCTTTATTAGGCTTCGTCAGCAATAGACAAGACGGGTGAGCGGAGTGAGCGCAAGGGTAGAGGAGAGGGGGGCTGAGGAGGGGAGGACAGCAGGGAGGAGGATGAGCTTCAGGGTCACAGCTGAGGACGAGGGGCGCCTCGACTGGTACCTCTCCAGCGCATTCGCCGAGGGCGCGTAACGGAACAGCTTTCTAATCCCCAGGCACAGTACCTTTATGAGGACCCTTGAACATAGTGAAGGCCCTTGTCGAGGAGGCAGCCCAGAGGGCAAGGGGCAGGTCCATTAGAAGGGTCGCCATAGGCAAGTACGCCTACGTCGAGCTTGACGACGGCAGGGCCGGGCTGGCCTACGTCGACTGGGAGTGGGCCAGGGGGTCCTTTGAGCCGCCCTCCTCAGCGGAGGAGGCAGTACAGCTGGCCCTCTCATATGACCCCCTGAGGGCCGCGGTGGGGGTCGCAGCGATAAACGCAGCTGTTAACGCGGGCGGCCAGGAGGCTGACCCCCTCGACCTTGTAAGGATTTCAAGGGGGCTCAGGGTGGGCGTGGTGGGCTACATAAGACCTTACGTGAGGCGCCTGCTTGAGGCTGGCGCGGAGGTCCACGTCTTTGAGATAAAGCCATACGATGACGAGCTCGTGCTGCCCTGGTACGCCGAGGAGGAGATGCTGCCCCAGATGGACCTCATAGTGGCCACGGGCGTCACGGTGGTCAACAAGACCATAAACAGGGTAGCTGAGCTCGCCAGGGGCTCCCAGCTGCTCGTGGTCGGGCCCACCACGCCCATGCTGCCAGAGGCCTTCGAGGGCCTCAGGGGGGCGCTGGGGGGCTCCGTGGTCGTCGACAGGGAGAGGGCCTACAGGACAATAACGCTTGGCGGAGGGGCCGGGGAGCTGCTACACGCAGGGGCCCTGAGGAAGGCCACAGTGCAGATGGGTGCCACAGCGTGAGGCTCTGGTCCATCTCGCCAGGCTACCTTGACGCCAGGGGGCTGGTGGCGCTCTGGAGGGAGGCCCTGCTGGCCCAGAAGGTCCTCATGGGCCTCACCAGGGGATATGCCAGGCACCCCCAGCTAGAGAGGTTCAGGAGGACCAGCGACCCAGTGCTCTACATAGGCACTTACCTTTACTACGTCTACCTTGAGGGGCGGAGGAGGAGCTACGACTTTAACTTAAGCAAGATAGTGAGGTACGACCCGGGCCTGCCGAGGGTCCCAGTTACGTCAGGGCAGGTCAGGTACGAGTTCCAGCACCTGCTGGACAAGCTGAGGGCCAGGGACCCGGCTAGGTATGAGGCGCTGAAGGGCGAGGCTGATGTCAAGGTTCACCCGCTCTTCTACGTGGTGGAGGGCGACGTGGAGCCGTGGGAGAGGGTTAAGGCCTTCGGCTAACGCTTGCCCTGCTCGCTCTCCCTCTCGAGCTCCTCAAAGCTTATGTAGGCCACCTTGGTCTACTTTGAATGGTCCAGAAACTGCTCAGCAATACCTAAGGTGCGGACGCTTCACAGATATACTCATAATCATTTCTATTTCATTTCTATTTTACCTTAAGCTTAAAGCTTTTGTTATTCACTTTAAAAAGGGCGTAGGGTATGAGTTTTAATCGTTCAACGCCAGGAGGGCAGCAGAGTCTAATAAGCTCATTATTTGGTAAGCAAATAGAAGAGCTTACATGCCAAGAGGCTCTCGAAAAACTACGCGTCATCAGCGAGACTCAGTATATAGAGTTCAAGGGGAAGTTTGATGATAAAGGTGATGTTGATAAAGAAGTGCTCAGAGCTGTGGTTGGTTTCCTCAATACACAAGAGGGAGAGGGGCTTCTAGCCTTAGGGGTGAATGATCCTAGTAGGAAAGAAGAGCGGGTCGTATGTACAGAATGGCCTTCAAAATGGAAGAAAGCAAGTGAAGTTGAACAACATATACAGGGTATCATATCTACTAGTCACTTAGGGAGCATTCCAAGGGCGATCCTTCCTCCCCTCCTCACCGTTAAGGTGTTCAACTGTAGAAGCGATTGTGCTCTTAACAAGGATGGATGGCTAATTCTGATATACGTTAAAAAGAGCTTCGACGCCTTGTACTATCCCAAATTTGAAGATAAAACATCAGCCTATATACGAGAAGGCGCAAGTACAAGGCCGTTGACCATAGAAGAAGTGTATAAAGTTATAGAGTCAAAGAGGAAACCTATTGTGATAGCGCTGCTAGAACCCTCCGAAGTGGGATCTACTAACGCAAAGTTCTCTATCTTGCTGAAAAACATTGGGTCTAAGCCTGCTACACAGATAGCAATAATGATATATATCTACAAGAAGCAAACAATCGATGACCAACCAGTAGAGATTACCTCGGTTAATGTGAAAGAAGAATTAAAGGGTCATTACTCCCTTTACACAAATAAAGAAAGAGATCTATTCGAAGTAACTTTCTTTAATATCCACTCGCTCGGTCTAAGAACGCCGAACCTACCGCTGTTCCCTGGACCAGGGATTAAAGTGGAAGAAGTATTGGAGACTTCATTTAGCGATGGCTTCTCTGTATTTACGCGGAGCGGTCCTCGTAAGCTTTACTTCCGTTTATATGTTTATACAGAAGAGACGAAGACCTTGGAAGATCTAGAAGTTATAATGAAGGAGCGCGAGGGGTCCAAAGACGAGCTGAACTTAGAAGGCGAGTTGAAGCACTTAAAGGTACGCGATTACTTTGGCAATGACTTGCTTGTACGAGATAACCTAGACATAAAAAGTGAAGAATTTCAAAGATTATGGAGCCCGGAAATAGATCCATAAAAGGAAGGCTTAAGTTCTACAGAACAGCCTTTTTCACAGCTTTTACTTCATAGTGCTATCTCAAGAGAAGAGGGTTAATACCTATACCAAGCCGATCCTAGCGACCCTTATCAGTATTTTGATTAAAGGGGACCCTTATTATAATCCCTAGCAGCGCTGTGTAGATAGATTTAGGCTATACGGGCAGCAGGATAAACATGAAGTAACAAGGAGCGAGCCTTAGTCATAGGATAAAGGCATGGACACCTTGACAACAGACCCCATGGTAAGGCGCAGGGTCTATTGCTCATGAGTGTTAGGCGCGCTGCTGTCGATAAGTGGTCGGTGCACCTCCTCGTGAGACGACGAAGTCACTGGAACGGCAATAAAGACCCGGGCCGACCTAAGGCTGAGGATGGAGGTGGTGAAGGAGCTCAACATAAGGAGGTCATTTACCGTGGCGCCGACATACAAAGAGGTAAGGTTATAATGGCCATGAGCATTACCGGCGACTTGTATGGGGCTGTCAGGCAGTTGAGAATATACCGGCTCTGCTCGGCAGGCTCTGTGGGCTGAGCCCCTGAGGAGGTCAACGTGTTGGGTAGCGTCGCTAGCAACATCTAAGGGCCCTGGATAGTTAACGGGCCAAACTTCGTCATGACCCTTGCGGTGTCAAATGCCATGCCAGAGAGCGTCAGGAGATAAGCAGGACGTGCAGTCAAGGACAGGACTCAGCAGCCCAGTCTTTATTATTGACTATCAACCCTTAAGCCCACCTCATAGCCTAAATGTAGGCCGCCTTTCTGTCTAAAGAGGGCTCTAGACTATTTACTAGAACTAGACCAAGAGAATTCCTTACGGGATATCATTACGATGTCGTAAAGTTCATCAAGAAGATTACGAAGAACCAAACCATGCTGCTGAGGGGGACGACGAGTGGTATGGCTGTGGTTGGGGAGGGATCAAAGGAACAGAGGTAGTTCCAGACAAAAGAATTAAAGGAACAGAGGTGGTTACTACAGACAGCAGCTGTTGTATATAAATATGTATATAAATATTATAAATATTATAAGTGCAAGTCATACTGCTAATCGGGCCGGTTGTATTCGAGCCAGTTATACTAATTGAGCCAGTCACGCTAGTCGTGCCGATGCCAATGTCTCCGCTCATTTTATTTACCTAGGCTCCTTGTATGGTAAAAGAGAGCCTATAAACCTTGCGTCGTTAAGGTGCTGCGGGAGATCATCCTGAACTCGCCCTCCCTCGGCGCCGTGCCAATGACCCCAGGAACGGCCTCACAGCACCCTCACGCCCTCAGGAAGTTTCCTCTGGCGGTGGCGTAGCTGTTTCCTATGTCTTAGGGCCCGTGCATTGCGAACCAGAGGGCGTCCCTGACCGGCTCCAGGACTATCCTGTCGCCCTCGACGTGAAGCCTGAGCCTAGAGCCCTCTTCTATGCCAAGCAGGTCAGCGACCGCCTTAGGTATTGTTATGCGCCTCCCCCTGTGGACCTTAACCTCAAAGGCGAGGCCAACGCCCTCAGCCATGCTCTGACCAATGACTGAAACAGCTCCGGCCAGGGCCTATAAGTTAGCGACCTCTGAAAACGCGAACGTTAGTGAGCTGGCGTAACGCCTTCCTCAGCGCCGCCCGCTGGCTCACCCTTCAACTTCCTCCACTCGTCCAGAAGCTTCCTCGCTACTTCAACCAGCCTGACGGGGCGCCGTCCTTTACGTCAAGGGTGTAGAACCTTATCTCCCTGCCCTTGAAGCGCTCCCTGGCGTACCTCTCGAGCCTAAGCAGCTGCGGCAGGTAAATGACGGCCTGAGGGTTCGGCACGACGACCCAGAGCCTGCTTGCGCCCGCGTTTACCCTGCTCTCTATCGTGTCCAGGACCTTGTGGAGCGCCGTGCCCGTGCCGTAGAGAGTCTCAACCTCAACTACCAGGTCGCTCATGGAGCCGCAGTCACTGTTAGCATCTTTATCTTTAACATATACGTCGAACCTGACGTTGGCGCCGCCCGGCTGGTGCTCTGTCCTGACGCAGCCTAACGCCTTCCGCCTCGCCTCGTCCTCCCTGGCCCCCTTCCCCTTGAACTCCTCTGTCAGCCTGCTGACCAGGTAGTTGACAACGAAGGCCTTGGTCAGGTAGTGGCTCATGGACTCGCGGCCTGCCTCATCGCCCTCAGCGCTGGGCCTGACCAGGACCTGTACGTTGAAGTCCTTAAGGGCGCCCTCGAGGGCCTTCCAGTACTCATCCTCAAGCCTGACGACGAGCCCGTCGAAGTTGCCTATGTCCTCATAGTCCATCTTCGGCTCGCTGACCCTGCCCCACATCAGGTTAGCGAGCAGGACGTAGAGGCTCTCTTTTAAGGTCTCAGGACTTATCGATTTCCATGTAGTTAACAGGTAGTTCTCAGGGGCGCCCTTGCGGGGGGCCTCGGCCTGGACGCCGCTCACAGGGCTGTCTACGTAGTGGTCACAGTAGCCCTGGGACAACAGCATCCTGAGTACGTAGTACAGCTCCCTAAGTACGTAGTGGTCACCGTAGATCACTATAAAGCCGTAGCCCTGGGAGAACAGCTCCCTTAGCCTGTCCCTGATCCTACAGAGAGTGACCTGCAAGGATCCTTTGACCTCACCCTTTTTCAGTAGCCCGCCCAGATCGCCGCTGACCAGGTCTATTACGAAGAGCCTTCCCCCGGCGCCGACCTCAACGGGTATGAGCAGCTGTAGGTCGGTGACGCTGCTCACGTGCTTTGGCTCCGGCAGGCCCCCGACCCTGACCCTATAGACCTCCCTGAGGGCCCTCTTGAGGAACTCTATGTAGTCAAAGCCCTTGGCGTGCCTTGCAATAATTAGCAGGGGCCTGTCGGGCATGAGCCTGCCCAGGCCGAACAGGGCCCTGTCAACGGCGCTCTCGACCTCGCCTATCTCGCCCTCACTCAGCTCGTAGGGGCTGGGCGCCGCCGCTGACTCTGTGGCGCTCCCTGTGGCGCTTGCTGGGGTAACGCCAAGGCCGCGCACCTCATCGCTGACGTTCCCAAGTGACACCTGCCCAGGCTGGGCAAACGTTACTGACACCGGCTTAAGCTCGTAGGTGGTCCTCTGCGGCACGTGATAGCTGCTGTCAATCTGAAGGCTTAGAGCGTTCGGCCTGCTGAACGAGACCGTGACTGGCTGTAACGATATCTTAGCTCTTGGCACAACATTGACAGGAACGCTCTCATCAACCTTTAGCGATATTGGGCTAACGCTGTTGAAGGAAACCACAACGGGCACCAGCTGTAACTGCCTCGGTGCTGAGAAGCTTGGCGTCTCCGCGTTAAGGCTGAGCTTGATGTCAGCAGGCCTTTCAAAGCTGACGCCAACCCTGGCCAGCCTAATCCTGATCTCTTCGCCCTCACTAATGGCAGTGGAACTTGCGTTGCCTGGTGTTGTCTGTATCGATAATGTGCCCAGGCCCTTAGGGCGGCGGACGCGAAGAATGTACAGTATATAGCCTTCTTCAGGAAGCTCCTTAAGCTCCTTCTCAACAACCTCAGCCTCCTGAGCCACATCAACCACCTAGGCACGCGACGTGTAGTTCACCACCCTCAATCCAGGCAATGCCGAGGAACAATAATGGCGAGAACAATTCTAAGAACCTTTCATATCCTATGGTTGTTTCATCACGTATCTTGAACTCGCCTCTCTCAAATACTTGCTCATATGTCTTGACGACGCCTCTTTCAACTGCAATATCCCTTCCTTGACAGTACTTTTTGTAGTCAAAATCCGCTTCTGTCATCAGCTTCTCAAGCGTGTAACCTGCCGATATCTCTTCGTTATACTTCGCCTTGACGTATTTCTTATATTCATCTTCATCACTTACAAGGTAACCATAACTATTTAATTTAGATATTATATCATAGATTTTCTGCACTAACTCGTCTATTAGTTTACCAACGCTTCCATCTTTATGTCCAATAATTGCTAGCTCGTCGTTCTTAGATTGTACGTATAGGCCCGGGTCTAATATCTTCGTTAGCTCAACACCATATTTGCTCATTAAGTTCCTGACGGGGTCGCTGAACAGCTCCTCGCCGTACATGATGCTAAGGTAAGGCCTTGGCGTTGAGCGTAAGGACTGTATGAAGAACGTGAACGGGTTGTAGAGCGGCAGTAGCTTGATGCTCTTATTTAGGAAGTCCTCAAAGGCTTTGACCAGATCCAGGCCATAATTCGCTTGCTCGTGCTGTACCTGTATAACTTGCTTTTTCTTGAGGTAGTTGTAGATTTTGCCAACAATTTTCCTCATTTCAGATAAGTCGTTCATTATAATAGTTTTATCATACCCTTTTATTGAAATCCCTAGCTTTTCTTTACTTATTTCCTCAAAGCTCATAGTCTTTAATTGATTTAGGAGTCCCCCGCGCATCTTCATATCCTCATCGAACTGTTCTGCAAGCCCTATCCCAAGCACTTCCCTGTAGAAGTGCGCGGCCTTGCCACCTCTGATACACGACGTAATATCAACATTACTTATGCCAATACTGCCAACACCTTTAACCCACTCATATGTAGGGTGATAGTGCCTTATCTTCTCAAGGCAGCCCTCGTCAAGGCCTCCGAACAGGACCCTTAGCGCGAGGTCCCTCCTCTGTGGGTCAGCAAGAACCTGGGCCATGTCCCCTGAAAGCTCGTTAATTAAGGCATCCCTGGCACTGAGTAGCCCCTCGAGCGAGGCGTAGAACTCGGCCAGGTCCTTGGTGAAGAAGTCCTGCCACCAGCTCTCGTCGCAGTACTTCACCTTAGGAAACCTGGACTGGCAGCTAGCCACTCTAATCCCCTGGGTCAGCTGTCCCTGTATACTGAGAGGGCCGCCAATATAAGTGGGCTTTAGTGTAATTTTATATTAAATTACAAAAACATAGAGCTTAGGCCGAAGCTCACGTCGCAGAGCGTATCATGAAGGTCTTTGAGAGCGCCCTAGAGTGTTGTCCACCTTTAAGGGCACGACAGCCTCAGGGGCAACGAGCCGCCTTACGCTGCAGGGCGCTTATAACTTCTAGGGGTAGAAGTAGCTTCCAGGGGTAGAAGCCTTGCTGTTTGACCCCGCTCCTAAGTCTTCTAGGAGGGACTTCTTCGACAGGGAGGCGGAGATAGAGAGGCTGACCTCCTCCCCACCCTAAAGGGCGAGGGCTCCCTCAGGGCGGTTCATAGGTTTGCGGCTTACCGCCTTCACCTTCATCACCTCACGGCTGGTGGGTGCGGTAAGCACCCACCCCGCTCCGCTCGTCCAGCGGTAGGCCGCGGGCTGGGCCTTCAGCCCTTTACCCCTATCCCTCGCCAGGGGTTGCCCCCATCCCCTGGGTCCCAGGGACTTGGGGATATGTAGGGCCCCTGTTGGGGCATCCCCTTGCGGGGACACTATTTGTCCCGTGCAACTTTAAGTGCTCAGGGGCTTTATGCCTTACCCCGCCCCTGGAAGGGGCGAGGCTTGCCTTTCGTTTTGTCAAGTCGCTCTCGTCCCCCATAACACTTGCGCTGGGCCTCAGGAGGACTGGCAAGTCCTCAGTTATCATGATATCCCTTAACGAGCTCGGCCTGCCCTACATATACGTGGACCTCAGGAAGTTCGAGGAGAAGGGCTTCGCCTCCTACAGGGACCTCGTGGTCGAGCTCGAGAGGGAGGTCAACAGGCTCACCAGCAGGTTCCCCGGCCTCCTGGAGCTCCTCAGGAGGGTCGAGGGGGTTGAGGTCATGGGGGGCGGCGTGAGGCTCAGGTGGGGAGGGCGGAAGAGGGTCACCATATCGTCGCTGTTCGAGGCCCTCAACGACTGGGCAGAGGACAGGGTGGTATTTGTTATTGACGAGGCCCAGGAGCTCATAAACATGAGGGGGGCCAACCTGCTGCCCGCCCTCGCCTACTCCTTTGACAACCTCAGGAGGGTCAGGGTTGTGCTCAGCGGCTCAAAGATGGGCCTCCTCTACAGGTACCTGGGCGTAGAGGACCCCAGGTCGCCCCTCTACGGGAGGGCAATGAACGAGGTGGAGCTCAAGCCGTTTAGCAGGGAGATGGCAGAGCAGTTCCTCAGGCTAGGCCTCAGCGAGCTGGGGGTGGAGTTCAGGAAGTACGACACTGTCTACGACGCGATTGGCGGCATACCGGGCTGGCTCACCTACTTCGGCTACTACTACGGCCAGGGCAGGGACCTCGGCAGGGCCCTTGAGAGGACGCTGAGGACGGCCCTTGGCCTCATAAGGGAGGAGTTCGAGAGCTTCCTGAGGACAAGGTACGTGGCGAGGGAGAGGTACCTCGCAATAATGAGGACTATAGCCAGGTGCGCCGCCTGGTCAGAGATCAGGAGGGCCCTCGAGGCCAGCGAGGGGGCCAGGGTCAGCGACTCCGAGCTGAGCAACTACCTCACCCAGCTCATGGACTCCTCGTGGATAGTGAAGACGGACAGGGGCTACTGCCCCTCTGAGCCCCTCATAGGGAAGGCATTCGGGGGCTGAGGGACCTTCCCATGTAGAGAAAAACAGCTTTTAGCTGGGCCCACGCTGGAAGCGCGGTGAGCTCATGGCCATAAGGGAGGGCGACATAATAGTTACTACAGCTCCCTACGTGGCCGGCTACAGGGTCGTCAGGGTCCTCGGGGTGGCCCTCGGGGTGACAGTGAGGTCAAGGGGCTTCGGAGGCAGGTTCCTGGCCGGCCTCAGGGCTCTCGCCGGGGGAGAAATAAAGGAGTTCACGGAGCTGGCGGAGCAGGCGAGGCAGCAGGCCATAGAGAGGATGGCCGCGCACGCCAGGGAGCTCGGGGCCAACGCCGTTATCAGCTTCTGGCTGGACTCGAACGAGATAAGCGAGTACATGGACGAGATCATAGCCTATGGGACAGCTGTCGTCATAGAGCCCGAGCGGGGCCAGGGCAGGCCAGCCATGGAGTAAGCTGCTCAGCGACAGGGGTGCTCAGGGCGTTAGCTCAGCTGTGCCACACAGCTACGTCAGGGTGTCGTTAGCGAGCACAAGCCAAAGTATGCTGCCGCACCCTCCGCAGCTGAGCTCCCTTGAGGCCCAGACCTGGACGACGTACAGGTTTCCCACCTGCTGGGTTGAAGCCCAGACGTAGTAGCTGGAGAACATGGGGCCCACAAAGAACAGCGTCACGCTGTAGGTCCTGCCCTCGTAGGTCACCAGGTAGCGGTACTCCTGCCCGCCAGTGTAAGTCACGTTCTCCGGCCTCGGGAGGAGGACAGCCTTTACGCCGTCAACCTGGACCTCGTGGGGGGTGTAGCTGAAGTTCTCAGGCTGATAGTAAAGCTGCAGGATAACGTACTTGTACAGCCTGTGGCCTACGGCCATAACGCTGCCATTTATGAACGTGGAGTTAAGTATGAGCTCTTCGGAGAAGTTGTCCACGCTTACCAGGTAGCTCCTGTTCGTCTCCACTGCGTTCTCGTAGAGCTCCCTCGCCTCGGCCAGGACCTTCTCCGCGTAGCCCAGCACAGTGGAGTTCTGGGCCGCGGCGGAGGCGTTGGTGAGGCCCCCTGGGACGCGCTGGGGCTGCCTGTAGGTGAACGCGAGATAAAGGCCGGCGAAGGCGGCGACCACAATGATGATAGCTAGCAGAACCCTGAAGTTCACAGTCTCACCTCAGTAACCACCACAACAACCCTCCCTAGTCCTGGCCCTCAACTCTTTTACGGCTTGCGTCACGAGGCAAGGGGCCGAGGCCTCCAGTCCCTAGCTCTTCTCTGGCCTCCAGGACGTAAATGCGTTACACGGCCTCAGCGAGGCCGCGCCCTCGAGGGACCGCGTGAGCTGAGTTCGTTTTACACAAGCTTACGGAAAACGACAGGACCTGCGTCAGGCCCGTTATGCTTAGCGTTTATATGAAGGAGCCCGATGTAAAAACGGGGGACGCGGGGTGGAGACCTCTGCCTGGAAGTGGGTAGCCATAGCCTTTATGGTGTTATTCGCTATTGCTGCTTTGTCAGCACTAGGGTTTTACTACGATTACAGCTCTACGGCGTCAACAGTGCAAAGGTGGGCTAATTATTCATATGAGGGGTGGAACCGCGCGATCTTTGAGGAGTTTCTCTTGCACCTTGAGAACGAGACGACCCTTGTTAGCAATCAGACGGTAAGCGAGCCGCCTAGCTCAGCCTATGACTTCAATTTTAACATCCAATGCGCTGGGTACATAGAGGTCATAGTCTCTTCCCCATCAAACACCTACGTGGAGATCTCAGGCACGTACAGCCCGCCCTCGAGCTGGCACTCGCCTAATAGGGGCTGGACTTATGACAGTGGCAAGATACAGGTTGGGAGGGGCGGCATAGTGTTCTTCCCAGTGGCCCCAGGCACGGTGATGGTAGCTATTGGGAACAACGCTAACAGCAGCACCACAGCGACAGTCACCATAGTGTACTACAGCTGAGTGCGGCCCCTCCAGCTGCGTCGCTTTTCCTAAGCAATACGCGCAAGCGTGCTGTCAGCCCAGGCGGCCGACCTGGCTGGGCCGCCCGAGAGGGGCCCTGAGCCCTAGGAGCCGAGGCCCCCGTTCTAAGCGCCCTCTGCGTGAAGGTAGTCCTCGCTGAGCACCGCCGAGCACAGTATTGCGGAGAAGACTATCATCAGGTCCCTCACGGCGTCGTCGATCTTTGACAGCACAGCCGCCTCCTTCGGGTCCTGGCTTGAGCCCAGCAGGTCCTCTAGCCAGGCAGAGCGAGGGGGCCGTGAGGGAGGCCTTGTGGAGCCTCCTCACGCTCGGCTGTGCCACCATTGCGCTTACCACGGGTACCAGGCCCCTCAGCTGGCCCGCACCTCTGCTACCCTGCCTGACAGAAGCGAGAGGCAAGCCCCGCCCCTGGAAGGGTGGGGTAAAACATAAAACCTCTGAGCACTTAAAGTTGCACAGAACAAATGGTGTCCCCGCAAGGGGATGCCCCAATAGGGGCCCTGCATATCCCCGAGTCCCTGGGAGCTGGGAGGGGTCGAGGGCAACCCCTGGCGAGGGGTAGGGGTAAGGGCTGAAGGCCCAGCCCGCGGCCTACCGCTGGACGAGCGGAGCGGGGTGGGGTAAAACCCGCTAGCCATGAGGCTGTGAAGGTGAGGGCGGTAAGCCGCAAACCTATGAACCACCCTGAGGGAGCCCTCGCCCTTTAGGGCGGGGAGGAGGTCAGCTGAGGGACCACCTCTGGGCAAGCCTTAGCGCCTCGAGGAGCAATTTCCCACGACCCCAAGCACGGCCGTGCCTACTATAGTGCCCTGGACAAGGAGCTCACAGCGGGCGCCCTCTACAGGCAAGAGGCATTCAACGCCCGTTTACGTAGCAGCTTTTAGCTTCCCCATGGCACGTGAGCCCGGTGAGCCCCACGTACGAGGCCGAGTTCCCCTCCCTGAGGTCAAGGCACTACCTAAACTGGGCGGCAGTTGGCGTCCCTCCCCTGAGGGCTGTAGGCGCCGTCAGGTCAGTTCTTGACGCGGTGGAGTCCTCGCCCGAGGCCGCGTCCTCCCCGGAGGCCGTTGGGGCCGCCAAGGAGGAGGCCAGGGCCCAGCTCGCCCCCTCCTGGGCTGCAGCCCTGAGCAGGTGGTCTTCACGGGCACCAGCACCACCTCAGCGGTGCAGGAGGCCGTTGACTCCATACCCTTCCAGAGGGGGGACAACGCAGTGATACTTGACATGGACTTCCCCCTCTTTCACGCGGAGGCCTACAGGCTCAGGGCCAGGGGGGTTGAGGTCAGGGTAGTGAGGTCCCAGGACGGCGACTACGAGCCTGAGAGGCTCTACGAGGTTGTTGACAGGAGGACCAGGGCCCTCCTGATGAGCTCAGTCATCTGGGTCAGCGGGGCGAGGCTTGACGTTGAGGAGTTCGCCAAGGTGGCCCACGAGGCTGAGGCCTACGTGGTAGTTGACGCCATTCAGCAGGCCGGGGCGCTGAGGCCGAGGGGCCTTGACAGGGCGGACTTCGTGGCCTTCGGCACGCAGAAGTGGCTCCTCTCCCCCTTCGGCCTGGGCGGCATGTGCGTGAGCAGGAGGGCAGTTGAGGAGCTCCAGCCCCCGAGGCCCGGGTACTCCAACGCCCCCGTGAGGGACTGGGACGCCTACTGGCTCGACCCCAACAAGGCGCCGTTCTACGTTGACCCGTTTAAGGCCGACTCACCCCTCAAGTTCGAGTACGGCGGCTTCATACCAGTTATGCCCTTCAGGGCGGCCGCCTCGGCCGCCTCGCTGATAAACGAGGTGAGCATAGAGGGCGTGGAGGCCCAGGTGATGAGGCTGAGGAGGGCCCTTGTGGAGGCGCTTGAGGACCTTAGGGCTGACGTGCTCAGCCCGCCCGAGCAGTCGAAGGCCTCAGGCATAGTGCTCTTCAGGCTGGGCGACAGCATAAGGCAGGCCCAGGACGTCGTGAGAAGGCTGGCAGCGAGAGGGGTAGTGATAACGGCGAGGGGGGCCGCTGGGGTCTGGGGGATGAGGGCCTCTGTCCACTTCCCCAACAGGGAGGAGGACGTTGAGGCCCTGGGGGAGGCGCTGAGGGAGCTGAGAGAGTGACAGAAGCGAGAGGCAAGCCCCGCCCCTTCCAGGGGCGGGGTTAAGGCTTTTAAGCTACTGTTTGCTACTTCTGTAGTTGGTGCGAGAGTGCCCGTCACTGAGCCCATAAGGGTCAGGAAGGAGACAAAGGAGGAGCTGAACAGGCTGAAGGTTCACCCCAGGGAGACCTACGACGACGTGATAACAAGGCTCATCGAGGAGTACAGGAGGTGTAGGCATGAGAAGAGCTAACGTGGTCAAGCTGGTAGTTGACAAGGGGACGCGTGAGAGGCTGAGGGAGCTTGCCATAGCCACAGCTAAGTGCTGGAACGAGGTGAACTGGCTGAGGGCGCAGCAGTTCAAGGAGGGGAGAAGGATAGATTTCAACAGGACAGAAAAAGAGGTGTATGAAAAGTACAAGCACGTGCTGAAGGTTAACGCGCAACAGGTCGCCAGGAAGAACGCAGAGGCCTGGAGGGGCTTCTTCTCCTTAGTTAAGGAGAAAAAGGAGGGGAGGCTGCCGAGGTGGCTCAGGCTGAGGCCTCCAGGCTACTGGAAGGGCGAGGGCGGGAAGTACAGGCTGACAGTTTTGATTAGGAACGACCGCTATGAGGTGGACGAGGGCAGGAGGGTCATTTACCTCAAGGACTTTGGTCTGGCCCTGGGGTTTAAGGGGAGGCTCAAGTGGCGTGGGAAGCAGGGCAGGCTGGAGATATTTTATGACGAGGCCAGGAGGGCCTGGTACGCCTTTATTCCAGTTGAAGTTGAGAACAACGCGAGGACAGAGGACAGGCTTAGGGCCTCCATCGACCTAGGGATCGTTAACTTAGCCACGGTTTACGTTGAGGACGGCACCTGGTACCTCTTCAAGGGCGGCGGCGTCCTCTCCCAGTACGAGAGTTACAGCAAGAGGATAGCCAGGGCCCAGAAGGTCCTGGCAAGGCACGGGCAGAGGGGGAGCAGGGGGCTCAGGCTGCTCTACGACAAAAGGAGGAGGTTCCTGAGGCACGCGTTAAATAGCATGGCCAGGAGGGTAATGGAGGAGCTGAAGGGGAAGGGCGTGGGTGAAGTTGTCGTAGGCTACCCTAAAGAGATCTCTAGGGATCACGGCAACAAGCTCACCGTGAACTTCTGGAACTACAGCTATGTTATCAGGCGCCTTGAGGAGGTAGGCGAGGAGCTGGGAATTAAAGTTGTTAAGGTAAGTGAGGCCAACACCTCCAGGACCTGCTCCCTGTGCGGGGAGGCCCACGAGGGTGGGCGAATTAGGCGTGGCCTGTTCAGGTGTCCCCGCACAGGGAAGGTCATAAACGCCGACCTGAACGCTGCTATAAACATCTTACATATCCCCAAGTCCCTGGGACCCAGGGGATGGGGCAACCCCTGGCGAGGGATAGGGGTAAAGGGCTGAAGGCCCAGCCCGCGGCCTACCGCTGGACGAGCGGAGCGGGGTGGGCGCTTACCGCACCCACTAGCCGTGAGGTGATGAAGGTGAGGGCTGTAAGCCGCGAACCAGTGAGCCGCCCTAAGGGAACCCTTACCCTTCAGGGCGGGGAGGAGGTCAGACTCACGGCGAGGTCCCGGGCTAAAGCCGCAGCCCTGCATCCGACGCCCAAAGCGGACTTTTCTCTATATTAAGAAACCCTAATATAACCCTCCCCGTATACAGTTACATAACGGTGGGGGGCTTTGAGGCTCCCGCTGGCGGCCCTGGAGGGGGTTGAGGGCAGGGGGCCCTACAGGGCCTACCTGCAGGTCACGCTGTGGCCCGGCCTTAAGGCGGAGGTGAGGCTCTCGAGGCTCTCAAGGTGCCCCGACAGGGCGCTGTGCAGCAGGCTCGAGAGGGGCGACTCGTGGTCGAGCTACGTCGTCACGCTGTACAGCCAGGGGGAGCCCTTCGCCTCCGTCTACGTCTTCCCTCCCTGGCTGAGGAGGAGCTGAGAGTACCACTCGGCGAAGGCCCTGAGCGCCCTGCCCCTGTGAGACAGTCTGTCCTTCTCCTCGACGCTCATCTCAGCGAAGGTCCTCGTCTCCCCCTCAGGTATGAAGACCGGGTCGTAGCCGAACCCGTTCGAGCCCCTGGGGGCCTCAGCTATGGTACCGCAGGCCTCCCCGACGAAGGTCCTGACGCCGCCTTCATCTGCGTAGGCGAGGCCCGTCCTGAAGCACGCCCCCCTGTTGGCGACCCCCTCCATGAGCTTCAGCAGGCCCTTAAGGCCCACCCTCTCGAGGAAGTAGCTGCTGTAGGGGCCCGGGAAGCCGTTGAGCGCCTCAACGTAGAGGCCCGTGTCGTCAACTATGAGGGGGGCCCTGAGCCTTGAGTAAGCGTCCCTGGCGGCGACCTCAGCTATCCTGACAACGTCGTCATCTTGGACCTCAAGCTTCTCTATGGGCACCTGCCTCAGCCTTATGCCGTACTCCGCAAGGATCAGCTGGGCCTCCCTGAGCTTGCCGGCGTTGCCCGTGACTATGTAAAGCTCAGTCTCCACCCTCGCCCGCCTCGGCCTGCCAAACGCTCCTCCTGGCAGCAACGTACCTGCCCCTCATCTCAACCTCCCTGGCCCTCGCCTCAACCTCCCCTGCGGCGGCCTCCCCCAGGGCCCTTGAGTAGCCCCTCATGAAGGCCTCCATGAACTCCCCCGCGTGCCCCGGGTGGGTGCTGGTGACGGCCTCCTTGAGCAGGTGCACGTCAACTGCCCTGTCCTCAAGCCTTGAGGAGAACTCGGCTAGGCCAAAGTCTATGAGGGTCACCCCCTCGCCCGTGACCACCATGTTTGATGTAGTGGAGTCCCCGTGGACTATGCCCGCCGCATGGAGCAGGCCGAGCTGGAGGCCCGCGTCCTCCGCGAGGGCCTGCCAGCCGGGGGAGCCCACGACCTCCTTAAGGGTCGGGCCCTCCACGTACTCCATCACTATTAGCCCCATGGAGGGGAACACGGCGTAAAGCCTCGGGACCCTGACCCCCCTCTCCCTGGCAAGGGAGAGCACCTTGGCCTCCTTGAGCGTCCTCTGGGCCCTGAGCCTGGAGTCCAGGGCAGGGTCCATGTAGGCCTTCCTGACCCTCAGCTTGTATATTGCCCTGAGCCCCATGAAGTCCCCGAGCCTTATCTCTGACTCAGCCCCCCTCTTGACCAGCGCGAGCCCCTCGGCCCAGCTCACAGGAGCCTCCCATACCACGGTATCTCCACCTCGTCAAGCCTCCACCTCTGGCTTATGAAGGCCCTGCTGGGCTCAACGGTGACCCCGCTCATCAGGCCCAGGAGGCCCACTAGCGATATCATGGCCCCGTTGTCCCCGCTGTAGTAGGCCGGCACTCCCCTGTAGACGCCCCCGTGGAGCCTCGCCATTGTGTCCAGCTTCTCGTTAAGCAGCCTGTTGGCTGCGACCCCTCCTGTGAGCACCACCTCCCTCTTGCCGGTGTGGGCGAGGCACCTCTCTGTCACCTCAACGGCAGCTGAGAAGGCCACCTCCCTCAGGCTGTAGCACACGTCCCTCAGCCTGGCCCCCCTCTTAACTGCCCTCAGGGCCGCCGTGAGGAGGCCCGAGTAGGAGACGTCCTGGCCCTTAACAACGTAGGGGAAGCCCTCTATCATCTCCCCTCCCTCTGCGCAGGCATCAACAACGTGGCTCCCGTTCACGACGTACGGCGGGCCGAGCTTGACCTCCCTTGCAAATGTGTCCAGCAGGTTGCCAAGGGCCACGTCAAGGGTCTCGCCGAAGACCCTGTACCTGCCGTCCACGTACGTTGTCACCGCGGTGTTGCCGCCCGAGACGTAGAGTATAACCGGGTCCCTGAGCCCCGTCGTCAGCCTGGCAACCTCCAGGTGGGCAACGGCGTGGTTAACTGGCACGAGCGGCACCCTGAGGTATGAGGCCATGGCCCTCGCAACGGTTGCCCCAACCCTCAGCTGCGGCCCCATGCCGGGGCCCAGGGCGACGGCCACCCCGTCTATGTCCTTCGGCGTCAGCGAGTTCGCGGAGAGGGCATCGTCAACGACCTCAGCCGCCACCTGGCTGAAGAACTGGGCCACCTCCCTGGGCAGTATGCCCCCCTGCCTTGGAACGTAGTTCCTCCTCGCGTCCTTAAGTAGCTGGGGGCCCGAGGGGGTCCACCTCGAGACCCCCACGCCGAAGGTGTGGGCTGTGGACTCTATGCCGAGGACTATGAGGTCACTCCTTGACCACGAACTCCGTGTAGCCGCAGTACCCACAGTGCCACCTCTCCACGGGCTTAAGGTGGTGGGCCATGTAGTTGCCGCACTTGGGGCACTTCTTGTTCTTAGGCTTTATAGTCATGGTGCTGTAGTCCACCTCGTAGAGCAGGTGGACAGGGGCCTTAACCTGCTTTGCCATCACTTGTCACCCCCTCACTTGCCCTTGGCCTGCTTCTTCTCCGCCTCGCCGTGCCTTGCGAGCACGTACTGGGGCTCGAACTTCAGGGCGTCCTCGTGCCTGTCATATATGTGGGCGTGCACCTTAGATATTCCCACGCCGTAGCTGGTCTTTATGGTCTTCACGTACACGGCTGAAGGGTCCTTGTTGTATGCCTTCGCCAGGGCCTCCCTTATTGATGCCCTTGCCGGCGTCGACTTGAGCTCGTGGTGGGCAAGGGCCTCAACGTCGACGCGCCCTAGGAGGTCGCTCCTCCTCTCTGAGAGCACCTCAAGCCACACGCCGTCACCAAGGTCTATCCTCTTGGCAGCCTCAGGCAATCCCTACACCTGGCCTGGGGATGTTGCCTGAGATTTTAACCCTTGAGCCGCCCAGCTGGGCCCTTGGCCTTGCGCGCAGTTGACGCGGCTGCGGTGATACGCGGAACGTGCTCCTAAAAGGGCTGGAGGTAAAAATGTGAGAGGGCCGGGCTGCGATTACACGGCTTGGGGGCTGAAGTCTGATGAGGCCAGACTTTGTTGAGCCCGGCCCCTTGCTTACTGAGGCTTAGCGTGGTTAAAAGGGATTCTAGCGTCCTCTCCGTCGCTAGAAGAAATTTGTTCTCCGTACTCTTACACTACACAGTCGCTCGTCCCGCAGTCCTATATGATATCCCTCTGGGCGTCATTATTGTGCGATCTGTCTTGACCTCAGAGCTCTTCACCTTGCTCTCTCACCTAGCCAAGCCATGCGTCTCTAACACTCACTTCAACCTTTTTTACAACTGAAAGCCTCGCCTTTTAAGGCGGGGAGGAGGTCAGCTTTACCAACGGTCAAGAGTAGGATTTCACATCCTCACAGGACCCTAACGACCGCCATAGCACTCCGTACTCCCTGTCCTCTATAGTCGCCTGCGCCCCTGAAGCGACCTAGCCGAGCCCTTGATCTTGTGTACGCTACTTGACATAACCACCTCTCACTCTTAAAATGGTTTGAAGTAAAAGACGAGAGGGCCGGGCAATGAAGTACGGCGTGGCAACTGAAATCTGATGAGGCGTTCCAGGCTGAGCCCGGCCCATAGATTTTCTGGGTCCCTCGGGCCTATTAAAAGTTCTGGGCCCATTGGGCCAATTAAACCCTATTAAGGCTCTCGTTGATCTAGCGCGCTGCTTTGCGACTGAGAATGGTTTAGAGGGGGAGGGGCCTGAACCATTTCAAAGGAGACAGTCCATCCCTTACCCTAAAAGGTGACGCTTTCCGCCTTCGTGAACTGTCCCGCCCTAGCAGATGGGGCACCCCCACCTCGCGGTGATGACTCCCTGCTTCTCAGGGCGGCCTCGATTCCCCCTCACCTACAGCAGAGGCTCCATCGAGTGGGGCCGCCTCTGCAGCGCCCCGCACAGGGAAGGTCATAAACGCCGACCTGAACGCTGCTATAAACATCTTACATATCCCCAAGTCCCTGGGACCCAGGGGATGGGGGCAACCCCTGGCGAGGGGTAGGGGTAATGGGCTGAAGGCCCAGCCCGCGGCCTACAGCTGGACGAGCGGAGCGGGGTGGGCGCATATGCGCCCGCCGGCCGTGAGGTGATGAAGGTGAGGGCTGTAAGCCGCGAACCAGTGAGCCGCCCTAAGGGAACCCTTACCCTTCAGGGCGGGGAGGAGGTCAGCTGCCTCTCAGCCCTCCTCACGGCTGACTGGCCTACCTCGACCTCTACGTCGACCTCACTCGAGGTGACCCTCTCCCTCACGTTGGTCCCCTCGGTGAGGGGCCCCAAGGTTTAATGTTCTAGCCCTTGGCCCCGAGCCTCCGCAGCACCTCGCCCAGGCCCCTGAGGTCAGGCACTACTGCAAAGCCCAGGGCCTCGAAGACTGCTGCCTCCCTCACCCTGCCCCTCGCCACCAGGACGGCCCTTAGGCCTGCTGCCAGCGCACCTCCAAAGTCCTCGGAGGCCCTGTCGCCCACGTGGGCCATCTCCTCAACATCAACCCCCAGCCCCCTGGCGGCCGCCTTGAAGGCCTCGGGGCTGGGCTTTGAGGCCCCTATCTCGTCGGCGAAGCCTGTGAACTCGAAGGCGTCCCCGAAGGAGGCCCTGAGCAGTGCCTTTGTCGCTGAGCTGGTCCAGAAGAGCGTGTTGCCCAGGACTCCAACCCTCAGGCCGAGCCCCCTCACCTCCCTGACGGCATCAACGGCGTCGCTGAACGCCACCTCCTCTGGCCTAAGGGACGCTACGGCTCCATCTATGACGTCCAGGAGGTCGCCGCCGTAGCCGAGGCGTGAGGCAAGGATGGAGACGGAGGCCCTGACCGCCTCAGAGCCGCCCAGGCCCCTTAACCTTCTCTCCTTCCTCACGGCCCTGTCTGCCTCGCTGACGGCCTCCCTCACCTCCGCCTCAGGCCTGCCGGTCTCCCTGGCCACGGCCGATATCATGGACTCCCTGGCAACCTTCAGGTTGAGCAGCGTGTCCCAGACGTCGAAGGTCACCGCCCTAATGGCCATGTGGGTCCCCATCCCGAAGAACAGGTCTTCCCGACATTTTAGGCTAGCTGAGGAGGCGTACGTGCTGAGCGCGGCGGGCACCTGAGGGCCTCAGACAGTGAAGAGTGAACTTCGTCGTGATCGTCGCGGCGCGAAAGTCATGCTAGAGCGCGTCAGGAGGTAAGCAGGGCGTCACGAGCAGTCAAGGGGGCTCAGAAGCCCGGTCTTTTCATCAGCTATCAGCCCTCAAGCCTGCCTCATCGCCCAGCTGCGTTAGCTCCAGGAGGCTAAAACGAGCTTTGCTGCACGAGCGCCACTGCCTTTCAATGGACCTGATGACATTTTACGAGGATGGAGTTCGGCTGAGCTACCGGCTGAGCTGCTCACGCTCATAGGGACTGACCTTGGCCTGGCCTTCAACTGCCACTCACACGGCAAGGCCTCAGCCCTGCCGAGGCTGCCCAGGCCGTCACCCGCGCCTTATTGTTCTCAGGGGCTTCTCCTTGTAAACTGGGGAGTTAACAATGTTGCCTAGCCTCGGACAGACGTCATAAACTGCCTTTACCAGAACTCCTTAATGCCCGTGAAAATGTTATTGAGAGGGCCACAGCTCTTACCATGATTCCATTACTAGGCTTTAATCATATCCTATGAAAAGTCCAGGCTTCGAGCTGAGGGCCTACTCAGAGGCACGCTCAGGCTACAGCCCCTTAAGCACGGCGTACCTGACTATAGGGTCCGCCACCCTGTACTCGTCGTTGACCTTCTCGATGAAGCCCATCTTGACCAGGTTCCTCAGGTCCCTCGCTATCGTGGCGTTGGTCACCCTCCTCCCGAGCTGGGCCGTCACGTAGTCCACCACGTTCCTCCACCTGGCCCTCCCAAGCGTGGCAACGGCCCTCATTATGTGAGCGTAGTAGGGGCTCCTCGAGAGCGCCTCCTCAAGCTCCCTCTTTACGAGCCTGGCCCCCATCTCCTTGACCTCGTCAATCGCGTCAGCCCCCTTCTCTAGGTACAGCCTTCCGAAGTACACAAGCCAGCCGACAATGCCGTCAAGCTCCTCAACCGCCCTCCCTATCACCCCCTCGTTCACCTTGACCTCGAGCTCCTCGAAGCCCCTCATGAGGAACTGCCTTGACCTCTCCTCGTCGAAGGGCCTCAGCTCTATGGTGAGCCCGTACCTGCCGTAAAGGGGCGAGGAGGGGTCGTCAATTCCTATGAAGTCGTGGAGGAGGCCGACCTCGCTCCCAGTCATGATGAGGGTCACGTTCCTGAGCCTGTCGTAGACGTGGGCCAGGAGGGGCCTCAGGCCTACGGTTGAGTACCTCAGGTACTGGGCCTCGTCCAGGACTACCGCGACCCTCCCGAGCTCGTTGAGGGCGTCGAAGGCCTTAGCTATGCTGTCCCTCACCTCCTCGGCCGGGACCCTGACCTTGACCGGGTACTCGAGGGAGACCTCCATCCTCCTCAGGGCCTCGAGGACCCTCTCCCTGGCGCTCAGCCTCAGCAGGGAGGAGCGGAGCTCCTCATAGAGCCTCTCAGCTGGCACCCTCCTGGAGACATCGTCGTAGGCCCTCCTGACGTCAACGTAGACGAACGGCTGCCCCGTCGAGCTCAGGGTGGCAAGCACTAGGCTTGACTTGCCTATTCTCCTCAGTCCCAGGACAAGTATCAGCCTCTCCCTGGAGAGGCCCTCCCTGAGCTTCCTCACCTCGTCCTCCCTGTCGAAGAGGTCCTGAAGCGACTCCTTGGGCTCCACAGAGAAGAGCGTTGAGTATCACCCCTGCTACCAGGTATCACCCCTGACACTTAAGTCCTACGCGCCTGGCCAAAGGGCCGAGGAGGCCTGGCCTCATATGCAGGGCAAAGGCCTTGCGGCAGGCCTCCGCTTGACAGCCTGCAATGCATTAATAGCTGTACCGCCCTGTGCACGTGGTGAGCGTTTTGAGCGAGAGCGGCCACCCGGCCATGACCCAGGACGCCCTAGTCTCCAGCTACGGCGGCGAGTCCATGGCTCACATGAGGTACCTCATATTTGCAGACATAGCGGAGAAGGAGGGATTCAAGAACGTCGCCAGGCTCTTCAGGGCCATAGCTTTCGCCGAGCAGGTCCACGCAAGGAACCACTACCAGAGGCTTGAGAAGCTCAAGGCCCCGCTAAAGGTGGTGGCGGAGGCGCCCTTCGGCCCGGGCGACACGGCGAAGAACCTGGAGCTGGCCATAATGGGGGAGAAGTTCGAGGTTGAGGAGATGTACCCCGCGTACATAGAGCTCGCGAGGATGCAGGGCGACAAGGCAGCTGAGGCGACCTTCAGGTACGCACTGGAGGCGGAGAAGATCCACCTCAAGCTCTACCAGGAGGCCCTTGAGCACGTTAAGAAGGGGGAGGACATGCCGATCGACGGGTACATATGGATATGCCCTGTCTGCGGCCACACAGTCATAGGCAGGGACCCGCCGCCCAAGTGCCCTATATGCGCCACCCTGGGCAAGGACTTCGTGAACTGCCTTGATGAGATCCTTGTACATCATGGCCACCACGGCGGACTGCGCTGCCCAGGATCCCAGGCCGAAGAGCAGCCCCACGGCGAACCCCATGTAGCCTCTCGCGCCTTTCATATCATCGAGGCCACGTCAGCTAGTTGAGGGCCTTGGAGGGGCCGGCCCCGCGCCCGCCGAAGCCCTGGCGGCCTCAACTACCCTGTCGAGCGCGTGCTGGGCGCCGCTCATGAAGTGCCGTTTAACCCACGCCTCAAGCGGCCTGAGGTACCAGGCCAGGCTGACGTCCACTCAGTCACGACCTCGCCCTCGGTCACGTAGACCTTCACCAAGCCCTTTACGGGCCCCTCAAAGTAGCTTAGGGTCAGCGTCCTGGAGGCCTCGTCGAGCGTAGCCCTTGCCCTCCCCCTGTTGTTTGGGCCCGGGAAGGCGAACCTTATCGCCAGGTCCCAGGAGCCGTCTTCAAGCCTCCTCGCTCTGACCTCCCTGTGGCCGTGCCAATACCTTGACATGTCCTCAACGTCCTTAACGACCGCCCAGGCGGCCTCGGGGCCTGCGCCCTCGAGGGCCCTCCTGACCGTGAACCTCAAGCGTGGCCCTGGCAGCTGGGCCTATGGCACGTTATAAAGTCGCTGTACTGCAGGCCAACATCTGAAGGCCTAGGCCCTGCCCTCGCGCCCCCTCATGGCTGACGCTATGGCTCCTACCACGACTAGCACCACCATGACCTCGTAGACGAGCCTCACCCCCCTGATGAAGTCAAGCGCGCTGGCCGCGGCGCTCACGGGCAGCCCCGTGAAGACGTTCACCAGGACGGGCCTGGGTATGTATACCGCTGCGAGGGAGCTGGCCAGGGCGAGGCTGAGGGACTGGCCGTAGAACCTCATGAGGTTCAGCGTTGCCGAGGCCACTGCCAGCCTCTCCCTCGGGGCCGCGCCCATTACCGAGGCCGTGTTGGGGCTTGAGAAGAGGCCCATGCCCACGCCGATTATGAGGGCCCTCCAGGTGACGTCCGCCAGCGTGGCCCTTAGGCCCAGCTGCATGAGAAGAAGGAGGCCGAGGGCTATCAGCAGCATCCCGGCCGTGGCGAGGGGCCTGGCGCCCACCCTGTCTGACAGCCTGCCGCTTATGGGCGATAGGACAACCATTGCTAGGGAGAGCAATAGGAGGGCGAGGCTGGCCTCTATGGGCCTCATGCCCAGGACCACTATCATGTAGTAGCTGAGGAAGAATGGGACGAAGAAGTAGCCGGCGTAGTTCAGGAGGGCCGCCAGGTTGCCCATGGAGAACTGAACTGACCTGAAGAGGCCCACGTCGAGGAGGGCCAGGTGGCCAAGCCTGGCCTCCCATGCAACGAACGCCGCTATGAGGGCCACTCCCACAACCAGGAGGGCCAGGTAAGGGGGCGACCAGCCCTCAAAGGAGGCTGCCGTCAGGCCGAAGAGGGAGGCCACTACCCCCAGGGCGGCCAGGGCGCCGCCCGTTGCATCAATGGGCTGGCCCGGCTGCCCCACGGACTCCTTGAGGTAGGCCTGTGAGAGCAGGTAGCCTGTCAGGGCAAGGGGTACAGTTACGAGGAAGACCCACCTCCAGCTCGGAACCCCAGCTATGGTCCTCAAGGTCGTTATTGCCCCTCCCACGACGGGGCCCACCGTGGTCCCTGTATAGACCGCAAGGGTCCAGTAGCCGAAGGCCTTGCCCCTCTCCCAGGGCGGGTAGACGTCAGTTATTATGGCGCCGCTGTTGGCCAGTATCATTGCAGCCCCCATGCCCTGGACAACCCTCCAGGCGTCGAGCTCAATGCCGCCCGTTGAGAGGGCGCACATGACCGTGGCCACAGTAAAGATAAGGAACCCGGTCGTGAAGACCTTCCTCCTGCCCTTCACGTCGCCAAGCCTCCCGAACAGGAGGAGGAAGGCGGAGAGCGACACTAGGTAGCCCATGGGGACCCATATGGTCTCCAGGTAAGAGGCCCTCAGCCCCCTCGCTATAGCAGGAAGGGAGACACTGACTATGGTGCTGTCCAGGGGCGTGAGGATGGCCGCGAAAGCTGTGACTATGGAGACCAGCCTCAGGTAGCCCCTTGGGTACTTCCACTGCCCCTTTGACATGCTGCCCGGGCACACTCGTCGCTGAGGGCGTTAAAAAGTGAAGGCCTTCAGATGCTAGGACGATCTAGGCTAGAACTTACATACAGTGGAAACGCAGAAAGCCCTCTCCTCCCCCTCTGACAACCAGTGATGACATGGCTGAACACTTTTCACATCGATAGAGGCCCTTTTTATGGTAATACCTGTGACAGGTCTCACGGATGACCCTCACCTGATGGGGGCGCTGCCCCAAGGGCGAGGGAGATGATAGCGATGAGGCCCCTCAGTTCCCGTAGATGGGAGCCCCGTTCCGTTGGACTCGACAGCCGCCCATGACGCCATAGGGGACGGCGAGTCCCTATGGACGAGGCGGGAGTCCCTAGGCGTGACGAGCGAACGCAAATTAATGAGGATGAGCGCCTAGGGACAAACGGCAGAGCTTCGGAGAGCACCAATGAAGAGGCCCTACGATCGCAGAGGATGAGCTTATGGCCAAGGTCACAGTGGTCCTCCTCGAGGCCGCCCTTGAGCTTATCCCCGAGCAGATAGCGGGCCACCCCCAGGTTGTGAGGACCGCCAGGAGGTACGGCCTGAGGCCAGGGGAGATGCTGCTTGACGCGGGCACACACTGAAAGGTCATGAGGTCACTTGAGGCCTGGTGGAGGAGGGGGAGGCCAGACATAGTTCACCTGAGCCTCCTTAACCTCCTTGAGAAGGCACCGGTGAGGGAGGGGCTCGCGGAGGTCTACGTGCACCTCCAGGACGGCAGGGTAATCGCGTTCTCGCCAGACGTGAGGGTGCCGAAAAACTACGACCGCTTCAAGGGCCTCATGGCCCAGGTGCTCAGGCTCGGCAGGGCCCCGCCTGAGGGAGAGCCATTGATATGGACTACGGCCAAGGACCCAAGGGGGTTCCTAGGCAACAGGGGACTCGTACTGCTGAGCGAGGACGCTGAAGTTGAGGAGAGGCCCACAGACATAGTGAGGGAGGCCTACGAGACCGGCTCAGCCACAGGCTTCAGGGCCTTCCCAAGAGGGCCTTCTCGGCCTGGGCGATTAGGTAGGAGACCTGCGGGGGGATAAGGATGGGCTTGCCTCCAAAGCCTGGGACTGACGCACTTCGTCCCATCCCCCTATCAAGCACCCTTTTAAAAAAGCGTTGCATCTGTTGACATATATGCTGTTGTCTATAAGGCTGGATACTTATCAGTTTTCAGAGAATTCTTATAAAGGGTTCCACATAAATACCACAACAGCGTGAAACCTATGTCCAGTAGTCCGTCCCTGTCTGAGGTGGCCCTGAACACCCTTCTGTGGGAGGCTGCCGTCATGACCTTGGTCATAGGCTTTGTTGAGCTGGACCTGCCCAAGGGTAAGAACAACCCCAGGGACTTCGGCTGGGTCCTCCTGACGGGCGCCCTGCTGGAGACCATAGCGCTGGGGTTCATAATAGCTGACAAGAACATATTCGGGGCGACAGTGGCGGCTGCCTTCATCCTGCTTCTCTGGGCCCTGGGCCTCCCGCTGGCCATAGGCGGCGGGAACAGGATGGCCGTCAACCACGCCGTGTGGTTCACGGGGCTGCTGTTCCTGGGCTTCACCATATTCGCGGCCCAGCACGGGCTCTACACGCTGTCGGTGGCGCTAGGGTTGCTCGTGATAGTGACGATCTTCCTAGGCGCCGCCGGATACACGGAGAACGCCGCGCTGAGGAAGATCGGCGCCGCAGCCTCGCTGATTGACGCCTTCGTGTTCCTCATAATGGCCTACGCGGGCGCCGTTGGGATAGCGCTTCCGTGACCATTGGTAGTTCCCTTAAGTCTTCCCTTGAGTTTTTGCCTTCTTCCTGAAGCCAAGGCCTTCATGAGTAAGGCCTGGGCATATCTCCAGCTCGGCGCCAGGCGAGGCCTCAAGGGTTAGGTAGCTAAAAACTGTAAATTTGCAATACGATATAAAACTACAGCGTATCACTTATATATAATGATGAATACGCTACAGACCTGGGACGCTGATTGTCAGCGAGGGAGCTCAAGTCAAGGCTGGAGGCCTGGGCTGACGAGAAGGTGAGGCACGCTGAGAAGATCCTCGAGACCGCTAAAAATGTCGAGAACCCCCTTGCCAGGGCGGTCCTTACCGCAGTAGCTATGGACTCCCAGGAGCATAACTGCTCCTTGAGGCCGTAAGGCTTTGCGGACCTACAGGGATACTTCAGCCGGTCAGTCAAAGCCGTGTAGGTAATGTCGTTGCCTCCAGGACCTGCGAACCTCTTCAGGCCGCTTGAAGGATCAAGGCCCACGGGTCCGGGGGGATTTGAACCCCCGACCTCCGGCTCCGAAGGCCGGCGCGCTGGTCCTGACTACGCCACGGACCCGCCTCTCTATACTAAGGCGGAGCATAAACCCTTTCACGTCGTCTTAACGCATTTATGCCGGACCCCGCCTCGTCAACGCGGTGTTTGCCCTGTCCAGGCAGGTGCAGTGCAGCTCGATAGGCATCACGGTAAAGTACGGTAACGTCACCTGCTACGATGACGGCAGCGTAGTGGTTGAGGGGCCGGCAGTTGTTCAGGTCTCCAGGGCAATAGCGTGGGTCGACGGCAGGTCCAGGAAGGTTGGCAACGTGCAGAAGCTAGTCCTCGACGTCATATCCAGGGGCTTTCATGCCAGGGATGAGATAGGCGGGGAGGCCAACATATCTAAGGGCGCCCTGGGCTACGTGCTTGCCTCCCTGACAAGGAAGGGCATGGTTGTACTAGTCAAGGCAACATCAGGGGGCCCCTGCAGGTCCTACTACTTCCTGCCCGGTCAGGACATAGACGGCTACCTCAAGTCCAGGGGGCTGAGGCCCTGCTCCAGGAGGGCGTGACAGTATACATCGTTTAATACCTCAGGTGGTCACAGGCCCTCCGAGGCGCCTTGAGGGCTGACGTCCCAGTAGAGTGCGTCATAGATGCCCACGTCCACATGCCCGTGGTGAAGGAGGTTGGGGAGTTCAACTCCTACGTCAGGGGGCTCGTGGAGTCAGGCGTTAGGGGGGCGGTGATCCTGGGCATACCGCCCTTCAGGGACGTGCTGGCGGACATACCAATTGACGAGGTCAGGGCCGAGCACGAGAGGGTCAGGGGGCTCATAGAGAGGCTTGCTAGGGACATAATGGACCAGCTGGAGCCTGAGGCCCTCTACCTCTCAGCTGTTAAGCTCGCCGAGAGCTTCTGCTCCTTCGCTAGGCACTCCCAGGCGGCGGTGAGCGCCAACTTCCCCGTGTTGTTCCCAGCTAACCTCAGCCTGCCGCCGGACGAGCTGGAGGCCCAGCTCGAGGCTGCAATAGCGAGGGGGTTCAGGGGCTTCAAGGTGATATCGACGCTCTTCCTTAAGAGGCTCGACTCCGAGCAGGTGGAGAGCGTCATCAAGGTGGCGGAGGCCAAGGGGGTGCCGGTGGTAGTGCACGGCGGCTGCGACCCAGGCATATGGGAGCTGCCCAGGTACTGCAAGTACGGTGACCCCTCGAAGCTTGAGCCGGTCCTCTCAAGGCATAGGGACGCGGTGGTTACCATAGCCCACGCGGGAGGCTACAGCGCCATAGCGCCGGGCGTCTTCTTCGAGGAGACCATGTCGTTAGCCAGGAGGTTCGACAACGTCTACGCTGACACCTCAGCCCTGCCCCCTCAGCTGGTGCCCGAGGTCGTTAGGGACTTCCCGGCAGGGAGGGTTATGTACGGCTCTGACTACCCGGCCGTCTCAAACGCCAGCCCCAGGGAGTACATGGAGGAGGTCTTCATGACCCTCCTGGCCTCAGGCATGAGGGGGAAGGGGCTGGAGGGCTACGCTCACGGCACGGCGGAGGAGGTCTACGGGGCCTCGTGCATAGACGGGGCCTACAGCTCCTTAGAGCTTTAACTTCAGGCCCTTCTACGCTGAAGGCAACGGCGCGCTCTTAGCGCTACTTGCAGCTCTCACTTCCACCTTTTAAAGCGGGGGAACGGCTTATCCCACTCTAGTTCAAATCTGGTCTCCTCCCCGCCCTGAAGGTGCGGGGCCTGCCCTTCATTTAGTCAAGGGTCCAACGGCCTTTCCCAAAATCAACATTATCCCTTTTAATAAATTAAGATGTCCTTGCAGCGGCCGCGACAGTGAGGGATCTAGAGGGCTTTCGCTGCACTGCTTTCGCGCTTAAAGAGCTTATCCCATATATCAAGCGCGTAACCTGGCTGAACGGAGCCCCGCACCAGCCTGAAGGTCCTGGTTCCGTCCTTCAGCCTCTCAGGCGTTAGGAGGACTACCCTGTCACCATACTCCTTGACGAAGTGGTGTATGAAGTCCTGCAGGAACGTGACGTAGAAGACGGTCACCCCGCTGTCCACTAGGGCCGACACGACCTGCTTAGCTACCTCCGACGCCTCAACCTGGTTAGTGGTTGAGAAGCTCTCATTCATTAGGACGAAGTCCCCAGGCCTCACTAGGTCAACCAGCTTCCTGAACCTTATCACCTCCTCCTCGAACTTCCCGTAGGACATCGTCCTCTCCTCCTCCCTCTGGAAGTGCGTGTGGGGGGCCCCGGCCGACGGCAGCGCCAGCCTGCTGGCCGGCACGAAGACCCCGGCCCTCGCCAGCAGTATCGCCTGGCCTACCGACCTCAGGAACGTAGTCTTGCCGCCCCTGTTGGCGCCCGTTATTATGAACGCGCTAACGTTACGGGTCTCCAGGGAGTTCGGGACAGGCCTCCTGTTAAGCGAAATCGCGAGGGAGAGGCAGTGCAGGTCCCTGAACGACAGCGTGCCCTCGGAGATCTCAGGGTAGGCTAAGGGCAACTCAAGCCTCTGGAAGAGGTCGTGAAGGTTTATGGCACCCACAAAGAATGCCAGCTGCTCGTTCAAGGTCTTAAAGAACTGCAGCAGGTGCTCGTAGGCGTTCAGCATGGTCGGCGCTAAGCCGGCGAGAACCCACTTCCTTATGTCCCCTAGGATCTCCGCCCCTCTTTCATCGTGGGGGTCCAGCCTAAACTCATAGGCGCTCTCCCTGTTAAACAGCTTCCTTATTACGCCGCCCTCCTTCTTGGGGGCCAGAACTACCGGGTCAACTAAGGTGTTATGCGCGCCGAGCTTTACTGAGAACTCCAGCGTGTTGTTCCTGATGTCAAAAAAGCTCAGCAGCTCCTTTGCAGACGCTATAAAGTTTTCGTCCACGTTCTCCCTTATCGTGTTCACCAGCCCTTGGAAGGCCTGGGAGGAGAAGCTTGCCCTGCTGAGGATGCCCTTTAGGTCCTTAAAGGCGTCTATCATCACCCTCATTCCGGCCGCTGTCTCGAGGACCACTAGCTCTGGGTTGTCATAAGTCACGAGGAACGCCGCCCTCTCAGTCCTTGTTATGACGTCCCCTGTGAACCTGTACAGCTCTACAACGACGTCCCTGTTCTGAATGGCGTCCTTGACGGCCTCCTGCCTGTACCTTATGGACTCTACGTCCGCGCCAGAGAGGAGGAGCACGTGGCTCCATACGCCCCTAATAAGCTCGTCCTTTTGGGCTACGGCATCCAGTATCTTCCCCAGCTCCAGGTCCTTCACCAGGTCCTCCTTGTCCTTCGCCTCAGGGACGTCGCCTACCCTCAAGAGGTCGAACTCTATCACTGGGGCTCACCGTCCGGCGTGGCCCCTAACATCCTCGTAAAGCAGCCTGTGCCTTGCGGCTATCTGGACAGCCATGTAGCTGGACGGAGGGCCTCCCTCCACTATCTTGAAGGTCGGCCTCCCGTCCTGTACCTGCGCCACGAGGCTGATCACGTTCTCAAGCGTGGCTATCTTAGTGATGAAGGTGACGTAGATGAGGTATGAGCCCCTGCTAGCTATTTCACTTACGAAGCGCCTCGCGAGCTCAAAGCCCTCGTCTGACGTAGTGGTGGAGAAGAGCTCATTGACTATGACCAGCGTCCTGCTGTCAGCCGCCTTTAATATGTTGACTGCCCTTACTATGTCCTCCTCGAGCCTGCTTAGGCTCTCCAGCCTGTCCTCCTCAACCGGGAAGGCTGTAATTATGTTAGAAAACAGGGGCACCCTGGCCTCCTCGGCTGGGACGGGCACGCCTATTGAGGCTAAGAACGCCAGCTGGCCGAAGGTAATTGCAAAAGTTGTTTTCCCTCCGCCGTTCACGCCAGTTATTATGAAAACCCTCCTGTCGCCGGAGGCGTGAATGTCATTAGTCACGGCGGTGCTCCTCCTAGCCAACAACATGCTATAGAAGCCTTTGACGTGAATCGAACCGTCCTCCGTGAACTGTGGTATTGAAAACTTGTACCCCTTGGACTCTATGTCCCTCATGTACTCGATGTACTTAATGTAGAACTCGAACTCCTTAGCGAAGTTCTTAACGCCCTCATCCAGTATGTTGGGGAACTCGTCCCTCAGCCTTCTCATGACATCAAACTCTTCCTTGAAGATCGTGTAGATGCCCCTTAATATCATAGCGTGCACGTGGGTTGTCTGCTCGCGGCTGCCCGTGAACCTGATCTGACGAACCTGCTGTCCTTTAAACCTTGAGAACAGCTGCTCGACCCTTGAAGATAGATCCTCGCCGCCGTCACCTGTGACCCTTACCCTGTTCCCGTCCACGCTTACCCTAACCTTTATTTTGTCCCTGGCTGCCTTCGCCTCGTACGCCAACCCCTTTAGGGCCTGAAACTCCTTGCCCTGGACCAGGCCTTCAAGGTAACTGATAAAGCTGGCGATGCCTTCAGACTTCACGTTCAGGCCTCGCACTAGGTTCAACGTCGCCTCTAGGGCGTTCACGTAAGTTAGGGCTGCGTCAATGTGAAGGCCGTACTTGAACTCCTCGTAAGCCTCGGCCTCTAGGCTCAGCAGCCTGCTGACCTCCTTAATGCTCTCTACGAAGCCCCTCACTATGGTGTAAGCCCTCTCGTCAATAAGGTCCTCGAACACCCTCTGCCTAAACGCAATGACCTCCTTGTCCGTGAGCGGCTCCTTAAAGATGTCTGCCAGAAGCTGATCCTTCTCCTTACCCAAAATATCATCCACTAGCTCCTCAATTCTCAGGTCCCAGAGGACCCTCTCGTTAGCCTTTGACCCCCTTGAGCCCAGCAGGTAAAGCCCCGTACCCCCAATCGGCGTCGCCTGTGCCCTTGATAAGCGGGGCCCTTAAAAGCGCTCGCCTTATTGAACCAACGACGTCAGGGTCGCCAGAAAGCTGACCTCCTGCTCTTCACTGCGGGCTTCCCGCCTTTGTGATGGCGAAGAGGTAAGCGTTAACCGCGGCACAGGTTTAAGCCGCGCGGAGCCCGCTGAGCCAGGTCGAGGCCTTCTGACGCCTGGGCGCACCCGCGAGCTATAGGGAGAGGTACTTAGAGATAAGGGGGTATAACGTCTCCTTGCTGACCCTCTCAGATCGCTCAGGCTCGTAGTGCCTGCAGAGCGCCGCTAGGCCGGACAGCCTTATCACCTCGTTCCTAATGACGGCGCCGACCTCAGCCATCTGGAACGAGAGCGAGGCCTCTCTGGAGGTGGCCTGTATGAGGGCTTGACGTACCCTCGTGCAGTCTTCAGGCCCCGCGCCGGCCTGTGCGGCGGGGTCGCCGTTAAGCTGAACGTTGAGCTGAAGGCCGTCCGCAGGACTCCCATCAAGCCATGAGAAGTAGTCGGGGGCATGAGACTTCAAGCATGATATAAGGTCTACCTCAGAGCTGGCCACCTTCTGAAGATCGTCTAATATCTCCGTGAGTGAACTCTCAATGTCCTTAACTCTCTCCCTCGTCTCGGCAAGCCTCTCGTAAAGCTCTTCACAGTCGCCCATCGTCGGCGTCGCCCTCGCGTCTAGAGACCTCTACCAAGGAGGGGTTAAACGCCTTCTGCAAGGCGAGTTGAAGCGCAGAGGAGGCTCCTGGCCTCAGGCATGAGGGGGAAGGGGCTGGAGGGCTACGCTCACGGCGTTGTGAAGGGGACTCCTCAGGGCCCCCTGCTCAAAGGACCTTTACGGGAGGGCCTGGTCCTAAGGGCTATCGAAAGTAACTCTAAATTATAATATATATATAAACATATTTAACTCTAACTAGGATATAAGTGGGACAGAACATAATAAAACCCACTATATGGAACCTTTAAATAGTGGGCTAATATGTATAAAGTTGTGAATACGAGGTGGGATATACGTCATCTCCTGAGGCCCAGAGGATAGAGCCCTTACCCTACGGCGAGAAGTACTTCCCTCACCACAACAAGTACCTTGACTTCTGGCGCGCCTCAGTTGAGGACCCCATAAAGTTCTGGGACGAGAGGGCCAGGGAGCTGGTGTGGTATAGGACTTGGGACAAGGTCCTTGATGACTCTAACCCGCCCTTCTACAGGTGGTTCGTGGGAGGGGAGACCAACATCAACCTGAACGCCCTTGACCGCTGGATGGGCACCCACGTGGCCAACAAGGTGGCCTACTACTGGGAGGGCGAGGACGGGACCAGCAGGGTCCTGAGCTACAGGGACCTCTTCAGGGAGGTCAACAAGCTCGCCAGGGCTCTCCAGGACCTGGGCGTGAAGCCGGGCGACACAGTCACGATATACATGCCCATGATACCGGAGCTGCCCATAGCCATGCTCGCAGTGACCAGGGTCGGGGGCATACACAGCGTGGTCTTCTCGGGCTTCAGCCCCTCGGCCCTCGCCGACAGGATAGTCGACGCCAAGTCGAGGGTCCTGATAACGGCTGACGGCTACTGGAGAAAGGGCAAGGTAGTTGAGCTCAAGAAGGGCGCCGACGAGGGCGTCTCCCTGGCTGAGAAGCAGGGGGCCAAGGTAGAGAAGGTCGTTGTGGTCAGGAGGCTCGGGAACCCGGTGAACTGGGTTGAGGGGAGGGACGTCTGGTACCACGAGCTGACCTCCAAGTACCCCGACACCACCTACGTCAAGCCGGTGCCGAGGAAGTCTGATGACGTGCTCTTCATACTCTACACCAGCGGCACCACTGGCAAGCCGAAGGGGGTAATGCACAGCGTCGGCGGCTACATGGTCTACGTCTACAACGTGTTCAAGTGGAACTGGGACATAAGGCCTGAGGACGTCCACTGGACGATGGCCGACGTGGGCTGGATAACGGGCCACACCTACATAGTCTACGGTCCGCTGCTGAACGGCGCCACAGAGGTCATGTACGAGGGCGCCATAGACTACCCGCAGCCCGACAGGCCGTGGCAGATAGTGGAGAAGTACGGCGTCACGATATTCTACACGAGCCCCACCGCCCTGAGGACGCTCAGGCAGTACGGCGACGAGTGGGTCAGGAAGCACGACCTGTCAACGCTGAGGATACTGGGCACCGTGGGCGAGCCCATAAACCCCGACGTCTGGAGGTGGTACTTCGAGCTGATCGGCAAGATGAGGTGCCCAATAGTAGACACATGGTGGATGACAGAGACCGGGGCAGCCATGATATCGCCCGCCCCAGGCATATCGCTTGTCACCCTCAAGCCTGGCTCGGCCACGTTCCCGCTGCCCGGAATAGTGGCTGATGTAGTAGACGAGAACGGCAACCCGACGCCGCCAGGGGTAAGGGGCTACCTTATAATCAAGAAGCCGTGGCCCGGCATGATGTTGGGCGTCTGGGGCGACCCTGAGAGGTACGTAAAGACTTACTGGAGCAGGTTCCCAGGCTACTTCTACGCTGGCGACTACGCCGTCAAGGACGAGGAGGGCTACTTCTGGCTCCTCGGCAGGGCTGACGAGGTCCTCAAGGTGGCCGGCCACAGGATAGGGACTACCGAGATGGAGGACGTCCTGATAAAGCACCCGGCCGTGGCCGAGGCCGCAGTCATAGGCGCCCCCGACCCGGTGAAGGGCGAGGTGCCCGTGGCGGCGGTGGTGCTCAAGGCAGGCTACCAGCCGGACGAGCAGCTCAGGAAGGAGCTGATAGAGCTGATAAGGACCCAGATAGGCCCTATAGCGACGCCGAAGACCGTGCTCTTCGTCAGGAAGCTGCCCAAGACGAGGAGCGGGAAGATAATGAGGAGGCTCCTCAAGAACATAATGGAGGACAGGCCCCTGGGCGACACCACGACCCTTGAGGACCCGACGGCCGTCGAGGAGCTGGTGAAGGCCTGGGAGGAGTTCAAGGCGCAGATGAAGTGAGGTGATCCCTTTGAGCCAGGACCAGCCCTTCGCGGACCCGAGCTCGCTGGGCCTCTGGGGCTTTGCCCTGACCACTATAGTGCTGAGCCTCCACAACGCGGGCATCATACCCACTGCTGGCCTCACCCTAGCATACGCCTTCTTCTGGGGAGGGGCGGCCCAGGTCTTCGCTGGCTGGATGGACTTCAGGAGGGGCAACATGCTAGGGGGCACCGCCTTCAGCACCTACGGCCTCTTCTGGATAGGCCTAGCGATGGCCTTCGTCCTTAACAGCTGGGACCCCAAGGCGTTCCCAATGAGCGGCAGCGAGAACGGCGCCTGGTTCGCCCTGTGGGGCGTGTTGACGCTCATATACACGGTGGGCGCCTACATGGCCAAGGCCAGGGTGCTAGCCTCCGTGTTGGCGCTGCTGACAGTAACCTTCTGGGTGCTCTCGGCGGCCTTCTTCACTGGGAGCGCCGCTATAACAAAGGCCGGCGGCTGGATAGGGCTGATAACAGGGCTTGACGCACTCTACCTAGGGGCCGCCCTGCTCGTCAACTGGGTTGCCAAGAGGCCGGCGCTGCCAGCGTGAGGCCTGTGAGGTTCCCACAGGTGGGCCCCTAATCTTTCTCTCACTTGAACACCCCCTTTACAATTTAAATTTTTTGAATCCACTTTTTAACAGGGAGGAACTTGAGCTCCTGCTCAAGGCGCAGGCTGGCGACGCTTGGCAGCTACTCGCTCGAGCTGCTCTGCCCCTCCGACGCCCCCCTCGTGGCGTCCTTCTACTCCTCCCTTGACACCCTCTCGCTCTACTACAGGTTCCTTGACGTCTTCAGGGACTTCGAGGGGCACGCGAGGAGGCTTTTCTCAGGGAGCTGCAACTATGCCGTTGGCGGCTTCCTCGGCGACAGAATAGTGGCGCTGGGCGAGGGGTTCTCAAACTGCACCGACGCGGAGCTGGCATTCGCTGTAATGCCTGAGCACAGGAGGAGGGGGCTGGCCACGGTGATAGCTGCCCTCCTTATACTTGAGGCCTACAGGAGGGGCATAAGGACTATGGAGGCCTACATGCACGGCGACAACTACGCGGCCATAAGGATAGGCGAGAGGCTGGGCCTCTGCCTCAGGCTTGAGGATGACGTGTACCACGGCAGGGCCGATGTGGCCAGGATAAGGGACCTTGCCCTGAAGGTCATAGCTGAGAAGGGCGGGGCTCTCGAGCCTCAGTACTCCGAGGCCCTGAGCGCCGCAGGCCATCCTTAAGGCAGAGCCGTGGGCGCTGCGCGCCGCTTTAAACCTGCCAGGCCCTCCGCCTCTCGCGCTGACGGCCCCCGCCCTAAAGGACGGGAGCTCTGCGCCCACTGGGGCCTTCCCATCACCTCTCAGGGCCCCCACGGGCGCTGCATCACAAGCTCAGGCCCCGCCGCCAGCCCCGGGGAGGCGCGGGCTCACAGCCTGCTGAGCTCGCCCGCGCCCAACTCCAAAGAGCTTATAAATGTTCATACCCTCCCCGCCCTAAAGGGCGAAGCCTCCAACTGGAGGGTGAAACGTTGGGAAACAGGGTCGCCATGTTCTCTGGCGGCAAGGACGGGCTGAGGGCCGCAAGCCTCGCGTGGCCCGTCGACGTGTTCCTCTTTCTGGTCTACGACTTCCCAGAGCCGAGCCCTCACATAGAGAACGTGCAGGCGACCATAGCTGAGGCGTCGCTCATAGGGAAGCCGATAGTGGCAGCAAGGCTCGACAAGGGGAGGGAGTTCCAGGAGACGGCTGAGCTTCTAAGGAGGCTGAGCGCTGATAAGCTAATAGCGGGGGACGTCTTCGTGGAGGACCACCTGAAGTACATGGAGTCCCTGGCCTCCGAGGCTGGGGCCTCCCTGCTTGAGCCCCTCTGGGGACAGGACACGCTTGAGATACTCATGAAGGACGTGGGGGAGGGCTACTCTATGAAGGTCCTGGGCGCGAGGGGCAGGGCGCTCAGGAGGGCCGTGGGGGAGGTCATCAACAGGGACAACATAGAGTGGTTCCTCTCCCTTGCAAAGAGCGACGGGGCCGACCCACTTGGTGAGAACGGGGAATATCACACTGTCGTCGTTAACTCCCCACTTCACAGGGCGCCGCTTAGGACTTTTAACATTAGGAGGATCTCAATGGACTGCTGCGACATAGAGCTTGTGCAGGCCCCCTTCAACCAGGCCGCCGCCTCGGCCGAGGCAAAGGTCCTCGGCACCCCCTGAGGCCTATTGAGGCCTATATAGTGTTACAGCCCTTGCGTCGCTCACCTTTTTAATTGAGGCCTCCCATAGGCCCACAGGGTTCAGGAGTGAGAAATAGGTCGTCCATCTCCTCCGCTGCCCTAGCAGGGATAGTCATTTTAATAATTGTCATCGTTGCAGTCGGCGGCTACATGGCATATGTGTACTATCACAAACCTACGACGTCAACTACTACAACCACGACAACCACGACATCTACTATGACAACCACCAGCGTCCCGACCACGGCAACCACGCCTCAGGCCACGCTAGTTATAGCAACCTACACGGGCGCCCCACAGCAGTTCCTGAAAATGGTCATACCGATGTTTGAGGCCACGCACCCAGGCGTGACGGTCCAGGTTGACGCCCTCCCGTTTAGCGACTACATAAGTAACGAGCTGACGGTGCTTAAGGCCGGGCAGAGCAGCTACGACATAGTGACCTTCACGCCCACGACCGCCAGGACCCTGGCGCCCTACGTTGTGCCCCTCAACTCCTCAGTCATAAACGCGAGCGACATAATATGGCCTGCGGAGAGCTTCGGCGGAGTCATATATAACGCCACCACCAACACCTCAGAGATCGCCGGCGTGGCCCCATGGGTCTCAAACGTGCTGATAATATACAACACCACGTACTTCAACAACGCCACCCTGCAGCAGGAGTTCTACAACGAGTATCACATGCAGCTCAACCCGTGGACCTGGCACAACTGGACCGTGGTCGTTGACGTCAGCCAGTTCTTCGTGTCGCACCACATAACTAAGGCTGGGGTCCTAGTAATGGATGACACCCAGGGCGGCGACATAGGCTCAAGCTTTGAGTCCATATACGGCTACTACTACATAAACAACAGGACCCTGAACTGCGGCACAGTACACGGCATACCGGGCTTCGGCATAGAGTTCTGGGGCTGTATGCCGAGCGGCTGGAGCTACCCGTTCCCTCCGCCCGCAATTAACACGAGCGCTGGCGTCCAGGCGCTCGAGATAATGCAGCAGCTTGTCAGCTACGAGCCGAGCCCCACGACGCTCCAGGTGTCGTTCGACAACATGCCTGAGCTCCTGGTCGAGGGCTTCGGGCCTGCCGGCATAAACTACGCCTCAAGGCTCGCGGCTATACTTGCCCTTAACGTGAGCCCGCAGGAGGTTGGCCTGGCGCCGCTGCCCGGCAACTACTCTATGGCTGGGGGCACGTACTTTGCAGTAAGCAAGTACTCGCTGCACAAGCAGCTGGCTATGGAGTTCCTGCAGTTCATAGAGTCGCCGCAGGTCCAGGAGGAGATGTTCCTGAAGCTGGGCCTCTTCCCAATATCTAAGCAGGCCTACTCAGCGCTGCTCAGCAACTCGTCCCTGCCGGCCTACCAGAAGAACTGGCTGCTGGCGAACGAGATATCAGCCGAGAACGGCAACGCGTGGGAGCCCCTGATACCAGTGACCGACAACCTGGGCGACGCCCTTGACACCGCCCTCCTCAACTACCTTGAGAACCCGACGAGCACGACGCCGCAGCAGGTCCTCAACTCAGTGGCCGCGCAGTACATAAGTATACTGAAAACGTACTACCTGAGTACCACGACAACCACGAGCTCCAGCGCCTCAAGCTCATGATAGGTTGACTTAAACTATCCCTGCTTAAAACTATTCCCATTCTTTCTTTTCCCTTGTTTCCGCTTGTCTCCGCGTGGTCTCAATGTATCAAGTCATGTAAGCCTATGTGAGAGCTGAACCCCTTAGGAGCTGAGGGAGGCGGCAAACTCCCTGGCAGCCTCCTCAAGCCTCCTTGAGGCCTCCTGCAGCGCCTTCTCCCTGGCCTCCCTCACGGCCTTGATGGCCTGGTCATACTGCTCCTTGAGCTTAGCCGATGCCTCCTCGGTCTTCCTCCTGGCAACCTCACCTATGGAGCTCACGTTGACCACACGCTGGCCGAGGCCCCAAGAGATTAAAAAGTTCCAGCCGAGAGGTTTAGGTTAGCTAAATTCAATTCCCTACACGTGGACCCTAGCACTTTAAAACATCGGCCTGCCAGGCCTGTGCGGGAGCGCTGTTGCGGCTCACGGCCCCCTACGTTGCCTACATAGTGGCCTTTGGAATAATACCGTTCGCCGCCACCTTCGCCTTAGTTGGCGTTGACTATCACTCTGCCCTCGTGACCCTGAGCCTCGTGCCCGTGGCCAAGATCTTCGAGAACACACTGATACTGGCTGTCATGACATCCACCTTCGGGACGCTCATAGGTCTCCTGGCCGCCGTAGCAGTTGACATGCTAAGCGTAAGGTACCAGAGGGTGCTATCGCTGCTCACCGTGCTGCCCCACACAGTGCCCTTCGTCTCAGCGGCCCTCATATGGTCGATAAGCCTCTACGGCGGCGGCTGGGGCTGGTTCACTTACATCTTTCACATACCATATGATCCCCTCTATCTCTCAAGGACAGCCCTGTGGGGAGTTATACTCGTGAGCGTCTGGGGTGCCATAGCGTTCCCCTTCATAATAATCTACGCCACGCTGCGGTCGATACCGCCTGAGATAAGGGAGAACTCCATGATGGACAACGTCGGCCTCGCCAGGTACTACGGCGAGGTGGCGATACCCCTGGCAAGCAAGGCTATACTTATAGCCTTCATAATAGAGCTGGCCTTCAGCTTCGGTGCCTTCGACGCCCCCTACGTGCTCACGGGCGGCGGCCCCGGGTACGCGACAACGACCTTGGGCATACTCACCTACTATGCCGTCTACAACCTGGGCAGCTACTCGGCAGGGGCCCTCATAGCGGCCTCCATAGCGCTGCTAGCCACGGCCCCCGCCGTAGCCCTCTTCATAGTGCTGAGGAGCAGGAGGACACTTTTGCCCTCTGTGAGGCTCAGGATGCCAGACCCCGTCTTCAAGGGGCTCATGCTGGCCATACTGGCGGTCATACTGTTCTTCAACATAATGCCCGTCTACTGGATGTTCCTTGTGGCCTTCAGGCCCAACACCCTTGACTTCAGGTCGCCGCCCGTCATGCTTCCCATAGCTTTCACGGGCAGGTTCTTCATGGACGCGCTCCGCGGCTCAGTGCCATACATTATAAGCAGCGTTGTCGTCAGCATCGCCGTCGGGGTCATAGCGGTCTTCCTCGCCTCAGGGGCGGCCTATGAGATAGCCAGGGGCAAGGCGTGGGGCTGGCTCCTGCCGCTCTCCATTTACCTCTACGTCCTGCCACCCATGGCATTTGTGATACCGCTCTACATCGCCTACGCTAAGGTGCACCTGCTCAACACGTGGTGGGCCCTGATAATGGCAATGCCCCTCGGCTATGTGACCTACGCCCTCTGGCTCATGAACGGCTTCTTCGTCGACCTGCCGAAGGCCTACGACGAGGTGGCGGCCATGTACAACATTAAGGGCAGCTTCAGGAGGCTCATACTGCCCCTCTCAAGGCCTGTGCTCCTCTCGACGTTCATGCTTGCCACAGTGGGGGCCTGGAACGCCCTCTTCTACCCACTCATATTCAGCGCCACGCCCTATAACTTCAGCTTCCCGCCCCAGGGGGCCCAGACAATGATGATATATGCGCTGACGGCCATACAGGAGTCGACTATAGACTGGGGCATGCTGGCCTCGCTGGCCTTGGTTGCGGCGCTGCCGCCTATGGTAATAGACATAGTGTTCCTCTCTCTGATAGCCAGGGGCAGCAGGGCCACCGGGCTCAAGTTCCTCTGAGGTCGCAGGCGCTCAGGGCACATCCTCATTGAACTCAGGGAAGGCCTAAGCGCCTCAGGCGAGGTTCCCTCTCCTCACAGCCGTTAGGCTCAGCACTCGGCAAATTCCTCATCAAGCGTAGGGAGGGCGCGCGGGCTTTAAAACGCTCAGCCCAGCTCTATGTCGTCGCCGTTCTGAGGAATCATGACCTCAAGGCTGAGCTCGTCCCTTATCTTGGAGGCCAGCTCCATCTGCCCCTGCGGCTCCCCGTGGACCAGTATCACCTTCCTGACGCCGCTTATGGACCTCAGCGTCTGCATGACCCCCCTCCAGTCGGCGTGGCTTGAGAAGTCGAAGAGCTGGAGCCTTGCCTTGACCGGCAGCTTCCTCTCCCCGTCAAAGAACACGCCCTCCTCGAGCGCCTGCCTCCCAGGGGTCCCTGGGGCCTGGTAGCTCACTAGGAACACCGCGTCCTTGTCGTTCTGGACTATCCTTGAGTAGTAGTAGAGGGCTGGCCCTCCCTTTAACATGCCTGCGCTTGAAATTATGACTCCAGGCTTCTTAAGCGCCTTCTTGCGGTCGCCCCAGCCCTTGACCAGGTTCTGCTCCTCCGAGGCCCTCGCCAGGAGCCTTGGGTCCCTGATGAAGCTGCTGTGCGCCAGGTAGAGGTCGGTGATGGACCTTATCATGCCGTCTATCCAGACGGGCCAGCCGAAGCCCCTCTCCTCGAGAAGGCACATAATCTCCTGCCCCCTGGCCACGCTGAAGGCCGGGACGAGGACGGTGCCCCCCCTCTTAACGACGTCCTCGACCGACTCGTAGAACTCCCTCTCCGTGACAGACCTCTCAGGGTGGGTCACCGTGGAGTACGTGGACTCTATTATGACAACGTCAGCCTTGACGCCGGCGAGCCTGTGGGGGCTCATCAGCTTGGTCTCTATGTTGTTCATGTCGCTGGTGTAGAGGACCCTGGTGCCGTTCACGTCGACCAGGGCAGAGGCTGACCCAGGTATGTGACCGCTTGACATGAGCGTCAGCGTGAAGTCCCCCAGCTCCACAGACCTCTCATAATCCACGCTCTCCGCAACGCCAAGCATGTCATCCACGGTGCTGTTGTCAAATATGAGGTTCGGGCCATTAAGCTTTATCATGTCGTAGAGCAGCAGTCTTGTGACGTCAAGGGTCAGGGGGGTCGCCAGGAGCCTCGGCTTCACTGAGATGAAGAGGGCCGGGGCTGCCCCTATGTGATCGAGGTGGCTGTGCGTCAGGAGAAGAGCCTCCACGTCCTTCGGCCTGACGTGCAGCGGGTATATGGGCTGCTCGTTCTCGTCGAAGTTGACCCCGTAGTCCAGGAGCACCGTCCGCCCCTTGTACTCAACCCCTATGGCTGCCCTTCCTACCTCCCTGCCGCTCCCAAGGATCTTAACCTTAGGCTTACCTGAGCTCTCGCTGCTCATCTTCCATCTGACCTTTCTGCTTTGCCCCACAGCTGTGTCTGCTAGAAGGCTATATTAAGCGATACTTACTTGTAGAGTGGGCGCGGAGCTTGATGGGGGTAAACCCAAGGGAGCTCAGGAGGATGCTCAAGAGGATGGGCATTGAGGCCGAGGAGCTGGAGGCCACCAGGGTCACCATTGAGGCAAAGGACTCCCGGTACGTCGTTGACTCACCCCAGGTCATAATAGTCAGGGGCAGGGGACAGCCCACCATGATATATGTCGTCGGGGAGCCGAGGGAGGTGAAGCAGCAGGCGGCGGCCCAGCAGCCCCAGGTGAGCGAGGAGGACGTGAAGCTGGTCGCCGAGCAGGCGGGGGTTGACGTGGAGACCGCCAGGAGGGCCCTCATAGAGGCCAACGGCGACATAGCGGAGGCCATACTTAAGCTTAAGGGCTCATAGGCCCCTGCCGCTCACCCTCCCCCTCAGCCTCCTCACGAGCTCCTCGACGCTGCCCAGGGTGCTGAGCACGAGGGGCACCCTGTCCAGCCTGGCCAGCTCTATTGAGAGGCTGTCCATGTGCTCCCTGGGGCCGTGTAGCACCACGACGCTCGGCTTCACCAGGGAGACCCTCACGGCCACCATGGGGCTCCTGCCCGCTGTGACCTTAGTGAAGACTATGACCCTCTCAGGCACCGAGCCCAGCATCGCGTAGAACTGCATGCTGGTGAGCTCAGTTATTGCCTTTATGCTGTCCACCACCGTGTAGCCGTAGACCATGACCCCCTTTGGGTAGTCGTGGTAGAGAAGTATGCCATCAACTGTTATTATTATGTCCTCAAGCGTTAGGGGCTCGCTGAACTCCTGCATGTCTATTACTCCAGTCGTTGGTATGCCGAGGGCCCTGATCAGGTTCTCGGCCCTCTTGGAGCCCCTCTCGGCGTCAGCCCTTAGGAGGGCCATGACGAACCTCCTTATGAAGCCCGCCCCAGGGGTCCTGCGGCCCTTCTCGTAGTCGCTCAGCACGCTCGGGGAGACGCTCATGACCTTGGCCACGTCCTGCTGGCTCAAGCCGAAGTACTCCCTCCACTTCCTGAGCGCCGCCCCCGGCGAGCTGCTGAGGGCTATCTCGCCCGCTACCCTTATCGCTACTGCCCTGTAGGAGAACGCTTCAGGCTCCTCCAATCGATGCCCCTGGGGTTGGGTTAACAGCAAAATAATTAAGGTATAAGTGTTATGAACGCCAGCTGCCACCCGTAAATCTCTAAACTGAGATGTCAATAATTAAGCTGAAACGTTACAGGGTCACTGAAAATTTTTTAATTAAGATCTTAGAGACCCTAGGCCGGGTGCAGGGGTTGCTGAATGTGCCGATTGACGTGTTCTTTGCCCTGGTCGTCGCTGTAAGTATAATATCGGGCTTCCTTGGAGCGCTGGTGGGGCTCGGCGGCGGCACGTTCCTGGTGCCCCTCTACACGCTCTTCCTTGGAATTCCCATAGCATACGCCACGGGGGCGAGCCTGATATCTACTATAGCCACCTCCAGCGGCTCAGCGAGCGCGTACATCAGGGACAGAATAACGAACGTCAGGATAGGCATGGGCCTCGAGATAGCCACCACTACGGGCTCGATAGTCGGGTCGCTGACGGCGGCCCTAATCTACGCCCACCACCTTGAGTACATAATTTATATAGCGTTCGGCGTGGTGCTCCTCAGCCAGATATATTTCCAGCTTGAGAGGTCTAAGTTCGAGCTCCCCCAGCCCATGAAGCCCGACTGGACTACGAGGGTTTTTCAGCTCCACGGGGAGTACTACGACGAGGCCCTGAAGCAGGAGGTCAAGTACTACGGCGTCCGCTGGTGGCTGGGCGAGATAGTAATGTTCTTCGCAGGCTTCATATCTGGCCTCCTGGGGATAGGCAGCGGGGCCCTCAAGGTCCTGGGCATGGACTGGGCCATGAACCTCCCCATGAAGGTCAGCACGACTACCAGCAACTTTATGATAGGGGTCACGGCGGCCACGGGAAGCGCCATATACTGGGCCTACGGCCTCATACAGCCCATACTTGCTGGCTTCACGGCCCTCGGCGTCCTTCTAGGCTCCATGTCGGCCTCTAAGGTACTGCCAAAGATGACCAGCAAGTCTATAAGGTACTTATTCACTGCAATACTGGCCTTCCTAGGAGTTGAGATGGTGCTGAGGGGGTTAGGAGTGATCCACTGAGGTGACCGCCAATGGCAAGGAATGTAAGCTTCGAGGACATAATTGGGTGGGCCCTCAGGATAGGGGTCCTGATCTCGGCAGCCTTCATAATCTTCGGCGTGGCTCTGATATACATACACCACGGCGCGGGCGCCTACAGCTTCAGGGACCTGGTCATTTCAAGATCCCCGGTTAACACCTCTATACTGCCCGTGAGCTACATAAATATGAGGAGCGTGAGCAGCCTCAACGGCCTGGCCTTCGTTCTGATAGGCCTCATAGTCCTCATGGCCACGCCAGTGCTGAGGGTGGCCATAGGGATAGCACAGTTCGCCTACGAGAGGAACTGGCTCTACACCGTCATCACTGCTATTGTCTTCATGAACCTAATGCTGGCCATATTTGTGATACCGGCGCTGGTCATCAAGTGAGCTAAGGGCCCTGCACGGCCCTCTTGAGCTCCTCCCTGACCTGCTCTATTATCTTCCCCGCTCCTCGTCCTGAGCAGCTTCCTGACGAAGACTACACCGTCAAAGGGACCTGAGGTAGTTATAGTCCTCCTCGCTCAGGCTCCACCCAACGGCCCCGAGTATCTCATCTATGTGCTCCTTCCTCGAGGCCTTAGGTATAGGTATTGAGCTCCTAAGAAGGTAGTTGAGGGCCACCTGCACAGACGTCTTGCCGTACTTCACGCCGATCCTCCTGAGCCTTTCATCTGAGGCTATAGAACCCCTGCCCAGGGGCGAGTAAGCTATTATTGCCACGTCCCTCTCCCTGGCGAAAGGCACCAGTTCCCTCTCGGCCCACTTGTTGTAGACGCTGTACTCCACCTCGTCAGCCACCACCTCGTGCCTCCTAGCGAGCCCCATGGCCTCCTCGAGCAGCCGCCTGTCGAAGTTGCTGACGCCCATGCACCTTATAACGCCCATGTCTATGAGGTCCTCAAGGGCCTTGATGGACTCCCTGAGCGGCACCTCACTGCTCGGCCAGTGGAGCAGGTAGAGGTCTATAGCCCTGACGCCGAGCCTCCTCCTGCTGGCCTCCGCAGACCTTATCAGGTCGTCGTAGCGGAAGTGGTTTGGCCATACCTTGCTTACTATTATAACATCGTCAGCCACGTCAGCCAGGGCCCTGCCTACCAGCTCCTCGGAGTGGCCGCCGCCGTACATCTCTGCAGTGTCAAAGACCCTTATTCCCCTCTCGTAGGCGTACCTTATCGCGCTAACGTAGAAGTCGTCCCTGCTGTAGTCAGGGGCCCAGTAGCCGCCTCCCATGCCCCAGGTGCCCAGGCCCAGCTGGGACGCCTCCTTGTCGCATAGCCTCATGTTAAGCCCCCACAGGTCGAGGAACCCTAAGGTTTTAAGTTCAGGCAATAGCCTCTGGTGTCGGCGATGAGGAGCCAGCTATCCCTGAGCAGTGAGGAGAATGGCCTTTGCTGAGCCGCTCGTTGCGCTGCCGAAGCTGCGAAGCTTTTTAGCTTCCCACTAAAAGCGCATGATAGGATCACCTTGGACGTGGAGGAGAGGCTCTCGCTGATAACTAGGAACCTGGTCGAGGTAATAACCTACGACGAGCTCAGGGAGAAGGTGAACTCCGGCGTCAAGTTGAAGGGTTACATAGGCTACGAGCCCAGCGGCCTGGCCCACATAGGGCACCTTATATGGATGTTCAAGGTGAAGGACCTGGTGGAGGCGGGCGTCGAGTTCAACGTTCTTGAGGCCACGTGGCACGCCATGATAAACGACAAGCTCGGGGGCAACGTGGAGCTCATAAGGAGGGCCGCGGTGCTCTTCAGGGAGATTATGAGGTCCCTCGGGGTCCCGGTTGAGAGGGTAAACTTCGTGGACGCCGAGAGCATGGCCTCGGACAAGGACTACTGGGCCCTTGTGCTCAAGGTCATGAAGATGACAAGCCTTGCCAGGATGAAGAGGGCCCTGACTATAATGGGCAGAACAGTGGACGAGGCAGAGCTGGACTCCTCAAAGCTAGTCTACCCAGCCATGCAGGTCTCTGACATAATTTACATGGACCTTGACATAGCACTCGGGGGCCTGGACCAGAGGAAGGCCCACGTGCTTCAGAGGGAGGTGGCTGAGAGGCTCGGCAAAAAGAAGGTCATAGCCATCCACACGCCAATACTCACCGGCCTCGAGGGGGGCAAGAGGATGGACAACGCCGAGAGCGACGAGCAGGCGGCTGCCTTCAAGATGTCGAAGTCGAAGGCCTCCTCAGCCATATTTCTCAACGACAGCCCAGAGCAGGTCAGGGCTAAGATAAGGGCGGCCTACTGCCCACCGAGGCAGGTCGAGCTGAACCCCGTCATTGAGATAGCCAAGTACATACTCTTCTCGAGGCCAGGCTTCGTGCTCCACGTCGAGAGGCCGACGAAGTACGGCGGCCCCGTCGACTTCGCCAGCTACGCTGAGCTTGAGAGGGCCTATGTTGAGGGCAGGCTGCACCCGCTTGACCTGAAGGAGGCGGTGGCGGATGCCCTCAACACCCTGCTGGAGGCCCCCAGGAAGCTCTTTGAGAGGCCAGACATAGCTGAGCTCGTGTCAGAGGTTGAGTCCAAGGTAAGCAGGTGACTACCTCCTGCTGAGGGCCCTGAACAGCCCCTCCTCGGCCCTCGCCATGGTTAAGCTCCTGGCCGCCTCCCAGAGGGCCTGGAACTTAGGCCTCCCGGCGAGCTGCTCAAGGGCCCACTCCCTGGCAAAGTCGCCGAGCCATATCTGCCTGGCCTCGTCCTCAACTATTCTCCTCACCTCCCCGTAGAACCTGAAGGCCCTGCTGAGCTGGCCGTACTGGCTCGTGGTCGAGTGAAGCCTGAGCTGCTCGAAGGCGCCCATGGTGGCCATCTGCGACGCGACCTCGGCCATCTCGCCTGAGGCGTACATCTCCAGCAGCACGGCCTCCGGCGGCACCCCGTACTCCTCTGTGGCCACGTCGAAGAAGGCCATGAAGCTGGCCAGTATGAGCGGCCAGTTAGTGTGCTCGTCGAGGAGGTCTATGAGCGCCTCCTGCTTGAAGGTGACCTTGACGGCCGCGCCGCCCGGCCTCCCTATGGCCCCTATGCCCTGGGCTATGGCAAGGGCGTAGTCCCACGCGCGGCCGCTGCTGTCGTTCGCAACTCCCACCAGGACCGGATAGCCTCTCCCCCTCGAGTGAAGCTCAAGTATGCCAGCCCCTATCATCCTCGGGGCCACCATGACCACGTCCCAGGAGCTGGGCGGCCTTATGAGACCGAAGGCGACGTTGTAGCCGCTGGCGAAGTCAAGGACCACGCCCCTGCTGCCGACGGCCGACTCTATGTCCTTGAAGACTCCGGGCTGAACCTCGTCAGGGAGGAGCAGCATTATGACGTCAGCTCTGGCGGCCGCCTCGGGTATGTCGTAAACCTTGAACCCGTCCCTCTCCGCCTTGGACCTGTACTCGTCCCTGGCGTTGCCAACTATGACGTTAAGCCCGCTGTCCCTCAGCGCCTTGGCCTGGGCCTCGCCCTGGTTCCCGTAGCCTATGACCGCTATGACCTTGTCCCTGAGGGGGGCAAGGTCGGCTGAGAAGACCAGACCCGAGCCCGACACCCGAAACCCCTAGTATTGCAAAGCGCGGCAGTAGAAAAGCATGGAGGCTGTTTCATTGCTGGTGATTGATGATTAGGTTTATGAGCTCTGATTTTGTTTTATTATTAGTGTCAACATCTTTGGAGAGGCTGCTGAGGCCTAGGGAGGCCTGTCAAAGGCTGGCATCAGTTATTCTGCCCTAGCTAGCTGGCCTCCTCCCCATCCTTCAGGGCGGGGCAAGGCTTTTAAGCTACTGTTTGCTACTTCTGTAGTTGGTGCGAGGGTGCCTGTCACCGAGCCCATCAGGGTCAGGAGGGAGACCAAGGAGGAGCTGAACAGGCTGAAGGTTCACCCCAGGGAGACCTACGACGACGTGATAACCAGGCTAATTGAGGAGTACAGGAGGTGTAAGGGTGTACAGGGCTAACATAGCCAGGCTGGCAGTAGATGAGGGGGCCGATGAGGAGCAGAGAGGAGCAAGTGAAGTTACAAGGACGGTTACCGTGAGGTCTGAGCAGCTGCCCAGGAGGACCTTCAAGGTATTTGTTGAGCTTGAGGGCATGTACAGGAACATGGTCGAGCAGCTAGTCCTATATGCCGTTGACAATAACATAACTAAGTTCACCAGGCTAAAGGCTGAGAGGTACCGCGAGGTGAGGTCACTCTACCCTCAGCTTCCCTCACACTACGCATACACCGCCTGCCAGGACGCAGCAGAGAGGTCCCACTCGTTCCTTAAGCTAAGGAGGACGGGGAGGACCAGGAAGCCCCACCCCGAGGTCAGGGGCGTCAGCATATGGCTCGACGACCATTTGTGGAGGGCCGAGGGGCTGACGTCGGTGAGCCTGGCCACCCACAGGGGCAGGGTCAGGGTCTCCATTGAGATCAACAGGCACATCCTGAGGTACGTTAACAGGGGCTGGAGGCTCTCCTCGGAGGCAAAGGTCAAGCTGGATCACAGGGAGAGGAGGCTGATATTCTACCTAACGTTCAGGAAGGAGGTCAGTGTGTACAGGCCGAAGGACTACATCACAGTTGACGTTAACGAGAACGCTGAGGCAGTCCTCATTGACGGAATTGTCTACCTTTTTGAGACTGGCCTGAGCAGGGTGACCCTGGGTTATTATTACAGGAGGAAGAGCGTCCAGGAGAAATATGACAGGGTCTACGGCCCGGGCAGCAGGCCAGCGAGGAGGATATTCAGGAGGCTGGGCAGCAACGAGAAAGCTCTGAAGAGGGATATAAGGTGGAAGCTGGCCGCGCTAATTGTAAGGGAGGCCGCCAAGAGGCAGGCGGCCATAGTACTTGAGAGGCTTGGAAGGGAGCCAGCTAATCATATGATAGAGCGCATTAGGAACCCCCAGCTCAGGCACAGGATATTCCAGGCGGCTTTCAAAGGAGTGCAGAGGGCCATTGAGGAGAAGGCGAGGGAGTACGGGGTTCCAGTGATTTACGTTAATCCTAAGAACACCTCAAGGAAGTGCCCTATACACGGCGCTAAGATAGTCTACGGTAAGGACAGGCACGGCACATGCTCAAAGGGAGGCGAGACCTGGCACAGGGACGTGGTTGCGTGCTACAACCTCCTTTTAAGGGCCCTCGGTGGCAATGGGGGCCATGCCCCAAGCCGCGTGAGGGCTTTAACTCCTATAGATGGGGGCCCCGTGCCGTTGGGCCCGACGGCCGCCCATGAGCCTACGCCGATAGCCCGTGGGGCGTGGGCGAGGTGGAAGTCCCTAGGTGCAACAAATAAACATAAACAAATGAGAACAAACACCTAGGGACAAACGGCTACTTGTACCAGAGCTCCGTGGCCTCCCTCCTCTTGAGGTCCCTCATCATGGCCTCGAGCCTCTTGTAGACGGTACCGTGCATCTTGCCCTCGACCAGGAGCTCAACGCCGTGCCTGGCTATCATGGCCCTCTCGTAGTCCCCTATTATACCGACCTGGCCGCCGTCGCTCACCGCCATCTTGACGCCTGTTATCTCCTCTATGGCCCTCTTGGCCCTCCCGTTCTCCCCAATTATCCTGCCGAGGACCCTCCTCAGGTGGTTCTCCCTGTCATTGACGGCCGACTGGACGTCCACTACGACAAGCATAGTGTCATCGTCAAGTAGCTCTGTTATGTCCTGCTGCTGGAACCCTATGACTATCGCCTTCACAATGTCCCTCGCCTTGAGCACGTTGGCTGAGCCCTGGGGGCTGGCGGTCTCTATTATCACGGCCGAGTTCTGCTCATCGACCTTGACTGACAGACCAAGCCTCTCCCTTATGGGCTTCTCAAGGGCCTTGAGGCCCTCCTTGACCCTCTCAAGGGCCTCGGGCGGCACGGGCTCGTAGGCCCTCGCCTGTGGCCTCACCTGCTCTCCAGACATCCCTCTAAGGACCTCCTGAGGCTCTCCTCCCTCTCGCTCACGTCCAGCCAGTGAGAGAAGAAGCTAAAGACGTTACTCACGTCCCTCTCAAGCAGCTCCCTCGACTTTGGGTGCTCGAGGCTGACGGCCTGGGCCACATCTATTATCCACGGCCTTCCCTCCCATATCATGACGTTGTACTCGCTCAGGTCACCGTGGACCAGCCTCGCCCTGCAGACCATGCTTTCCACGTCCTTAATCAGCATTTCAAGCATCCTCTCAAGGTCCTCGGCCTCAAGCTCCCTGGCGGCCTCAACCAGGAGGGGGGCCCTGAGCCCTCCCTCGCCAAGGAACCTCATGACGAGCACGTTGCCGGAGACGGCTATAGGCTGCGGCACGCTGACGCCGGCCTTAGCCATCTCAGAGAGGTTGCTGTACTCCTTCCTGGCCCAGAGGTAGACGAGCTCCCTGAACTTTGAGGGCAGCGAGGGGAACCTGGGGTCGCCTGAGATGTAGTTCTTTATGCTCTTCCTGAACTCGGCCGAGGATGTCAGGAATATCTTGACTGCAACGTCCTCCCCCTTCCAGCCCTTGGCCCAGTAGACCCTGGCCTCCTTGCCAGCGCTTATGGTCCCCCTGAGCTCCCTGAATGCCTTCATGGTGTTCTTGAGCCTGTATATGTGGTAGTTAGTGAAGGAGTCAAACACCTCCTCAACGGTCTTAATAACGTCCTCGTCCTTTACCTTGCTCTTCTCCCTGTCAACCCTAAGCCTGTGCGGGCTCAAGAAGCGCCCTCACCACTCATGAGGTCGAGCAGGTCCTTGGGCACGAGGCCCTTCCTGCTGAGGTCCTTTGACTCCGACTCGCTATACCTGTAGACGAGCTCGCCCTTGTTGTCGGGGGTCCCCCAGGGCAGGAAGAGCACGAGGTCGCCCTCGTGGACCCAGACCCTCCTCCTCATCTTGCCGGGTATCATAGCCATGTACTTGTTGCCGTCAGCGCATATGACCTCGACGAAGTTACCTCCCACTATCCTCTCAGTGACGCAGAGCATTGTGCCCTCCTCGTCGCTGGGGAGGGGCATCTCGCCCTTGCCCTGCCTCCTCCTGTCTACCAAGCGCTACCCTTCCCTCCTGACAAGGTATATGCGCCTCCTGGATAAATAAACTAAGTACCTCTCGCCCTCGTTAAGGCTCTCGGTGAAGGCCTCCACCTGGTCAGATGGCACCTCTATTGAGTCCTCGTCGCTGACTAGGACGTACCTGTTGCCCTGCCTGCTCAGGAGCATCATGCTCTTCAGGTTCTGCCCCTGGTACAGGCTGAAGCCGCTGTCCCACAGCCTCTCAGGGCTCATCATCACCCTCTTGTCCGTGTCCAGGTTCACGAGGAGCATGCCGTTCTTGGTGTCCCCGAGGTAGAACATGGGCGAGCCCTCGACCTCTATTAAGTCGCCAGGCGACAGGGTAGCGAGCCTGGCGGAGACGTAGAGCTTCACCTTCTCGCCCATGCCCTTGAACGTCTCGACCACCTTAGCGTTGAACTCTGACCTGAGCCTGGCGGCCAGGACCCTGGCGGTCGGGTGGTCCCTCATGTAGACGTCTATGCCCTCCTTAAGCTCCTTCACCTTCACCACGTCCTCGCTGACGGAGTCTATGATCCTCCTGAGCCTCCTGAGGGCCTCGCCCTTAAGGGGCCTCGGGTACGACCTGACCTGGACCACAGCGGTGTAGCCCTCGCCAGTCTTGCGGGACGAGCATATTGGGCAGAGCGTGGGCTTCAGTATGACCTTCACCACAGCGGTCTCGCTCGCCGTGACGCTGCCGTACCTGCCCTCAAGGTCAACGTAGGCCCTAGCCTCCTTCCCAGCTATCTCAAGCCTCAGCCCCTTTATTGTGACCTCCTCTATGGGCTCGACGGGCTTAACCCTGTTAGCCAGATATGCCTCTAGGTAGTCAGCTATTGACTCCTCGAGGCTCTCATAGGGGTCCGACCACCTCCCCATGGACCTGTGGGCGTGGCACGAGGTGCAGTAGGTCACCTCGACCTGCTCAGGAAGCTGGGCCACGCCGTACTTCTTTACGAAGCAGTCCTTGCAGAGGTTGCCTATGAACTCCACCTCAGCGCTGCTCCTGCCGCACATGGGACATATCTTCTCTGGCAACCCTGACTACCTGCTACTCCCACTCCTGCCAAAGCGCCCCCTAAAGCAATATATCTTGCTGATGCTGTTTGCCCCTAAAAGGGCAGGGCCCTCCAGCTGACCTCCTCCCCGCCCTGAGGGGCGAGGGCCCCCATGGCGGATCATAGGTTCATGGCTTATCGCCTTCACCTTCATCACCTCACGGCTGGCGGGAAACTGTCCAACCGCTCCGCTCGTCCAGCGGCAGGCCGCGGGCCGGGCCTTCGGCCCGTTACCCCTCGCCGCGGGTTAGCCCTCAGCCCGTGAGTCCTTTGGACTTGAGGATATGTGCCTGCGTGGGGATACGCGCACACTTACTACGCCCGCCATGCACTTCCACGTGCGCTGCCCCCTTAAACTGTTGGGAATTTTAAAAGCTCTACCCCGGCCCCTGAGATAGGGCGAGCTTGTAGTACCTTTTGTCAGGGGGTGGGCTGATGAAGGTAGCAGTTCTCGGCACGGGCATAATGGGCTCAGCCATGGTGAGGAGGCTGAGCTCCCAGGGCTTTGAGGTGGGGGTCTGGGACAGGACTGCTGAGAGGGCTGAGGCTATAGCCAAGGAGGTCGGCTGCCAGGCCTTCAGGTCCCCCTGGAGGGCCGCGGAGGACGCTGACGCTGCCGTGGCGTTTCTCTCTGACGACAACGCTGCCATATCTGTGGCGGCCGAGATGAAGAGGGCCGACGGGCTCCTTTTCATCAACTCCTCAACGATAACTCCAAGCACCAGCAGGGCCCTGGGCGAGCACTTCGCCGGCCTCGGCATATGCTACGTCGAGGCCCCAGTCATAGGAGGCGCCAACGACATAGTGAGCGGCAAGGCCCTCTTTCTGGCCTCGGGGGACGGCAGCTGCATAAGGCTGTCAAGGAAAGTCCTCGAGGCCGCTGGGGAGGTCGTTGAGGTAGGCGGCCTAGGGCAGGCCATGGCGCTGAAGCTGGCCTACAACGCCGTCCTCGTAACGACCATGTCGTCCCTAGCCGAGGCCCTGTCGCTCGCCGAGGCATACGGGGTCGACGCTGAGAAGCTTAAGGCTGTTATGGGGAAGACCGCCTTCGCGGGGGTCGCGGAGAAGTACATAGACAGGATGCTCAAGGGGTCAGAGGTTCACTTCAGGCTCTCCCTGGCAGCGAAGGACCTTGAGTACGCCAGCAGGGCCTCCTTTGACGCCGGCCTCCCAGCTACCGTCACATCAGCGGCGGCAAGCCTCTACAAGCAGGCTGAGCTCCACGGCCTGGGGGAGCTGGACTACACGAAGATTGTCGACTACGTCAGGCCCAGGAAGCCCTCATAGCCTTGGACCAGCTCTTCACGGCTCAGCAGCGGTCCACCTAATCATCGGGCCTCCCTGAAGTCCCCTCCGAGGCTTAAAGCTTAACCCACGAGCAGCTGGAGCCTAAAAGACGCGAGGCCCTGCAGCCTCTCCACGTCGCAGGCCGCCTCGCTGGGGCTTCCTACTGAGAGGCCCAGCTCGCCTGCCGCCTCCCTCAGCCTCCCCTCGTCATCTGATGCTATCACTATGACTCTACCTCCCCTCGTGGCGCTGAGGGCCTCTGAGAGCTGCCTTGACCTCGTGGCGTAGAGCAGCGCCTGCAGGTGCCTCTTCCTCAGCCTCACCATGCCCTGGACCTCGTCCTCCCTCGAGTACAGCAGGTAGAGGGCCGCCTCGCAGGGGTCAGGCCTTCCCCTGAGCCTCAGCACGAGGGCCTCAAGCCCGTGCCTTGAGGAGACCTCCTCAAGGGCCTCGTCGCTGACATTGGCCTCGCACAAGGCTACCATCACTTTACTCCATGGGACCTTAACTGAGTAGACGCTGCAGGCGCTCAACGTCGGTCCGCCCCAGGAGGGCCTGGCAGCGCGAGATGATTAGCTCAGCCCCGGCACATTGAGGTCAAGCCTCTCGGTCAGGTTGCCTACTAGGTACACGGGCTGCTCAAGTCCCACATGATAGTAGACCGGCTCCTGAGAGCCGTTGAAGGCTAATATCGTAGGGACGGCGCTGACGTTGTGCGAGAGGAGGAAGCTCTCAACCCCGGCGACCGCCGGGTACCAGGCGTTGCTCTCCTGCTGGGTCACGTTGAAGCCGAGTTCGTCGGCCATCTCTATCAGGGTGTAATTTGTAGGCATCACCAGCTGGTTCACCTCATGGTTAAGGTATAGCTCTATATTCCTGGTGTAGTAGGCGTAGTTGAAGTCGAGCAGCTCAACGAAGGCCTTGGGGCCGTAGAGCTTGTAGACCTCGTAAAGTATCTCGAGCATCTGCACCGAGTACTGGTGTATCGGGAGGCCGAGGAAGACCACCCTCGCCTGGCTCGTGTTCAGTGATACGTAGTAGAAGAAGGGCAGGGTCGCGTTGAGCTCAAGGGAGCAGTAGGGGCACTCCGGGTCGTAGATTATGACTATGACCTTAGAGGAGTTCTCAGGGCCCAGCGAGATGACCCAGCTGGAGTTGAGCGACTCGATGGAGCTCAGCGTGAGCTGCTGGACGCTAGTTGTGCTGACAGCTGGAGCTGAGCTTGAAGTCACCGTAATGCTGGAGGTCGTCGGCTGGCTTGAGGCGGTGCTGGCGTGCGGGGCCGCGCGGGGGCCAAGGATTGCTACCCCAGCTATGGCAGCCACAGCAACAATTATAATTATGATGATCGTTGACGTTGTGCTTAGGCTTAATCTGCTCAGCCTGCCCCTCAAAAGTTCACCCATGCCACGTGTGAGGCCGCTCAGAAATAATAAAAGTTCACGGCACTTTCTCTATAACAAACATATTTTACTTCTGATCCTTGCCGCCCTCCGATGAGGGGGCCTGTTTCTGGGCCGTTATGTTCTTCAGCTCACTCTCCAGCTCCTTCTCTATCTCCTCTATGGGCTTAGGCGGAGGCGTCGTGAGGAGCGTGTAGCCTATCCACGCCAGTATAGCAAGGACAACCACTATCAATATGGAGTCCGTCAACTTGAGCAGGAAGTATGAGGCCATATTAGCCAGCGACGGGTACCACATGACGAAGTTGTAGACTACTATAACAAGCACAGATATGATCAGCAGCGCCGCGCCTGTTGTCTTGTCCCTTGCCATGAGATCACACCTGGCCCAAGGGTCTCTCGTCGCCTCAAAATTTAACCTTTTCTCAACGGCGGGACTCCTCGAGCAGCGCGCTGACCTTATCAAAGAGCAGTGACGAGAACGCCTCAACATCCATTACCTTGCCGTCCCTCACCTGGCTCAGCCTCAGGACCCTGGCCCCCCTGGCCTCTGCCTCCCTGAGAACACCTTCGAAGGCCTCTTTGACGGCCCTCAGGAACCGCTCTGTCTCATAGCCCTCCCTCACCTCCCTGCTCATTACCCTGGCCACTGCGACCTCCACAGGCACGTCTATGAAGACTATTATGTCCGCCTCGGGCGCGAAGCTGTTGACCTCCCAGAGCCACCCCGGGTCAGCCCCCGAGGCCCCCTGGTAGGCGATTGAGCTGTACTTGTACCTGTCCATGACTACTACGTAGCCCTGCTCCAGCGCCCCAAGGACGCCACCGGGCAGGCTGGGGTCCTGGCTGAGGTGCCAGGCCCTGTCCGCTGCGAAGAGGAGCGCCGCGACCCTGGGGTCAGGCCTCCCGGACGCCAGGAGCTGCCTTATCAGCTGCCCGACCGGACCCCCTGTGGGCTCCTTCGTGTAGACCGCCCTGAGGCCCACCCCTGACAGCCTTGAGGTCAACAGCCTTGAGTGTGTCGTCAGGCCGCTGCCGTCTATGCCCTCAAGCGCTACTATAATACCCCTCAAGCCCCAGCCTAGGCCCTAACTGCTCCCCTTCAGTTTTATTCACTTATTGTTACCTAGAATCGGATAAGCGGTATTAAATAAATAAGATTAATGTTTAGGCGCACTTAAAAGCCTCAGAGCCCGACAGAAAGGATGGTGTAGCTGCAGGGTTGAACGCCAGCAGTATCAGGGACGCGCTGAGGACCTTCGGCCCAGCGTGGCTAGTGATGATAGCTGACGTGGACGTGGCCTCAATAGTGACTGGCTTCCAGGTCGGGGCCACGTGGGGCTACCTGATGGTAGGCGTGATGCTAGCCCTCACAGTGCCTCTCTTCGTAATACAGGACGTGGCGGGCGTGCTGGGGACCGTCTCAGGCATGGGCCTGGGGACTGCCATAAGGCAGCTCTATGGCCGAAGGGCTGCCCAGCTGGCATCAATACCGATGGCAACAGCTGACGTCATGGAGTATGTCGCTGAGTATGCTGGCATAGCGGTCGGGCTGAAGCTTCTCGGCCTCCCCGTGCTCCCTGGGCTGCTGACGGTGTTCCTCATACACATAGCCGTGGCCTGGAGCGGAAGGTACAGGCACACAGAGGCCGCGCTTCTCCCGATAAGCTTCGTCCTGGTCGCCGCCCTGCTGTTAACCGCCTTTATGGTGAGGCCCGACCCCACAAGGCTCGGCACCTCGCTGTTGTCGCCGTGGCCCATCTGGAGGCCCGACTTTGACTACATGTTAGCGGCGAGCGTTGGCTCTGTAATAATGCCATGGATGCTGTTCTTCCACTCCGGCGCGGACGCCAGGAAGGGCCTGAGGCCAAAGGACCTGAGGCCGGAGAGGGCTGAGACCCTGTTAGGCGCAATAGTGTCTGAGCTTCTCATGGCTGCAACCGTGATTGTTGGCATCTTTCTCGGCCAGAGGGTGGGGGACGCGCTCAACGCTGAGGCGCTTACAGAGGCCCTGCAGCCCCTCGGGAGCCTGAGCAGGTATGTCATGGGAGTCGGCTTCATTGCCTCAGGCTTCCTCGCCCTCGTGGTGATCTCCATGGCTTCCGCCTGGGGCTTCCTGGAGGCTGTTAACTTCAGGAGGGGCACGCTGGCCTACAGGCTCACCTACGTGGTTGAGAGCGTCCCAGCTGTAGTGATAGTGGCCCTCTCGCTCAGCGGCCTCATAAGCCTCATACTTGACCTCATGGCGGCCTTTACAATAATCCTGGCGCCACTCCTCTACATGCTTGGCAAGATAGCGTCAAGGGAGGACGTTGCTGGGGAGGCCAGGCTAAGGGGGCCAGGGCGGCGGCCTACTGGGTCATGTCTGCCCTCGTCGTTGCCAGTGGCCTCATGGCCCTGGCGGCCTCGCTTTGAGCGTAACACCTTAAGGCCTCGCCTCACACCAGTACATGGTGCAGCTGGTGGTCGAGAGGCTCACGTTTCAGCTCCTTGACGTAAGCTACTCGATCGAGGGCGGCAGGCCTATAATAGAGCTGTGGGCCAGGGACTCAAGGGGCAGGAGGCTCCTGCTCCTGGACGACGCCTTCAGACCATACTTCTACGTCCTCCCCAGGGATGGCGAGGACACTGACAGGCTGGCGGCCGAGCTGAAAAGGCTCTCAAAGACCAGGAGCCCAATAACCTCCGTTGAGAAGGTCAACATGAAGTACTTCGGTAGGCCCGTCACGGCCCTCAAGGTCACCACCGTGATACCGGAGACGGTCAGAGACTACAGGGACGCAGCCGCAAAGCTGTCGGGCGTCTCAGACGTCCTTGAAGCTGACGTCAGGTTCTCAATGAGGTACCTCATAGACCTGAACCTCTACCCCATGAGGTGGTACGTCGCTGAGGTCGAACAGCTGGCCAGGAGCGACGTGATAGCTGACGGCTCCTACAGGCTACTTAGTAAACCTGAGGAGGACCCCTCTCTAGCTGACGTTGACCCGCTCGAGGGCCTGAGGGTAATGGCCTTCGACATAGAGGCCTATAACCCCCAGGGCTCCCCCAACCCGGCCAGGGACCCAGTTATAATAATAGGCCTGGCGTTTAACGACGGCGAGAGGCTCCAGCTCCAGGCCTCAGGGCACTCAGACAAGGAGGTCATACAGAGGTTCGTTGACATCATTAAGAGGAAGGACCCCGACATAATAGTTGGCTACAACCAGAACTCCTTCGACTGGCCCTACCTGCTCGAGAGGGCTAGGGCCAACGGGGTGAAGCTTGAGGTAGGTAGGAAGGCCGGGGCCGAGCCCACGCCCAGCGTCTTCGGCCACGTGTCGGTGCAGGGGAGGCTGAACGTCGACCTCTATAACTTCGCTGAGGGGATAGAGGAGGTCAAGGTCAAGACACTTGATGAGGTGGCAGACTACCTGGGCGTCATGCCTAAGGACAAGAGGACTAACGTGGACTGGTGGAGGATAGCCGAGTACTGGGACGACCCCGAGAGGAGGAAGACCCTGCTGGCCTACAACATGGATGACGTTGTGTCAACCCTGGGCTTGGCGTACCAGTTCCTGCCCTTTGGGGCCCAGCTCAGCCAGATAAGCGGCCTCCCGCTCGACCAGGTCGCAGCGGCAAGCGTGGCCTTCAGGCTTGAGATGAGGTTCATGAGGGAGGCCAGAAAGCTGGGTGAGCTGGTGCCCAACAGGGCTGAGGAGGAGAGTAGGGAGCTTGAGACCTACACAGGGGCTATAGTGCTTGAGCCCAGGCCCGGCATACACCACAATGTGGCCGTCCTGGACTTTGCCAGCATGTACCCGAGCATAATGGTCAAGTACAACGTCGGCCCCGACACCCTCATAAAGCCGGGGGAGAGCTGCGAGAGCGTTAACGAGGCGCCCGGCGTTAAGCACAGATTCTGCGCCGACAAGGAGGCCTTCTTCAGGAGGGTCCTCGAGAGGTTCCTCAGGTGGAGGGCCGAGGTCAAGGCTGCCATGAAGAAGTACCCGGAGGGCAGCCCGCAGTACAGGCTGCTGAACGAGAGGCAGAGGGCGATAAAGGTGCTCGCCAACGCCAGCTATGGCTACATGGGCTGGGCCGCCGCGAGGTGGTACTGCAGGGAGTGCGCCGAGTCCGTGACGGCCTGGGGCAGGGACCTGATAACTAAGGCCGCCTCCCTGGCCAGGTCCCTCGGCCTCAAGGTTTACTATGGCGACACGGACAGCCTCTTCGTTGAAAACGACCCCGAGAAGGTTCAGAAGGTTATCGATGAGATAACCAAGGGCCTTGAGTTTGACATAAAGGTTGACAAGGTCTACAGTAGGGTCTTCTTCACGGAGGCCAAGAAGAGGTACGCGGGCCTCACGCCTGACGGCAAGATAGACATAGTTGGCTTTGAGGCCGTGAGGGGCGACTGGAGCGAGCTGGCCAAGGAGGCCCAGGCCCAGGTGGCTGAGCTGATACTGAGATATGATGACGTTAAGAAGGCCGTTGACTACGTCAAGGGCATCATAAACGACCTGAGGTCCAACAAGGTCGACGTGGAGAAGCTGGTCATATGGAAGACCCTAACTAAGAGCGTTGACAAGTACGAGGCTGAGGCCCCGCACGTCTACGTAGCCAAGATGATGGAGAAGCTGGGATTCAAGGTGGACGTGGGCTCGAAGATAGGCTACGTCATAGTCAAGGGTGACGGACCGCTGTCCAGGAGGGCCAGGCCCTACTTCCTTGTCAAGCCTCAGGACGTGGACGTCAACTACTACATAGATAAGCAGGTCGTGCCAGCCGTCATGAGGATACTCGGCTTCTTCGGAGTGAGCGAGAGGGAGCTAAAAGCAGGGGGGAGGCAGGCCTCCCTCTTCGACTACCTGAAGAAGAGTGATGAGTGAATTGCCCCGCCCTCACGGGCGGGGCACCCCACCTCGCGGTGATGACTTCCTGCCTCCCAGGGCGGCCTCGATCCCCCTCGCCCACAGCGGAGGCTCCATCGGGCGGAGCCGCCCTGTGGCGCCCCGCGCGGAGGAGGGGTTGCGGAGGCCGCCCTCCGCAGGCGTAAGTTCCCCAGCCCCGAGGGCGCGGCCTCAGCCCTTACAGCCAGAGGCCTGCACATGTCTCTTCTATAATTTATGAATAGTTTATGATTGATAACTATAAAAAACTTTTCTATGGGGGCTATCCATCCCCCACCTCACGGAGGGGACTTTCGCCCCCTTAGCCCCCATAAAGTTTAAAAAGTCACACGATGTCGCTAAAGGTCATGAAGACCACGTCGCCCTTCCTCGAGGAGACCCTGCTGCCTATCCTGGCACCTATGAGAAGGGCGACGCCCTTCTCGGAGGCCGCGTCCAGGAGCCTCTGGGTTATTATGCCATCAAAGACTACAGCGTAGACCTTGCCGGACTCCACCTGCTGCATCCAGTTGAACAGGTCCTTTACCTTAAGCCTCGCCACCTCGTTCCAGGACCTGTCATAGGCGACCGCCTCAAGAGTGCCCTTGAGCTCCTTCATGCTGTCGAGGACCTGCTTCGGCATTATCAGGGAGGCGACGCCCGCCTGCTGAGCCGGCTGAGGAGCGGCCTCAGGCTGCTGAGGGGCCTGCTGGACCGCCTGCTCGGCCTGGGGCTGTTGGGCGGCCTGCTCGGCCGGCTGAGCAGGCTGCTGAACCTGGGCAGCCTCCTGGGGGGCCGGCTGCTGCACAGCTGCCTGCTCGGCCGGCTGAGGAGCGGCCTCAGGCTGCGCAGGGACCATGCCAAGCTGCTTCATGGCCTCCTCCGCTGGTACCATCTGGGCCAGGGCCCTGGCTATCTCCTTCCCCGTGAGCTGCTCTACCTCCATCCCCTTGGGAGCCCTGGCCACATAGTCAACGTGCATCTGCGAGAGCACGGTCCTCATTATCATCTCGCCGCCCCTGTCGCCGTCGACGAAGAGTATGACCTTCTTGCCTTTGGCCACGTCAAGTATTGTCTTCGGCACCCTCTCCTTTGCTCCGCCTATGGCTATGGTGTTGGCGTAGCCGTACCTGCCGAGGTTTATGACGTCGGCCCTGCCCTCAACTATTATTATGGTGTCCGACCTCTCAACCTCAGGCCCAGCCGGCAGCCTGTCCTCGCCGTACTCTATCACCCTGGGCTGGGCCTCGGCCTTCTGCGAGACCTGCCTGACTATCTCCTTTATGTCAGGCTCCTGCTCCTTGACGCTCTGCAGGAGCTCGCGGGCCCTCTGAACTATCCACTTAAGCTTCTCGGCCCTCAGGTCCTCTATGGACTCAACGGTTATCCTGGCGCTGTAGGGGCCCACCTTGTCGACGGTCTCTATCATGGCCGCAAGTATTACGGTCTCAACCCTGTCAAGATTGCTCGGTATCTGCATCTCGCCGACGGTCTTTGTGCCCTGGTACTTGAGGTCTATGTGAACCCTCCCTATCTTGTCCTTGTTCTGAAGCTCCTCCAGGTTGAACTCAGACCCCAGGAGCCCCTCGGTCTGCCCGAAGACGGCCCCTATTATGTCGTGCTTCTCAACCCTACCGTCCACTTCAAACGATGCCCTTATCAGGTACTTCAGCAAGTCTCACACCTCTTCCTTGCCTAAGAGGGCTCTGTCTTGGCTACCCTCCTTCCCACTTAGCCAGCTGGAGGCGCGGAATAAAAAGCCCTTTAACTAGGGCCGAACGCCTTGGCGCCCGCCTTAGCCTAAGGCTTGCCGCTCCTCTGGGAGAGCATAGTGTAAAGCTTCTCCATCATCTCCTCCTCCGTCATGGGTCTCTCGACCTTCTCGCCCCTGGCGGCCCTCTCGGCCCTCTCAGGGAAGCTGAAGACAACGTTGCCCAGGTCCCTCTCGGTGAGCAGGCCCTCGTACCTCTCGCTGTAGACGACCCTTGAGCCTTCGCTGAGGAGCAGCGCAGTGGTTGGTGACGCCTTCACCTCATACCCTATGAACGTCATGGCGGCCCTCGCCGAGGTGCACTGCTGCGTGAACCAGTCGCAGAGCACTATGTAAAGCCCGAAGCCCCTCAGCTTGTCAATGTTAGACTCAACGAAGGGGTACCAGTGAAGGTCATACCTCCTGCAGACCGGGCACAGGGTGTTGTCAAAGTAGACCAGGGAGTACCTCTCGGCCGGCACCAGCGGCGAGGCAGACTCATCAAGCTGGACCCAGTAGCCGCTGTCGAAGTCGTACCTGTAGACGCCGTTGATCGAGTCCTTGCCGAGCCTCTTGGCCCTTACTGGCTCCACTCCACGCCCCCTCGCCTAGTGTTGGCTATTGGACAAAAACCCTTTTCTCAGCGCCTTTAACCTACGCAAGGCCTAGCAGCGGGAGGCGCCTTGAGCGAGGAGAGGGTGAGGGAGCTGCTGAGGTCCTCGGGCGGCTCAGCCTACGTGTGGGAGGTGGAGCAGGATCTGGGGAAAGCTAGGTGGCAGGCGCCGACGAGCTTGAGGAGGCCCTAAGGAGACACCCGGACTGGGACGAGGGGCTGCCGAGGGAGCTCGCCAGGGGAGAGGCAGGGCCAAGTGAAGAAAGAAGGCTAGCCTTTAATAAAATACTAATGAAGAAATGAAATAAAGCGCGCGACGGCCTCAGAGCTCCTTTGCGGCCCTCTTTACCAACATGTAGGCCAGCGGCAGCACAACTATGATGCCAGGCCGCTTTGCGCTTCACTCCCTCACGGCCATTGTGAGCAGCGCTATGCCGGTGACCTCAAGGGTCACTATGGTAAGCATGGGCACCGCTACGTCGGCCGAGAACCTCAAGGCAAGGTGCACGGAGAGCGCCAGCGTAACTAGCATCTGGGCCGTCAGCACGCCTACCGTGGCGGTCACCCTCCTGCCTATCGACGTCCTCCTGGCGGCAGAGCGAAGGTAGAAGGCGAAGACGTAGGCCGAGAGCGCCAGGCCCACCACGGAGAGGCCTATCTCGACGCTCCAGAACGACATGAGCGTCAGCGCCAAGGCCTCCCACCCTCCTTCATCATCCTCCTCACCCTCTCCAGCGACTCGGTCAGGTCCTTCGAGGGGTAGTAGAGCTGCCCGTACCTAGGCCCCTCGCTCTCCACAAGTCCCGCCTCCATGAGGATCTCAAGGTGGTGCCTAATGGTCCTGTAGTTGACGCCCAGGGCCTCGGCCAGCTGGTTAGCGTTGGCAGGCCCCTTGATTATCTGCTCGGCGATCCTGAGCCTCATCTCCCCTCCCCTGGTGCCGACGAACAGCCACCACAGCATGTGGTCCCAGTCCCTGAAGCCGAGGCCCTTCCTAGCCATTCATGGGGCTCCGGCTCCTCCTGTGAGGGCCCAGAGTAAATAAGTGAAAGGTCAAAATAAAAACTGTTTGACCTGAATCTATTCCCCAACCCCAGCCCCTCAGCCCTGGTACTGGCCGGGCGTGTAGCCTGGGGCGACGTCAGAGATTGGCAGCGGGTGCACTATCCAGTACTCGTTGACTATCTGCCACTGCATGGCCGTGGTGTTGTACTGGTAGTAGAGTATCTCAGTCACGTTCAGCACGAACTCCTGCGGATGCGGGTTAGAGGCCGTCGGGAACGGGAACACAACGAACTGCAGCGGCGCCTTCGCCATCGCCGTGTCGCCCTTTACCTGCACAGTGGGCGGCACAAGGGCGTACCAGACCACGTACTCGTAGGTGTTGTCGAACTTGGTCCACGTGGCGTTTATGGCGGTGATGCCGGTGTAGTTGCCGCTCAGAGGCCCGCCTATCCAGTGCAGCGTGGCGTTCGGGGCGTACTCGGAGATTATCAGGGAGGCGTTCTCAATGGCTATGTCGTTCCAGTGGCTCATGGCGGCCGCCAGCACCATCTGCTGCTCTACGTAGGTCTGCGGCGGGTAGCCGGCGATCACGTCGCTCAGCGATAGGGGCTTCACCTTCCACACCTCGTTGACGAGCTGGAACTGCGCAGCGCTAGCGTTGTAGACGTACGTGAGCACCTCGGTTACGTTCAGCACGAACGGATGTATCGGGACAGCGGTTGGCGCTACAAGGAACTGGACGTAGCCGGTCACGTTGAACTCGGTGGGGCTCACCTGCGTCACGGTTGGCGGTATTATGGTGTACCAGTAGACGGTCTCGTAGGTGTTGAAGAACTTGACCCAGGTGGCGTTGATAGCCGAGATGCCAACGTAGGTGCCGCTGAGGGGCCCACCTACCCAGTGCAGGACCGCATTAGGCGCGTACTCCATCATGACGAGCTGCGGGCTCTCTATAGCTATGTCGTTCCAGTGGCTCATGGCGTCAGCCAGGACCGCGCTCTCCGCCAGGGCCTCCTGGCCTGGGTACCCAGCTATTACGTCCGTCAGCGGCAGCGGCTTCACCTTCCAGACCTCGGTCTCTATCTTGTAGCCGCTGGAGGTGTTGACGTAAGTCAGGATCTCAGTCACGTTGAGGACCAGCACGTTTATCGGCGCTGACGTCGGCGCCACCAGGAACTGCGCGTAGCCCGTGGCGTTGTAGACGCCAGGCGACACCATGACCACGCTGGGCGGTATTATGGTGTACCAGTAGACGGTCTCGTACATGTTGAAGAACTTGTTCCAGACCGACTCTATGGAGCTTATGCCGCTGTAGGTGCCGCTCAGGGGCCCTCCTACCCAGTGCAGAGTTGCGTTGGGCAGGTACTCTGGGGCAACGAGGTCTATGTTCTCTATAGCTATGTCGTTCCAGTGGCTCATGGCAGCGGCAAGGACCACGTCGGCCTGCTGGTTCTTGTACTCGCTGAGGAGTGTAGAGTACTCGCCCTGAAGTGCGGAGTAGCTGCTGTTGAGGCTCGAGTACTGGCCCTGCAGAGTGGTGTACTCGCTCTTGTAGGTGCTGGCCTCGGAGCTGACGTTGCTGTACTCTGACTTCAGGCTTGAGTACTTAGAGGCCAGCGAGGAGTACATGACTCCTAGGACACCAGCCACTATCACCAACACTACTACTAGGGCCGAGAGGCCTGCTAGCCTTGCGTCCACTCTCTCGCCTCAAGGGGTTTAGGTGAACTTAAATTAAATTTCCTTTTTCAGAATTATACACAAAACTGTTACAAATTCCTCTTCCCCTCAGAACGCATCAAAAAACTGCTTTAACATAAAGATATCTACCTCAACTTTTTAAAATATGTGCTGCCCTTGGCCCAGGGCATCAACATGAAGGAGAGCGACTTCAGGGACCTGGAGCTCAAGCTCAGGCTTGACTCGGACTCGGCCGGCGTGAGCAGGATAGACTTCGAGGACGGCCTCGTCCTCTACTCGGTGCTCTTCACCCACCTGAGCGGGGCCTCAGGAGCCAAGGTGCTCGACCTTGGCTCAGCCATGGGGTACTCTACCCTCTGGATATCAAAGGCCCTCGAGGAGGCCTGCTCAGGCCCGTGTGACGTCATAGCTGCCGAGCTGAGGGGCGAGAGGGTGAGGGCTGCCCAGGACTTCTTCAAGGGTGTGGAGCTCAGGAGCGCGAGGGTCTCCTTCGTAGAGGGCGACGCCGTGAGCCTCCTGGAGGGAATTGATGATGAGAGCGTTGACGCAGCCTTCGTTGACGTCCACGTGAGCCTCTACCCTAAGGTGGCCGAGCTCCTCCTGAGGAAGCTGAGGCGCGGCGGGGTGGCCATGTTCCACAACGCCATAAGGCCCCCTCCCCCAGCTGAGACCTTCCAGGTGCTCAGCCGCACTGGCTGGCGCTTCGCTGTGGTGCCGACGCTGGAGGGCATACTGATAACTAGGAAGCCCTAGAGGAGCGCGGAGAGGGCGTAGGCGCCGGCGACAGCCATTACAGCTGCCAGGGCCACGAGGAGCGCCCCGTAGCTCTTGCCTGACAGCCTCCTACCCTGGTGGCCGAGGGAGGAGAGCAGGGTGAGCCAGGCGAAGTCCATCCAGACGTGGCTGGGGTACATCACTGCGTAGCCAAGCAGGAGCCCCATCGTTGAGGCCAGTTCCACGAGCGCCATGCCCACTGTGAGCCACCAGAGCAGGAAGAACGGGTTGAGGGCCGTGAGGGCGAGGCCTGAGAAGTACGGCCCCGAGGCCGGCGGGTCCACCTGAGCAGCCTGCCGGCCCCTGAGGTACCTTAGGCCGTCCAGGATGGTCGTCGCGGAGAAGTAGGCTATGAATGCCCCCATGAGGGCCCCTAGGCCATACCTGACGGCCGGGAGCCCCAGGGCCCACCTCAGCTCGTAGGCGGCCATGCCAATGGCGACGACGAACGGGAGCTCAAAAGTCATGTGACCGGCCGCCATCCTTAGGCCAGCCCTCCACGACCACCTGGCGCCGTTAATCATCGCGGCCGTCGACAGGGGACCGGGCGAGAGGGCACCGCTGGCGCTTATGGCAACGGTGAGGGCGACGAGCCTCAGTGGGTCCATCTTAGTTCACCAGACTACCGCGGGGCCATGTTAATAAGTGTTCACACGGTGGGGCCTCACCCTTCAGGGCAGGCGTGTGTCTGTCAACTCCGCGGCTGCGCAGCAGGCTGACCACGTCTAAACAGTGAAGCTAGCACTTTACTAAAAATAATAAGGTTCGCCTCCTTAGCGCCTCCCTTGCTGTGGAAAGCGTTTGCCCCACACTTTCATTTCACTCATTCTTGGGCAGAGCCCTCTCAAGGACCTCAGCCGCCCTCATAACAATTTTAGTGGCAGCGTCCCTGCCCGCCGCGGCTATAACCTTGGCACATAACGCGCTCTACGCGCCCAGGCCTGCCAGGAGGGAGACCATCCTATAACACTAGCAGCCACCCCCACGGCGGCGCCTATGTTCTCGAAGTTGGGGCTGAGCACCAGGGCCTTATGCCTCCACTTGACCGGCATTATCTCCGCCAACAGCGCCAGGCCGACAGGCACCTCGCCCTTGACCCCTATCATTGAGAGCGTGTAGACCGCCAGGAAAATGGCCATCTGGGCCGGCCCTGGCTTAAGCAGGAGGAGGTCAGCCGCAATTATGGCGCTGCCTGCCCCGTAGAGGCTCATGGTAACTATGTACATGCCCTTCCTTCCCAGGGCCCTGTCAGAGAGCCAGGAGAGGGTGAGATCTCCTATGGGGGCGACCACTACTATGTAGACGACGTTCTGGTACACCGGGTAAACGGCGTAGGCGAGGGCGTTTAATACGCTCCATATGAAGAACTCTACGGCTGTGGAGGCGTATGTTAACGTGTGGGCCCTGCCCTACCTGGCCCTGTCAAGCGTCAGGCCCAGGTCCTTGGGTAACCTGGCACACCTTAGAGAACAGTTGTTCTCTACATTTTAAGCTCTCGCCGGGGCTTCGGCGTGGGCTAACGGGGCAGCGGCGCCAAGTCCACAGGCCCCATATATAGGCCCACTTAAAGGCCCCCAACAGCTGAGAAACCTCTCGGTGGCCCTCAACGCTCGAGGTTGTAATTGGGGACTCCAGGTTCTTCGCGTGCGAGGCCTGCGGCATGGTGTACTCAAGCAAGGACCTGGCGAAGGAGTGCGAAGCCTGGTGCAATTCGCACGGCTCCTGCAACCTTGACATAACCAAGAACGCCATAGGTAAGATAAGGAGGGCGGGCCTCAGGATAGGGAGGCCCAGGCCCTGAGCGGCGGGGCCCGTTTTTAACCTGCGGCTCCCTCGCCGCCTGGGCGAGCGGCGTGCCCGACAAGTACGTTAACGTTAGAGGAGTCAGAGTTCATTACATAGAGGAGGGCTCAGGGACCCCGGTCGTCATGATGCCGGGGGCCGCCTTCAACGCAAGGACTTGGGTCCAGGTGGGCTTAGTAAAGGCCGTGGCTGACGCCGGCTTCAGGGCCATCTCTGTAGACCCGCCTGGCCAGGGCGAGACGCCGCAGGGCAAGTACGGCTTCGGCGGCGGCGTCAAGTTCCTGGAGGACTTTCTGCCTATGGTAAACTTTTCCTCGGGCGTGCTCCTTGGGGCCAGCCTCGGGGGCAACACGGTTGCCATGTACGCCCTGGCCCACCCTGACAGGGTGCTGGGCCTAGTGCTCGTGGGAGCTGTTGACCTGGCGAGGCACGGTCCTCAGTTCAAGGTGCTGACGGGGAAGCCTATACTTCTAATATGGGGCAGCCACGACGACGTATCGCCAATAGAAAACGCTGAGGCCGTCATAAGCCGGGTCAGCACGGCCGAGCTCGTGAGGATAGGCGAGAGGCACGCATGCTACCTGGACGACCCGGCCGGGTTCACCCAGACAGTAGTTGACTTCCTGAGGACGAGGACCTCAACGGCATAACCTGCCTTGCTTATTATTAATGCGCGTTTGACCTTCTAATCCTTTTAGGCCGCTTACAGAGAAAGAGGTCATGTATTGAACTTGACGCAGGCCCAGGAGGCCTCGGCAAAGATAGCTACAAGGCGCAAGGCCCCAAACAGCTGAGGTTCAGGGACCTCCTCTTCATATCGTTTGGCGGCCAGGCCCCACTTATATCAATGTTAACGTTTGGGACAGCCATGATAGCCTTGGCCGGCAGCGGCGCCGCGCTGGCCATGATATAGCTACCACTATCGTGAGCGTGACGGCCTCGTCCTCTACTCGGTGCTCTTCACCCACCTGAGCGGGGCCTCAGGAGCCAAGGTGCTCGACCTGGGCTCAGCCATGGGGTACTCTACCCTCTGGATATCAAAGGCCCTCGAGGAGGCCTGCTCAGGCCAGTGCGATGTGATAGCCGTTGAGGTCAGGGGCGACAGGGTTAAGGCTGCCCAGGACTTCTTCAGGGGCGTTGAGCTCAAGAGGGCCAAGGTATCATTCGCTGAGGGCGACGCCGTGGGTCTGCTAGAGGGCGTTGACGATGAGAGTATTGACGCTGCCTTTGTAGATGTCCACGTCTGCATGTACCCTAAGGTAGCGGAGCTCCTGCTCAGGAAGCTCAAGCGCGGCGGCCTGGCGGTATTCCATAACGCCATAAGGCCGCCCCTCCTGCCGAGACCTTCCAGGTGCTGATCAGGGCTGGGTGGCGCTTCGCCGTGGTGCCTACCCTAGAGGGAGTCCTGATAGCCAGGAAGCCCTAGAGGAGCGCAACGAGGGCGTAGGCCCCGGCCATGATGGTCGTGAGGGCGACTAGGACGAGACCCACTGTGAGCCACCAGAGCAGGAAGAACGGGTTGAGGGCCGTGAGGGCGAGGCCTGAGAAGTACGGCCCCGAGGCCGGCGGGTCTGCCTGGCTGACCTGCCTGCCCCTGATGAGCCTGAGGCCTTCTAGAAGCGCTATTGCGGAGAAGTAAGCTATGAAGCCCCCATGAGGGCCGCGAGGCGTACTTAACTGCTGGGAGGCCGAGGGCCCACCTGAGCCCATAGGCCGCCGTCCCAATGGCTACTATGAAGAGGAGCTTGAAGCTCAAGGAGGCAGCCATGATGCACGCCGAGGGCGTCCAGCTCGGGGAGCTGAGGCACGGCCCCATGGTGCTGGCGAGGGACCAGTGCCCAATATAGTGATAATGTCTAGGGAGGAGGCGGTGGAGCTCTACTCCAGGGTCGTGGAGGAGCTGAGAGCCAGGCATGCCAAGTTATTTTGAGGTTTCAGAGGATCAGGCTCCCTGCCCCTTCAGCCGGCCGGAGACATGGCTGAGCTATACCCAATAGCGGCTGCAGCGCTGCTCCAGCTCTTTGCGTACAGGATCGGCGTCAAGAGGGACTGCCGATAGACTCACTGCCCGGGCTAGCCAAGGCGATAACCACTTAAGGTGGGTCTCTGCCTGTACACATTTCATTATCTGTTAATGTCTATTTTTACAGATTCTGCAATTAGAATTACTGTTTAAAAACCCACAGAAGTAGAGAAGTGCAGGGAGTGGAAGTGCAGACGGTCAGGGCTGAGAACAGGGCTGCAGGCAGGGTCGTCAGGACCCCTCACGGCCAGGTGGACTCCCTGCAGCTGAACCTGATGGCCCAGAGCGGCCTCTACAGGCTCACACGCTGACCTCCTCCCCGCCTTAAAAGGCGAGGCTTTTCAGTTGTAACCCTTTTTGTCACTGAAGAGCTTGCCTGGGTTGAGTATGCCCCTCGGGTCGAAGGCTGCCTTTATGGCCCTCATGAGCCCCAGCTGCCTCTCCCCCACGGCCCTCCTGAGGGCCTCCCTCTTGATTATGCCTATGCCGTGCTCAGCGCTCACAGCCCCTCCAAGTCTCAATGCAACGTCAACGACATCATCAAACCACTGGGCCGCAGCCTTTGAGGACTCAGGGTCTGTGGGGTCGAAGCCTATGGCCGGGTGCAGGTTCCCGTCGCCTATGTGGCCGCCTAGCGACGACGTTATGCCGTACTTTGAGTCAAGCGACCTCAGGGCCCTTATTGCATCAGGCACCCTGGAGGGCGGCACCACTATGTCCTCGATGAAGAGCTGGAAGGGCCTGCCCTCCCTCCTGAACATGTTCACCTGGGCGGGGAAGAGGGACCTCCTGAGCTGGTAGAGCGGCTCGGCCTCAGCTTCGCTCTCAGCAGTGTAGACACCCCTGGCCCCTGATGACCTCATGAGGTCCTCGAGCCACCTGAGGTGCCTCTCAGAGCTCTCCGGGGTGCTCTCGAGGCTTACAAGGAGCATGTCGCCCTTTGCCTCGAAGGGCAGGCTAACCGCCTGTGATGCCATCTCAACAGTTGGGGCATCCATGAACTCGGCTATGTAGGGCTGGACCCTGCTTGACTTTATTGATATGTATGCCTTCATGAGGGACTCTATGTCGTCGAAGAAGGCCAACGCCGTGACAACCTTCTCAGGCAACGGGGCTATCCTTAAGGTAGCCCTTGTGACTACGGCTAGGGTGCCCTCGCTGCCAACTATGAGCCTCACGAGATCGTAGCCCTCCCTGCACTTTACAGTGCGGCAGCCAAGCTCGAGCCTTGTGCCGGCCTCGTCAGCTAAGACCACCTCAAGGCCGTTGACCCAGTCCTTCATTGTACCGTACTTAGCTCCCCTCATGCCGCCCGCCCCGTTGTTTATTGACCCGCCCACGGTTGCTACCGCCTGGCTGGCCGGGTCTACCGGGAACATGTAGCCGCGCTTTGAGAGCTCCACGTTCAGGTCATCTATCCTGACGCCGGGCTCCACGTCAGTCGTTGAGTCAACGAGGCTGACGTCAAGTATCGACGACATCCTCTCAAGGCTGAGGACTATGCCCCCATTGAGCGGGACAGCGTTGCCTGAGAGGCTGCTCGAGCTCCCCTGCGGGTATATTGGCGTGTCATTAGCGTAGCAGGTGGCCACCACCCTGCTGACCTCCTGGGGCGTCGAGGGGAAGACTACAGCCTCGGCCTGGGCCGTGAGGCCGTCCGGCTCCCTGGAGTAAAGGCCCACCACGTTCCTGTCAGCTATTACCTTCTCCTCGCCGAGCTCGTCAAGGAGCTCCTTAACCGTCTTTGAGCGCTCCAAGCGCCCACCTATCCCCTTATACTTAATAACGCCAATAAGCTTACCTCCAGGGGAGCGCTGATGACTGACCTGAGCCTCATGAGGCTCATCGACCACACGCTGCTCAAGCCCTACTCAACGCTTGAAGACGTGAGGAGGGTCTTCAACGAAGCCGTCAGCTTCGGCTGCCACTCGATCTGCGTGAACCCAGTTTACGTGAGCCTTGCCAGGAGCCTAGTGGACGACGCAGGGGCCTACCTGAAGGTATGCTCGGTCATAGACTTTCCCTTTGGATCCATGGACACGGAGTCCAGGGTACAGGCCATAGTTAGGACTGCCGCTAACGGGGCAGATGAAGTGGATGTAGTAGCGCCCATCACGCTGGTTAAGTCGAGCCGCTGGGCCGAGGTGGCCAGGGACTTGAGGAGGGTTGTGAGGGCTGCCCACGGGGAGGGCCTAGTAATAAAGGTCATAGTGGAGGACGCGTACACCACGAGGGACGAGAAGCTGAAGCTCTATGAGACCGTTGCCACCTCAGGGGCCGACTTCATAAAGACCAGCACAGGCTTTGAGGACAGGGAGTACGCGTCGTCTATAGGAAACATGCCAGGGGCCCAGGCAGACAACGTAAGGCTTATGGCAGAGGTTGCAAACAGGTACAACCCCTCCCTTGGAATAAAGGCCGCCGGCGGCATAAGGACCCTGAGGCAGGTACAAGAGCTCCTTGAGGCCTCTGGAAGGCCACCGGACCCCTCAAGGTTTAGGATTGGCACGAGCGCGGCGGCCTCCATATGGAGGGACTTAAGCTCAGGCAGAGCTTGACCCTTTAACTGCCCCTATGGCCTTCAGGGCCTTAATTAGCAGGGGAACGGTAGCTATGACTACGTCATCTATCATTGATATTCCAAGGGCTCCTACCAACTCTCCCAGGTAGGCGTGATGCGACGCCAAGACCCAGGCCAGCGATGTGAGTACCGCCAGGCCCTGGGCTACATACATGAACTTCCCTGACTTTCGTCGTTTCAACTCTGGAGGATCACCTGCCTGCTCTTATAGCAGGTTTAGGGGAGGTTAAAAAGTTTAGTGAGACTTAAAGAATTATGGCATCGTCGCTTAGGACTCTGACTTTGCTGGGCCGACCCTTCCTTGAAAGCGCGCCGATCCTGAGCAGCTCCTCCACTACATGAGCTAGCTGGGGGAGATCGGCCCCCATCCTGTCGACCAGCCTCCATATGGCATCGCTGGCCGACTTGACCTCATCCCTGCTTATTATACCTCTTAAAATCAGCTCAGGGGCCACGGAGACAAATATAGCCTTTGAGTAGTCATCGGGCCCTATAGACTTCAGCGCCTCTATATAATAACTTCCCAGGGGCCTCAGCACATCATCGCTCAGGAGCCCCTCCCTGAGCAGGGTCACCGCAATAAGCCAGGCGGCCATTCTGACCTGCAAACTGCTCGAGGAGAGCATCGAGAGGATCCTTGTGCGGTGAGCCATTACCTTAGCCCTAACTTCCTTAGATGTCAGATTTTTAATCGCCTCGTCCCATACCTTAATGGCTATGCCGTCGTCCTGGTAGTCTAGCAGCTCTAAGTAGTTCGAGGACTCCAACGCAGGTATCCCACATATTGCACACAGAAAACAAACCCTTTAAACTTATGTAACAATTACTTCATCAAAAACCCTTTTCATGACAGCGGCCTATAGGATGGCTTTGACGGTATCGCTGATAGAGAATCCGTTGACCTCATTCTCACATCATAGCCTTCTAAAACCCACCACAGGGCCTCCACCAGCCCGACAAGCTCCATGGCAAGCCCGTACAGTGCGAAGTCAAACTCTGAGAAGCTGTACGTGACATAAGTGGAGGCCGTGTAGGTGGTCATCGCCAGTGTCAGGTTCAAAGATTGAGCTTCTACTAAAACAAGGAGAAGCGTAGTGGGAAGCTAGGCCTTTGAGAGCTCTTCTTTTCTTTCTCTCATTTGGGGGCCGGCGCCCCTTATATCGTTGCTTATGTTTGGGACGGCCACGATTATACTTGCAGGCGAGGCCGCGCCCCTGGCCATGCTTATAGCTACGGTCGTGGTTAGCCTGACCTCCTCCCCGCCCTAAAGGGCGAGGGTTCCCTTAGGGCGGTTCACAGGTTCCCCCCATCTGTTCGGGCTTACATCTGTCATTTGGGGGGCAGTCGGGGAGGCCAGAGATCCCCCCATCTTGCCAAGCGCCCTCCCCTCAATGTTAAGCACGGCTATGCTGTTGTCATTTGGGGGGCAGTCGGGGAGGCCAGAGATCCCCCCATCTTGCCAAGCGCCCTCCCCTCAATGTTAAGCACGGCTATGCTGTCCCTGTCGGCCTCAAGGCCGCAGTTAGGGCACCTGAGCCTGCGATAGCCAACCTCCACTAGCTTAGTACCGCACCTTGGACACGTTGAGGATGTGCCAGCGGGTTCAACTACGAACAGCGGCACGCCGCCCTTCTCGGCCTGCCAGTCTAACCAGAACCCCAGCCTCCTGTAGCCGAGCGCAATTAGGGCGGTCCTATGGCTCTTCGGGAGCTCCCTTAGGCTCTCCACCAGCCCCGTGAGGTCCTCCCTGGCTACCGCCAGCTGGCTTTGTTTTGCTAGCGACACGATTATATGAGCCGTCCTCCTGGCCCAGTCCTCTATGATGTTCCTGGCCTTCCTGTGGAAGTGCCTTACCCTCCTCCTTACGCCGCTCCTCCTGCGCCAGGCGCTGTATTTGGGGGAGGAGTACTTCCCCTGAAGCCTTTCAGCAAGCCTCCTGTAGCGCAGGGCCCTCTCAACGGGCGTCTCTATCCTTTGCTCAACGCTTGAGTTGCCCACGACTATCTGCCTCTCATTTACATCAACGGCAAGCACCCCCTTAGGGGCGTACTTTGCTGGCCTAGGCACACGCTTAGCTACATAAAGGTCAAACCTGCCGTCCCTAAATACGAGCCTGGCCTCCCTATTAGGGAAGTCGTCATACCTCCTGTCCCAGCCGATGACTCTGAGCCTGTAACTCCCTGCCAGCTCCACGTGGTCGCCCTTGACCCTGTAGCCCAGTCCGTGCGTCAGCCACATACTCAGGCCCTTAACTGTGGGCGTACTGCCCCTTCTCGGGTTCTTAAGCCACGACCTGGCTATGGCTATGGCCTCCCTGTAGCAGTCCTGGGCGACCCTGGCTGGCAGGCCGTACCTCTCCCTCAGGGTGCTGTACAGGAGCCTGTGGGCCTTAGTGAGGCTCAGGGCCCTGCTCGCTATCAGCGTCCTTACCGAGTAGTTGAGGGCGTCCCTGTACCTCCTCATTAGGTCCAGCAAGGCCTGCTGGCTTTCGGGCTCGGGGCTAACCTTCATCCTCACGGTCACGGTTAGCGCTCCCTCACCGCCCGTGAGCATTCACTCCACCCTGTTCTTCTGAATGTTTACCTTCCTCAGGCAGTTGGGGCAGGTGGCGTAGTACATCTTCTTTCCCTTGTAGTCCCAGACGTAGCCGCAGTGCGGGCACCGCAGCTTTACAATCACTACCACCTAACTACTACCAGGAAAACAGGGCCTTATAGGCTTTTCTGGTCATCCCGCCTTAAAAGGCGAGGCTTTTCAGTTGTAAACGGCCTCGTGGTTTACTTTATTGGCTTCTTCTAACGCAATTATACTCAACATTGTTGGCGGCAGGCCCAGGGTCAGCGCGCTAAGGAGATGCGGGCACGGCACTCTCAGAGCGGCATATGTGGAAGAGTATTTAAGCTCCTGTTGTCCCACATAAGTGGGGGTGATAGCTCTAGAGGACGAAGCTCCTAGGAGAGATCACCCTATACTTTCATCAAAAAGAGCTGTTTTGTAAGGCTTCCATGCCCCCACCCTTACTTCCTTATGTTTAGACTTGAAAAAGGCCCGAAGAGTTTTATGATGTCTAACGTTTGCCTCCCTTTTCCTTGGCCTCCTCCGCCAGCTTCCTGAGCATGTAGTGCAGTATGCCGCCGTGCCTTATGTACTCGACCTCTATTGGTGTGTCGACCCTGGCCTTCGCTTTAAACTCTATAACCCTGCCGTCGGGCTTGGTGGCCCTTATGGTAAGTATCTTCCCAGGGGTCAGGTCTGAGAGCCCTATGATGTCGTAGGTTTCGCTCCCGTCGAGGCCTAGCTCATCGGGTCCCTCACCTGACGTGAACTCTATAGGCACTATGCCCATGCCGACAAGGTTGCTCCTGTGTATCCTCTCAAAGCTCTTAGCTATGACGGCCTTGACGCCCAGCAGGTACGGTCCCTTCGCGGCCCAGTCCCTGCTGCTCCCCACGCCGTACTGCGCCCTGCCAAGCACTATCACTGGTATGCCGGCCTGCCTGTACTTCACGGCTGCGTCAAAGACGTGCATGACCTCTTTGGTGGGCCAATATATTGTGTAGCCTCCCACCTTGTCAGGCGTCAGCAGGTTCTTGAACTTGGGGTTGTCGAAAGTGCACCTCATCATGACCTCGTGGTTGCCCCTCCTGCTGCCGCACGTGTTGAGGTCCTCGGGCTTCACCCCAAGGCTCATGAGGTACTGACCCGCCTTTGAGCTCGGGCTTATGGCCCCGGCGGGGCTTATGTGGTCCGTGCTTATCCTGTCTGGGGCATAAATGAGCACCCTGGCGCCCCTTATGTCCTTGAGCGGCTCCGGGCTCTCAGTCATGCCCTCGAAGAACGGCGGCCTCTTTAGATAGGTGCTGTTTGGGTCCCACTGGAACGTCGGGCTGGCCGGGGCCTCGAGCTTTATCCACTCCTCCGTGCCCTCAAACACGTCGCTGTACTTCTCCTGGAACTCCTTTGGGTCGAGGGCTCCCTGCACGTACTTAGCGACGTCCTCAGCAGAGGGCCATATGTCCTTGAGGTACACGGGCTCGCCGTTGGGGTCGTAGCCTATGGGCTCCCTGTTGAAGTCTATGTCTATCCTGCCAGCCAGGGCGTAGGCGACGACGAGCGGGGGCGACGCCAGGAAGGCCCCTGAGGCCAGCGGGTGTATCCTGCCCTCGAAGTTCCTGTTACCGCTGAGCACTGCAGCTGTGTAAACCTTCTCAGCCTTTATGAAGTCCTCGACCTCCTTCCTCAGCGGGCCAGTGTTGCCAATGCAGACAGTGCAGCCGTAGCCAGTTATGTGGAAGCCAAGGGCCTCAAGGTAGGGCATCAGGCCGAGCCTCTCAAGGTAGGTCGTGACGACCCTGCTGCCTGGGGCGTTGCTCGTCTTAACCCACGGCTTAGACCTCAGGCCGCGCTCAACGGCCTTCTTGGCCAGCAGACCTGCCATTATTAGGTTAGTCGGGTTGCTGGTATTAGTGCAGCTGGTTATGGCAGCTATTATTACCATGCCGTCGCCGACGTCGTAGGTCTCGCCGTCTATGATGAGCTTTGCTGACTTCCTCTGCCTTCCCTGGGACTTGACATAGGACTCCATGATCGACGTGAGCTCCTCCTTGGCTGATGCGAGTGGTATCCTGTCCTCTGGGTGGGCAGGCCCCGCTATGGCTGGCTCCACGTTGCTCAGGTTGACCTCTATGACCTGGCTGTAGGAGGGCTCAGGAGCGCTCTCGTCATACCAGAGGCCGACCCTCTTGGCGTACTCCTCGACAAAGGCCGCGTGCCTCGGGTCCCTGCCGCTCTGCACCAGGTAGTTTACAGTGACCCCGTCAATCGGGAAGTAGCCCATTGTAGCCCCGTACTCTGGGGCCATGTTTGCTATTGTGGCTCTGTCAGGGACGCTCAGGTACTTGAGGCCTGGGCCAAAGAACTCAACGAACTTGCCGACGACGTTAGCCTTCCTGAGCAGCTCCGTTATGTAGAGCACTATGTCGGTTGGCGTTACCCCCTCCTTAGGCTTGCCGACCAGTCTAACCCCGACGACTGGGGGCACTAGCATGTAGTAGGGCTGGCCAAGTATGACAGCCTCCGCCTCTATGCCGCCGACGCCCCAGCCCAGCACGCCGAGGCCGTTTATCATCGTCGTGTGGCTGTCGGTGCCGAGCACGCTGTCGGGATACGCCATAAGGCCCCTGCGCCTGTCGTTTCCTACCCAGACCACCTTTGCAAGGTACTCAAGGTTTATCTGATGTATTATGCCCTTGCCAGGCGGCACGACCCTCAGGTTCTGGAAGGACTTCTGAGCCCACTTCAGGAACCTGTACCTCTCGGAGTTCCTCTCGAACTCCTTCTCCATGTTCTTCTTGAGCGCCAGGGCGGTGCCGTAGTAGTCTACCTGAACACTGTGGTCTATTATCAGGTCAACAGGTATTAGGGGGTTGACAAGGTTTGGGTCATAGCCCATCTTGGTGAACTGGTCCCTCATAGTCGCCAGGTCCACTACAGCCGGGACGCCGGTGAGGTCCTGCATGACGACCCTCGCGGGCAGAAGGGGCATCTCAACCTTACCGGCGCTCTCCTTCCAGTTGAATATTGTCTCGAGGTCCTCGTCCCTCACTATGAAGCCGTCATAGTTTCTGACTATGTTCTCAAGCAGCACCCTTATTGAGTATGGCATCTCGCTGACCTTAGCCAGCCCCTTCTCCTCAAGCCTCCGCAAGTTGACTATTGTCAGGGGCCCTGCGTAGGAGTCCATCTTCTCAAAGGCTACGCTAATATCATGCGCGCTCAACTTTGACCCGAGGGCAGGTGAGCATCTGAATTTTTAGCTATTGCGAGTGCGCGCGCACTTGCAGGTCCAGGGCTTGAGGGCGGCTGTAATAGGAGCAGGATTCTCAGGCCTGATGTTTGCCACGGCACTGGCGCAGGCTGGAGTCAACGTTGACCTATTTGAGGAGCACAGAAGGGTCGGCTTCCCTGAGCACTGCACTGGCCTCATATCAAGGGCCACAGAGGAGATGATAGGCGGCCCTGCCCTCAAGTCAGAGCTGGGGGTCATAGAGAGCTTCGTGATATCAGGTCCAAGGCTTTCCCTCAGGCTCAGGGCCTCGCAGCCCATAGTGAAGCTGAACAGGGTGAGGCTGGAGGAGCTCATGCTTGAGGGGGCAGAGGCCGAGGGCGTTAAGTTCATAGACGGCGTGAAGACCAGGCCCCTCCCGGATGGAACTGTCCTCCCCCTAGGCAAAAGCTATGACGTCGTGATCCTCGCAGAGGGCTTCAACGGAACCGCCAGGAGACAGCTTGGAATAGGCTTTAACGGAGAGGTGACTTATGGCGTCAATGCAGAGGCCGAGGACGGCGGAAGCCCTGACTTTGAGGCGAAGTTTGATGAAACTACCTCGGATGGCTTCTTTTCATGGAGGGTGACCCTGAGGTCCGTGAGCGTCGTCGGCACGGCGTCGAGACGCCCCAGCGTCCTAGCTGCAAAGCTCAGGGAGGCCATGAAGGCCCACAATGTAGAAGGTGACATCGTGAAGACGTATGGGGGCCCCATAATAACTGGCCCGCCGTCAGATAAGGTGAGGCTCGGCAGGGTAGTTGTCGTTGGGGACGCCGCCTCCATGAACAAGCCGCTCACGGGCGGCGGGCTGTACCCCTCTGCGGCAGCCTCAAGGATGGCCCAGCGGATGATAGCCAAAGGAATCAGCGTCGCTGACGCCCTTGAGGCTTCTGTGAAGAGCGTTAACAGGGGGCTGAGGAGGAGCTACCACATGTCAAAGCTCCTTCACTCACGCCCCGAGGCTGTTGACCTCCTCGTCTACGCTGCCACGTCGTCAGGGCTGGCCGAGGAGGTCTCAGGCAAGGTGGACTATGACATTCACTTCAGCCTGTTCAGAGAGTCTGCCAGGAGCTGGAGGGCCTACTACGGCGCCCTAAGGGCGCTCGTAAGAAGCCCTGCGAACTCGCTTAGGCTCCTCGCGTCACTTATAACTGACATTATTTAGGCCAGGAGTATGGACCCAGCGAGCTCCTCCATGGACCTTATGACCTCCTTTACGGTGACGTCAAGGGACTCCTGGGGCACCTCGAGGGAGACGACATTGTTGCCCAGCTGGCTCTTGCCACCTGCGCTGAGGCCCTTTGAGCGAAGCCGCTCTATGAGAGGCCTTGAGTCCCTAAGCCCCCTGACGTAGACCTTGCCGACGCCGCCCTCAAGCGAGTAAACCACCACCGCCTTACCTGGGTTTTGCCTCGCTAGCTGCCTGGCTATCATGCCTGTCACCCTGTAGCTTGCTTTTATTCCATATATCATTACCCTGCCGCCCAGCGCCTCACCCCTCTCGGCGTCGTTGATAGCCCTCCTCATGTCAGCCTCCACGGCCTCCCTGGCGTTTGTCATCCTTGGGTCGCTGAGTATGGCCTGACATGGGTCGACGCCGCCATATGCTAGTGAGTAGGCCAGGCCACCTATGACGTCAGTAAGCCTTGCAGCCTCCGAGGCCCAGAGCTGCATGGCGCATTCCCTTATGAGGCCTGAGTCCCTCTCAACGTCAAGGCCCAGCTCGTTCATGTAGGCCCTGTAGACCCTGTTGTTCAGGGCCTCCTCCCACAGGTCGCCGTAAATGCTTACAGCTATCAGCATGGGGTCGTAGAACCCCAGGGCATCCGCTATCACGTGGGCCGCGCTCGGCCACAGGCCCATGGGGTCGCCCTCGGCCGCAGGGTTGTAATAGTAAAAGTTGGCGACCCTAGGGTAGGCCGACACGTGGTGATCGATGACTACGACCGGCTTACCGGCTGCGGCCGCCACTATCGAGGCATAGACCTCGGGCTGAACGTTGTAATCCACCACTAGCACAAGGTCCTTGTCAGCTGACAGCCCAGCAACTACGTTCATGAAGTCTGCCTTGGGCCTGTAGGTGAAGGGGGGCACAAGGAAGGAGACGCCCCGCCCCACGAACTGTGCTATCGTTACTGCCGAGGTTACTCCGTCGGCGTCCCAGTGGTGTATTACGAGCGGCTCCCCTCCAGCCAGGAGGGCCGCCAAGGAGTTCCTGTTGAGGCTCATCAGCTGCACCCTGAGGAGCAGAGCTGAATCACGTACTCCGCTATCTGCCTGGCTTTACCCTCCGCGTCTGGGTCCTCAGACCTCCTAAGGATGACCTCAAGGTTGTCTACGAGTGTCCTCATGCTGCTGCTCTCAGGGCCGTCCTTGAGGGCCGCTGTTACGAAGTTCTCTATCTCCATCAGGGTGAAGGGGTCGGCATAGGCGTTGTACTTAGTGAATGCCTTTCTAAGCGCGTCGTGGACCCTCACTTCGCACCCCCGCTTCATGCCTGACGCCAGGGAATAAACATCCTTGTACTTTTGCAGCACCTCACGGGCTATAGGAGTTGCTGCCCCCAGGCTGACCTTTCAGCTTTGACTCCACCACGACGTTCCTTATTGAGGTCACCGGGTACTGGCCGTGCTCGTCCTTCTCATAGGCCTTCACCATGTCCCAGATGGCAAGGAGGCCGGCCATGACGCCCGCGAGGGCGTCCATCTCAACGCCCGTCTCAGCCTTAGTCCTAACGGTTACCCTAACCCTGACGGAGCTCTCGGTGTAGTCAAAGCTGACGTCGACGCCCGTTATAGGTATTGGGTGCGCCAGAGGTATGATCTTGGAGGAGTCCTTGGCTGCCATTATTGCGGCGACTGACGCCACCGCCTCGACGTTGCCCTTCTCAACCCTGCCCTCCCTTATCCTCCTCACGGTCTCGGGCCTCAGAACTATCTCCCCTGAGGCCGCGGCCTCCCTGTAGATCACCGGCTTCTGAGTAACGTCAACCATGTGAGCCATGCTCTCGCCAGGGCTTAGGTGAAGGGGAGGGCTTTAAGGTCTGGCTCAGAGGCTTTCCAGCTGCCTGAGCACCTCGCTCAGTCCACTTACCTTGGGGTCCCTGAGATCAACCATGAACATCCTCAGCCTGCCATACCTTCTCTCCTGCACTATGCCCATTCTGACGAGCTCCTCCAGGTGCCTCTCAACGAGCCTGTGGTTCAGCCCAGACTCCTTGACTATTCTCGTTATGTTTGCCTGCCCCTCGCTGAGCAGGACCTTGAGGACCTTGACCCTCCCCTTGCTGGAGAGGATGTCCTCGGCCCTCAATGAAGACCACCTCACTGGGGCACCTTAGGCCCTCCCGCCCTGTCCATGATTATTGACTCCACGACCTCCCTCAGCCTGTCAGCGGGTATCTCAGGCGGCAGCCTCACCATCGTGGTCCTGCCCCTCTGCGGCAGGTTGCTCACCCTCGCCTCGAGCAGGCCGGCGTTTGAGAGCTCCTTGAGGTACTCGTAGAACTGCGTGTGCCTCCTGGGCTCCTCGCCGTAGGCCCTGGCAAGGCTCTCGTACTCTCCCTTTACCTCACCCGTCGAGAGCCAGCCGCCCCTCGTGGCTATCAGTGTTGAGACCGCCATAAGTATCAGAAGCTCATGGAGGTTGAGGGACCTCATGACCTCAAGCGGTATGTTTGATATAGCGTCAGCGCTTATGGCCCTCCTCACGTGCTCCTCCGTTATCCTGGAGGCCCCCTCGGCCTCAGCCATCTCTGCCGCCATCCTGAGGGTGAGTATTGCCCTCCTGGCGCTCCCGTCCCCTCCTCCCCCTCTCTCAGAGTAGCCGTAGTAGTCAGCTATCATGCCTATTACGTCGTCGCTCCACGCGCTGTCCACGAGGCCCAGGGCCGCCCTCTGCTCAAGAATTGCCCTCAGCTCCTCAGCGGAGTACGGCTTTAGGTAGACCTTGAAGCCTATCTGCGACTCGACCTGGGGTATCCTCTCCCTCATGTAGCTCAGAACCCTGAAGTCCTGCGAAACCAGGAGGAAGTTGAGCCTGTTCACGTTGTCCTTAGGCGGTATCTCCTCGTAGACCCTGAGCAGCATGTAGAGGTCCTCGTTGCTCAACCTGTTTGACATGAGGAGGGACTGGAACTCGTCAAGGACCACGAGCGCGTAGGAGTCCTTTATGTAGAGGTAGTCGGTTATGGCCTTTAACATCTCTATGGCAGCGGTGCCCCTGACAGGTATGTTAACGCCTAGCTCTGAGACAACGCTCGAGAGCATCTGGTGTATGCTGGGGGCCCCATAGACGTTTATGTAGACAGGCCTCAGGATGACGCCCCTGCCCCTCAAGTGCTCCTGAAGCGAGTACGCTACATACTTAGCTAGCGTTGTCTTCCCTATGCCAACCCTTCCTATTGAACCATATATCACGGTTACATCAGTGGCCCCTGGGCCCTCGCTGAAGCGCGACGTGTACCTGCTCAGGAGGGTCTCGGCCTCCTGGTCCCTAACTGGCAGCGTCCTCGGCACGTAGGTCTCCTCGAAGACCCTCCTGTCGCTGAATATCCTGCCCACTATCATGGGAATATCCTCC